>JAZDDY010000114.1:0-3199 GCA_043809265.1 Candidatus Iainarchaeum sp.
CGCCCTATGTGAATGAGGTTGGCCTTGAATGGCGCTCTATAGATTTGCCGATAGAGTTTGAAAGGATTTCCCTGCTCCTCCAGGCATACCTGAAAAAGAACCTTTCAGACCTCAAGCGGACCGGAATGGTTCCCACAGACAACCCGAAATACTTCAGTCGGAAAAGAATCCTCGACCTGCAGATAAAGGTGAGCGCGCGGATAAGGAGTTATGGCAGGAAAATGCCTTCGCTTTATGCCGCGGCCTCGAAAATCGCCTGCGTGCTTATGGCATCGCATGCATTGCTCCTGATTGAAACCCAAGGGCCGCAGGCATTGAACGATTATTTCGAAAAAAACCTTGAAAAGGCAAAGCAGGAAAAAGGCTCGAGGGCGCTGAGCATGTTTCTCAAAGACGAAAGGATAAAGAACGCCATAGTGGAAACAAGGAAAGTGGCAGCCGAAGGAACAGAGCACACCAAGCTTGTTGAATTGAAAAAAATCGTCCTTGCGCAGTTCCAGGAAACCCATAATTCAAGGATTTTGATATTCAACCATTACAGGGATTCTGTTTCGTTTGTGGCAGGAAAGCTTGCCGAACTGCCCGGCGTGCGCGTGCAGCAGTTCATCGGCCAGGCAAGCAAAGGCAAAAGCAAGGGCCTCACACAGAAAGAACAGGGCGAAATAATTGAAAAATTTGAGGAAGGCGAATACAACGTGCTTGTGGCCACTTCGGTTGCAGAGGAAGGCCTTGACATCCCCGCCTGTGATTTGGTGGTATTCTACGAGCCCGTGCCTAGCGAAATAAGGCACATCCAGAGGCGGGGCCGCACAGGAAGGATAAAAAAAGGAAGGGCGGTAATCCTGATGGCAAAAGGCACGCGCGATGAGGCATTTTATTGGAGCGCGAAGCAAAAGGAAGGAAAAATGACCCGCGCCCTCAAAAGGCTGCAGTCAAAAAAGCCCGAAGAACAGAAAAAATTGGGGGAATTCAATGGCTGAACAGGAAGAAAAAAAGGCGCAGGATGAAAAGAAGATAATGCAGCAAACCCTTGTCCCTGAAGAAGGCAAACTTATAGTGTTCGCTGACCACCGCGAGCGCGCCTGCAAGGTTCCGGATTTCCTTGAATCCATGGGCTGCGATGTCAAAAAAATGCAGCTTGAAATCGCAGACTATGTCATTTCGAACAAGGTTGCAATCGAAAGAAAGGAAGCCCAGGATTTTTTGAATTCGCTCCTGGACGGCAGGCTTTTCTCCCAGCTTGTATTCCTTGCAGAATCCTACGAACAGCCGCTTCTCCTCATCGAAGGCAGGCCCCACGAGATATTCGGCTTAAGCAACGTGCACAAGCACGCAATAATCGGCGCCCTGACCTCAATTGCGCTGAATTACCGTGTGCCTGTGCTTTTTGCGGAAACAGAAAGGGAAACAGCAGAATTCATTTACGTTATCGCCAAAAGGCTGCAGGAAGGCAAAGACCGCGAGCTTTCGCTCAGAAAAGGCAGGCCTGGCCTCACTCTCCAGGAACAGCAAAGATATGTCATGGAATCCCTGCCCTTGGTCGGCCCTAAAACAGCGAAAAGGCTTTTGGAGGAATTCGGTTCGATAAAGGGCGTATTCAATGCGCCGGAAAAGGAACTGGAAAAAGTGGACAAGATAGGGCCGAAGAAAGCGATAAGAATAAGAAAATTGATTGACGCAAAATATTCTACCAAAGGCAGCAAAGAGTGAAGCGTTTGTCAGCCAGTGGTTAGGCTTCGAGCTTCCCAAGCTCGCAACCCGGGTTCGAATCCCGGCAAACGCATTTTTCATCGCCAGTCCGTCTGTTTCTCTGTTAGCCTTAAACCGAACGATAAGGAAAGTCTTTTTTTAACCGGGCACGCTATTTATTTGAAGCATTTTGCTTTCAACGGAGGCGGTTTTGTGGCTGAAAAAACTGGAGAGAAACAAAATAGGAATTTCATGGTTATTGTGGCCTTGGTCGGCCTGCTTGCGGTTGCAATGGTTCTGGCCATCGCATGGCTCAACAGTGTTCCACAGCCTGAAGCGGTCCCGAGCAATCTCCAGAGGTTCAACAGCTACAGCGACCTTGCCGCATATTTCGAAAGCGCCAGGACAAGCAACCGTTATTATGGCGGGGGCGACATCCTGTCCAGTTTTGTATTGGGCTCTGTCCAGTATTCGGCTACTTCAAAGATGGCAAGCGAAAGCTCAGGCGCATCAGGCGGTTCGCCTGATTACTCAAAAACCAACATCCAGGTCGAAGGCGTTGATGAAGCCGACATAATCAAGACAGACGGCAAATACGCCTACGCTTTGGCAGGGAACAAGCTGTACATAATCGAGGCCTATCCTGCGGAAAGCGCAAAAACCGTTTCGGAAACAGCTTTTGAAAGCGGAACGCCAAGGGAATTGTTTATCTCAGGCGACAGGCTCCTGGTTTTTTCGGATTCTTACGGCGGCTATAAATGCGCCGGCGGGCCTGCAAATGGCCAGCCTGAAAAATGCTTCGGCTATTCCGGTGGAACTGTTTCCGCAAGGCTTTACGATATTGCGGACAGGGAAAAGCCGGTGCTTGAAAAAGAGATCGAGTTCGAGGGCTCTTATCTCACTTCAAGGCTTATAGGAAACAACGCTTATTTTGTGGTAAACTCTTACCCTGGATACAATTATGGGGAAAAAGACGATAACACGGACATAATCCCGCAGATGAGGACAGGCGGCTCAAACGGAACAGTTTCAAGGGTCGCAGAGCCTGAAAAAATCGGTTATGTGCCGAATGTTATGCCGCAGAGCTTTGTCACAATCGTTTCATTGAACCTTGAATCAGAGGAAATGCAAAAAGAGGTCCTGGCGGCCTCAGGCGATTCGGTTTATGCCTCGCAGGAAAACCTTTACATTACGGCGCCTGTCTGGTACAAGGCAGAAGAATCCATCCCGCTGCAGGCAGCGAGAAGCATTGGCGGAGGCATTATTTTCCCGATGCCAAGTTATTCCGAAAAAACTTCCATAAGCAAGTTCAGCCTTGACAACGGAAAGATTTCCTTTGAGGCCGAAGGCATTGTCCCTGGCCATATCATCAACCAGTTCTCAATGGACGAATTCGAGGAACATTTCAGGATTGCCACAACTATCGGGCAAGTTTCAAGAGGCGGTTCAGGCTCAACGAACAATGTTTACGTGCTTGACAAGGGCATGAAATTGGCGGGAAAAGTCGAAG
>JAZDDY010000115.1:0-5649 GCA_043809265.1 Candidatus Iainarchaeum sp.
TTTGAAAAACCGGATAATTAACAGGAACATCCCGGTTGCAAACAGGATGTACAAAATCAGGGCGATTGCATTCAACGGGTCCTGCGGGTTGTCATTTATGATTGAAACCTGCACGCCCTGCTGTATTAAGGTCAATGCCACCATTATGCCCAAAGCCTGGCTCAAAACGAAAAAAACAAAAAGCCAGGCATACAGCTGAACGCGCATAAAATTATAACCGTAATTAACCTTTATAATCTGTTATGGCGAAATCGAAACAATCGCTTAACCCATTGCCAAAGACATTGAGGGAACGGAAGCGCTATCTCCTGTTTGAAGTGGCGCCTGTGCAGGGCTTTGACGGCATGGATTTCTCGAAAGCCCTTGATGCTGTTTTCCTTTCATTGTACGGCTCGATAGGTTCGGCAGAGATTAACCCGAAAATTGTCAAATTCCGGCCTGCCACCGGAAAAGGCATCCTTTGCTGCCAGAGAGGCTTCGAAAGCAAGGCAAAAGCGGCATTCCTGTTCCTCAAAGAAGTAAAGGGAACACAGGTAAAAGCGCGTTCTTTGAGGTGTTTAGGCACTCTGGAAGCCCTCTGCCAAAGCCTTTAAATTGTTTACGTTCAATAATTTCTTCCGAAGAGCGATAAAAGAATATATATAATAGGGTTCTTTTTTAGGGTTTTTTTGGCTTTAGGGGTGGCGATAATGATTGCTGGAGGAGGAGCGCCTAAGACAAGCGCTTATGACCGTGTTTCGACAATGTTTTCCCCAAAGGGAAGGCTTTACCAGGTCGAATACGCCGCGAGAATCGTGGAACAGGGAACGCTTGGATTGGGAATAATTTACAGCAACGGCGTGCTTTTTGCAGCCGACAAAAACATCACTTCACCGCTGCTTTTGCCGGAATCAGTTGAAAAACTGTTCAAAATCGACGACCATATCGGCGCAATCAGCGCAGGTTTGGTCGGCGATGCGCGCAGGCTTGTGAAAATCGCAAGGGAGAAAGCGCAGGAAAACATGATGTATTTTGAGGAAAAAATTGAAGTGGAAACGCTTGTCAAGGAATTGAGCGCCATAAAGCAGTATTTCACGCAATATGCTGGAATGAGGCCGTTCGGAGTCAGTTTCATTATCGGCGGATACGACGGCGCAGGCGAAAAAAAATTGTTTGAAACAGAGCCGAGCGGTGCGCTGGCGCAGTACAAGGCGACCGCAATCGGAAGGAACAAGGCAAAGGCAATGGAAATACTTGAAAAAGATTATAACGAAAAAATGACCTTAGAGCAGGCTGTAAGGCTTGCTGCAGAGGCATTGAAGCAGTCCAAGGACAAAAAGGAGGCATTCTCGCTCAACAGCCTTGATTTTGCGTTCATTGAAGACGGGAAAGAATTCGAAAGGATTTCCCAGAAAAAACTGAAGTCTCTTTTAGGGAAGTAAAGGCTGGCTTGAAAATGGTAAAGCTTGAGGAAGCGGTCATAGCCCGCTTCGTTCATGAAGGGCACAAGTTCGAGGTACTGGTCGACCCTGACCTGGCAATGGATGTAAAGAAAGGAAAAGCCGTGAATGCAAACGACCTGATGGCAATAGACACGGTTTTCAAGGATTCAGGGAAAGGGGAAGACCAGTCCGCAGCATTGATTTCAAAGGTTTTCGGGACAACAGATGCAGGCGAGGTCGCGAAAAAAATCATTCTTAAAGGAAACGTCCAGCTTACAACCGAACAGCGCAGGGAAATGAGGGAAAAGAGATGGAAGGAAATAATACAGATAATCACTGCGAATGCAATCAATCCGCAGACCAATGCGCCCCATCCGGCGCAAAGGATTGAGATGGCATTGAATGAATTGAACCTGCACGTGGACGAGTTCAAGTCCGCTGAAGAGCAGGTCGAGGATTTTTTGAAGGAGTTGAGGAAAAAACTGCCGATTTCATTCGAGAAAATGCAGGTAGCGGTCAAAATCCCCGCAATATATGCAGGCAAGACAGGAAGTGAAATGCACAATTTTGAAATAAAAAAAGAGGAATGGCTGAACGACGGCTCTTTGATAATGCTTATAGAAATTCCGGCCGGCATGAAAAACGACCTGTTCAACAAGGCGAACAAGGCGACCCATGGCGAGGCCGAAATAAGGATTTTGGACCAAAAGGAGAGGGTTGATTGACTGATAGGAAAATCGTTGTTCCAGGGGAATTATTGACAGACCAGAGGAAAAAACTGGGCGAGCATGTTTTTACTGACGAGGGAAAGCTTTACGCGGATTCGCTCGGCCTTGCAGAACAGGACCAGGACGGCGTAAGAGTGATTCCGCTGCAGGGAAGGTACATGCCGCAGGCAGAAGACCTCATAGTCGGGATAATCGCGCGCGAGGAATTCTCGGGCTATGTCGTCGACATAAATTCCTTCTATTACTCTTTTGTCCGCAAGGACAACATCAGGAAGCCGCTTGAAAAAGGCGCAGTGATTTCGGCAAAAATCACGAGCGTGAACGAAATCAACGAAGCCGAACTCGACCAGATACGCGTTTTCTATGACGGCGAGGTCCTTGACGTTTCCCCTGTGAAAGTGCCGCGCATCATCGGCAAAAAGGGAAGCATGCTTGAAGTGCTCACAAAAGGCACAGGCAGCTCGATCATGGCAGGCAGGAACGGCCGCGTCTGGATCAAGGACGGCAACATTGCGCTCCTTAAAAAAGCGATAAAAAAAATAGAGAACGAGGCGCACCTCAGCAACCTGACTGTGCGCATAACCGAATTCATTGAAATGGAAAAAAAGCAGGCTTTGAAGGGATGACGCTTAACGGAGGAATATAGATGGCTGAAGAAATGACTTATGTGAACAGCGAAGGCCTGAGACTTGACGGAAGGAAAGTGGATGAGCTTAGGGAAATAAAAATAACGCCGTCGGTTTTGAGCAGGGCCGAAGGCTCCTGTTACATGGAATGGGGCCAGAACAAGGTATTGGTGGGAGTTTACGGGCCGAGGGAGGCATTGCCGCAGCACATACAGGACCCGACAAAAGCGCTTGTGACTTTCATTTACAGGATGGCAACCTTTTCGGTTTCGGAAAGGAAAAACCCGAGGCCAGGCCGCAGGGAAATAGAGATTTCAAAGGTGTGCGGGGAAGCGCTCGAGGCAGCGATTTTCCTTGAAAGGTTTCCCAATACCACGATCGACATTTACACGCATGTTTTTGACAGCAACGCCGGAACAAGGGTGACGGCGCTGGCAGCCGCGGCGGTTGCGCTTGCGGACGCAGGCATTCCGATGAAAGATATGGTTTCGCCTTGCGCTGTCGGAAGGGCCGGCGGCAACATTGTCTTAGACCTCAACAAGTACGAGGAGGACGCATCTGACGCTGTCGATATGCCGATGGCTATAATGCCGAGGAAGAAAGAGGTTGTTTTACTGCAGATGGACGGCCTCATGGAAAAAAAGCAGTGGTTTGAAGCTTTTAATCTCGGCGTAAAGGGCTGCCTGGCTGTTTATGAAATGCAAAGGGATGCCCTGAAGAAAAGGTATCTGGAAATCGAAAAGGACGCGATGCAGGAAATAGAAAAGGCCGGTGCCAAGATGGACAAGGCCGCAAAGGAGGGCGAACCGCAATGAGAGAGGAAATAATCTGGGAACTTCGCTCCGACAAAGTGAGAGAGCTCGCAAAGAACGGCGAAAGGTTCGATGGAAGGAAGCCGGGCGAGTACAGGGAAATAAGCATTACTACGGATATAAGCCAGAATGCGCACGGCTCGTGCAGGGTGAGGATCGGCAAGACCGATGTCATAACAGGCGTCAAGCTGGATGTTGCTACTCCCTATCCGGACAGCCCGGATGAAGGCTCAATAAGCGTGGGCGTCGAACTGATGCCGATGGCTTCGCCTGTCTTCGAGCCAGGCCCGCCCCGCGAAGATGCCATCGAGCTCGCAAGGGTTGCGGACAGGGGCATAAGGGAATCCAAGGCACTTGATTTCAAGGACTTTTCAATAATATCCGGGGAAAAGGCATGGTTTGCCTTCATAGACTGCTACGTGGCAAACGACGACGGCAATCTCCTCGACGCGTGCGCATTGTCATCAATCGGGGCGCTCCTGAACACAAGGGTGCCAAAATATGAGGATGAAAAGATAGTCAAGGGCGAATACGAGGGCAAACTGAAAATCAGAAAAAAGCCGATGCTTTGCACTGTTGCAAAGGTTTCGAACATTCTTTTGTCGGACCCAGTGCTTGCCGAAGAGAAAGCGATGGACGCAAGGCTTTCGATCTGCACTACGGACGACGGCCAGATGAGCGCTTTCCAGAAAGGCGGCGCAGGCAGTTTCACTGAAAGCGAAATAGACCAATGCATAGACCTTGCCGTTGAAAACGGCAAAAAACTGAGGTCAAAATTTAAGTGAGGGATACCATGCACAAGACAAAAAAAGTAAAATCCGCCGGAAGATTCGGTTCAAGATACGGAAGGGGCATAAGGGACAGGGTTGTCAATGTCGAGGAAAAACAGAGAAGGTTCCACGAATGCCCGAGCTGCGGCTTCAACAAGGTGAAGCGCGTTTCAACAGGCCTCTTCAGGTGCAGGAAATGCAGTGCTGTTTTCACAGGGGGGGCATATTACCCGAGCACGATGGGCGGCACGATAGTGAAAAAAATGGTTTCACAGAGAAAATTCATTCCGTTGGTGAAAGAGCTCATCGAGGCAAAGGAAGAAGCGGCAATGGGCCTTCAGGAAAAAAAGCAGCGCAAGAAAGGCAAAAAGGAAGGCGCCGAGGCCGAAAAGCCGAAAAAGAAAAAGAAAACCCCCGAGGAAAAGGAAGCCGCTGCGGTTGAACAGGCCTCTGAAGAAATCGCTGAAAAAGGGGAAGAAGAAGAATCCAACCTGGACGAGGCTTTTGAGGAAACCAAAGAGGAAGGTGCGTGAAATGTACAAATGCGTCCGCTGCGGAAAAGAATTCGACGAGCTTCCGAAAGGCCTTATAAGGTGCCCTAACTGCGCCTACCGGATCCTCACAAAAACAAGGCCGACGGTTGCAAGGGCAGTGAAGGCAAGATAGATGGGGCAAAAAAAACCGCGGGAAAATTCCTTCCGGCATTCCATGAAGGTGGCGCTTTTCTTCGGAAGCCCGAAGGAAGCAAAGGCGGTTCTTGAAGCTTTGAAGCCGGATTTGGGGAAAGGCTTCAGGCGCTCCAGGCATTCGGTGAAACAGCACAGGGAAGCGCTCGAAATAATGCTGGAGGCCTCGGACCTTACGGCTTTGAGGGCTTCCTTCAATTCCATTATGAAAAGCATTGTTGTTTCAGACAATATATTAAAGGCTTTCGGGTGAAAAGTTCTAGTCATTCAGGAGGTTTTGAAATGGCCGAATTAGACCAAGCGCAGGTTAATGAGTTCAGGATTGGAAGGCAGCAATTGCTCAACGTGAGCACCCAGAAACAGCAGTTCCAGATGCAGGCAGGCGCAGTCCAGAGCGCATTGAACGAAATAAAGGAATCAAAGCCGAAAACTGTTTTCAAGGCGGTCGGGAACATCCTCATAGAAAAGGACGCGAAAGTCGTCGAAAAGGAACTTCTTGAAGCGAAGGAAACCATCGACCTGAGGATTGAAACCATCCAGAAACAGGAGGACTCGCTTGTAAACAAACTCAACAAGCTCAAGGCAGTCATTGAGGAAAGCACAGGC
>JAZDDY010000116.1:0-6542 GCA_043809265.1 Candidatus Iainarchaeum sp.
CCCCACGCGACTATCCCGAACATTCCGATGGAGGCAAGCGCAAGCCCCGCCAGATAGGTTTTCGAGGCCAAGACCTTCCTTTCTTCAGGGAAAAGGATTATGGAAAAAAGCCCGATGAAGATGACGTTCGACCTTGAAAGCAGGCCGGTAAGCGTCGCATCTTCTGTGAAATAGATTCCGATTGCAAACAAGGACACTGCGCCAAAAATGAAAAAAGCCGGCACAACGAATTTTTTCCACTGCCTTATTTCCGCGGACACTTCCTTTCTGAAATGGAATGCGAGCGGAATGAAAACAAAAAGCGTGCCGAGAAAGCGCAGGGAAAACATCAGCAGTCCTGGCAAGCCCTGCGATGCAAGCTTTATCCAGATAGGCTGCGTGGAAAACAGCACTGTTGCAAGGATAACATAAAGGCTTCCGCGGTCCATGCTATGGATTCGCGCGGAAAGCCTTTTTAACCAATTATTTTTTGTACTTCCACTTTGCGCTTTTTTCTTTTTTCGGCGCTTCGGCTGCCGCGGTTTTGCCTTCGGGTTTTGCCCCCAGGAACAGCGCGAAAACCAAAATTATTGCGCCGAGCGCCGCTGCAAGAACTGCAATCTGGAGCGTGCTGAGCCCTTCGATTGCTGTTCCGCCTCCGGCTATTTTCGCCTGGCATCCGATTCCGAAAATCCAATAAGATTCGGCAGGGCACGAGCATTTTCCGCCTGCCCAAGAGCCGCCTGTTGAAGAGCACATTGCCTGCGCCGGGTTTGAAAGCGCGGGCTGTGCAGTCCTGTCCAGCAGTTCGTTGGAATAGGCTGCGGATGCGAGCTCTGCTTTCGGTATTGTGACTGTTCCGACCTGGAAGTCCTTGGTTGCGGTTCCGCCTGCTGTTGAAACGCTGACAGAATATGTTCCGTTCGCAAGCCCTGCCGACAGCGGAATTGCAATTTTTCCATCGGCTGCCTGTCCTGAAGCCGACGCCACTGTGTTGCCTGAAGCATCCAGGACAGTCGCCTTGACGGTTTCCTCCATCGGAATCGGCCTGGGATAAATCCATATGTAGCCGTCGTGCACTTCGAGTTTCGGCAGCGAGAAGGATTTTTCTGTTGTGACAGTGAAAATGCCTCCTTCCGAGTGCCCGTTGATTTCAGGATTGTACATCGAATAGGCCTGTGCTGGCAAATGCCCGAACGTTCCTGAAACTTCTGCCCTTACCGTGTATTCGAGTGTTGTTTCTCCTTTCTGCAGGGAGTTGAAGAAAAACACTGCCTTTTCATCGCGCGCCTCAAGCCTCGAATACCAGTACGGCATCCAGTCCCAGTAATAGTGCCCGTAATTGTTGCGCTGCCATGTGTCCACGATTGAAACGCCCGCAGGCAGGAAGTCCTCCACTATCACGTAATCGTATTCCTTGTCTGCCTCTATTGTCAGTTTCACTGTGGCTTCTTCGCCTATGTCCAGCGTGCTTTTCACTTCCCTTATGATTTTGATGCCGTTGCTTTTCGCCTCGATTTTTTCCTGTTTTGCGAAGTATTCTTTTGTTATGGAATAATAGAGCTTTCCTTTCCCGCTCATTTCTATCCTCACATTGCTCTGCTTTTCCGGCATTTCGATTTCCAGTGACCCATCAACTGTCATGAGGTTTTCTTTTGTGACTGAGAATTCCTTTTTGAGCTCGTTGTTTATGTATACTCTGGCTGTGAAGTTGGGGTCCAGCTCGCCTGAATATTTCAGGTAATCCGTTATCGCCATTATTGCCGTCGCTGTGTCCTGCGTTGAATTCCAGTGGTTGTACTGCTTTTTGCTCATGAGCCATGCGACTGCTTTCCTGGCCTGTTCGCTTTCAGGCTGCCATTTCACCAATGCTTTCAGCACCATGGCTGTCGATTCCATATCCCTTTCGCTCCAGTAATGTCTCCAGCTTTTGCCCTGCCATGAGCAGAATGCTGCATCGCAGGAAGCGTTTTTGGCAATGGAGTCAAGGAAAGGCTGCGCCTCTTCTTTCGATTCTGCCTGGAGTGCGAGGAGCGCTAAGCCGTAATCGCTCATCTCTCCCTGTTTTCCCTTCATTTCTTCCACGAATTTGCTGTCCCCGTTAAGGTAAAGGACATAGGACATGAATGCCTGCACTTCAAGGTCTTTTTCTGCCTGCGAATCGAATTCATCCGAATATCCTTTAGTGCCTGCCTCGTGGAATTTTTCCCTCATTGCCTGCAGGCCTTTTTCCATCACGCTTTCCTCGACGTTAAAGCCTGCTTTTTTTGCAAGCGTGAGGCCGTACATCGCGTAAGCGGTCATGAAAGGCTGGGATTCATCATTTTCCCACCAGCCCCAGCCGCCGTCCGAGTGCTGGAAAGAATAAAGCCTTTGCAGGCCTTTTTCGACCATGTCAGGCAAATCCTTTGAAATTTTTTCGTTTTCCAAACCCAATTCTTTCAATGTTTCCGAAACGACCACGTCAGGCAAAAACTTCGACATTGTCTGTTCGACGCAGCCGTAAGGGTATCCTGTGAGGTAGTCGAGCGAGTCCACTATCGAAGCGGCAAGCGTCGGGCTCAATTTTATTATGAGCCTGTCTGCCTCCCTGTCTGTTTCCTCAGGAATCTCGATTGTGATTTCTTTTGTTGCATTGCTGATTTCCCCGGAGAGCGTTTCGAATTCCTTTATGCCCCAGGGCAATACAGGCATTACAATTTCAAGGCCGTCCGATTCCACATCTGTGAGCGCTTCAAGTTTGATTGTCGCAGAGCAGCATTTTTTCGCGATTGCCTTAAATTCGGCTTTTTCGCTTTTCCCGCTTGCCACTGTTATTTCGATTTCGTTTCCATCCGGGAATTCAAGGTTGTCGGATTCGATTTTCACCAAAACGTTTTTCATTTCAGGCAAACTGTTGTGCACTATTGCTGTAACGGTAAATTCGTCGCCTTTCACTGCAAACCTTGGAAGGACAAGCCTTGCAAGCAGATCCTTGGTCACGGCGATTTTGCCTTCCTGTGCGCCTGCCTTTGTTTGTGAATTCGCAATCACTGTTGCGCGCCAGGTTGTGAGGTTGTCAGGCAAATCAACATCGAATTCCGCGGTGCCTGTTGAATTTGTTTTCAGGAATGCCTTCCAGAATGCGGTGTCAGCGAATGTTTTCCTGATTTCCGCAACCGCATAGCCGCCGTCTGCGGGGGCCTGCCCTGTGGCGTCCTTTGCAGCGCTCGGCAAAGCCATTTCTTCCATGCCTCCGCCGCCCATTGCCCTGCTGTTGTACAGGTACGGGCCGTAGTATCCGCCGACGCTCCATTGCGTATTCACCCTGTTGTATTCCGGGGCAAAGAAGAATTTGAAGATGTCTTCCTTGTTGTCCTGCGCGAGCTGGTAGATTGCCTCATCCACAAGCATTACTGCAAATTCCGCTTCCACAGGCTGGCCGCCGGATGTGGCTTTCACAATGTAGTGCGCCTTGCCGCCTGGCCTGTAATAATCCGCATCTGTTTCGATGCTCAGATCGATTTTCTTTTCAGTTGGCGGAACGTTCAATGGCAATTGTTTGCTGAAAACCTTTCCGCCCTGCATGCCTGTCACCGAAACGAATGCGTTCGGCTCATAGTCCGCAGAGACCGGTATGATGTAGGACAATGTTTGCTCGGCTGAATAGGCAGCTTCGTATTGGAACAATTTTTTGCCTTCCACTGAAATCAATGCATAGTATCCTGCCTCGGGCATCGTGATTGTGAGCACGGCGCTTTCCCCTGGCAAATAATAGTCGCGGTCAAGGGTTGCCTCTATTTCCTTGACCTTGCTTTCGCTTTCATAAGAGCTGACGCTGAACGAATTCTCGGCCTTCACAGTGTTCCCTTTCGAATCCTGTGCTGATGCTTCCACCGCATAATTTCCAGTTGGGAGGGTGAGCCTTATCTCGGCTTTCCCTTCGCTTGTGCTGGCTGTTTCCTCTTTCACCAAAGTGCGCTCGTAATCCAAGGAGTTGGTGTTCCAGGCAAGCGAGAAAACCTTCACTGTGGCGGCGGTTTCAACAGCCTTTCCTTCGAAGTCTGCGACGCTTATTTTCAAAAGCACTTCTTCGTTTTCCGCATACCACCACTTGTCCGGCATCACTGTGAGCCTGAACATTGCGGGAGCGACAGTAATCTGGCCTGTGCCTTTCACTTCGCGGTTGCTTTCATCGACAACAGTCGCTTCAATCTGGTAGCGTTTTTCCCTGTCAGCGTTCGTGTCGAATTCAATGAATGCCTTGCCTTCGCTGTCTGTTGTTGTTTCCCCTTCGGTTACAAGCTGCTGCCCGCCGTAATACGGGTAAGGCATGTATGAAGAGTAAGGCGAAACCGCCATTTCATCATAGTAAACGCATTTCCAGTAGCCGTAGCACGGGCTCTGGTAGTATGAGGAATAAACCCTGTAAAGCACTTTCGCGTTCTGCACAGGCGCCTTGAACAAATATTCCGCCTTTATTTCAACGCGCGCCTTTTCTCCGCCGATGAAAACATCCTTTGAAGGGTTCACTGTGACCTCAAATTCAGGCTTCCTGTATTCCTGGACCTGGAAGGAAATGGAGCCAGAGTAATAATTTGCAGTGGCCTCCTGCATCTGGCCTTTTGTTGCCTCGATATAGTAACTGCCCAACGGCGGCTCGTCCGCAAGCGTGAAAGTGCCTTCGAATGAGCCGAATTCATTGGTTGTGAATTCGCCTTTGAACACTTCATTCCATTTGGCGTCCCTTATCGTGACAGAAAGTGTTTCTCCTGCAACCGCCTGGCTGCCTGTGCCTGTTTCCCAGATTATGCCCTTGAAGTGCACTTCCTGGTTTGGCCTGTAGATAGGGCGGTCTGTGAAAAGGTAAACCTGCTTCCTTTCCGCGTTTTCGCCGCCGTAATAATAGCTCTGCACATATGCAAAGGAATTGTCCTTTTTTGCAATGAAAATCCTCTGGTAATAATCGGTTGAAGAAGGCTTTTCCTGCTGCCATTCGAATAATCCCGAATCATTGGTGAAGCCAAGGCTTGTTTCTGTTATCTCCGGCTTTTGTTCCGGTGTTGAGTTTGATTTTTGCTGGAGCATTTTTATTTCAGCGCCAGAAATCGGTTTTCCTGTCTTGATGTCAACCGCATAGAATACTATTTTTTCAGGTGATTCTTTTGCCATAAAGGCGATTTCTTCGACCGAAAAAAACGCTGTGGGCTTGTTGTCGGATTCGGTGGAATGGCCTTTAATGAAATAAAGCCCTGCCTGTTCTATCTGCAGATCGGCTTTCTGGCATTCCCTGCCGTCGCCCAATTGCACAGTGAGGGTTTTGAAGGGGGTTTGCCCTTTGAGGAATTCGTCGGCATTGTCGCCGTAATAACTGTAGCGGTTCAAGAGCTTTGAGAAGTCCTCGAACCTGTAGAGCTCGACTGTCGCAAGGCCCTGGCCGCACAATTGCGCTTCGGCCTTGTCTCCAAGCATGAACTTTTCGTTTATGCTGATGTAAAAATAAGTGTTGTAATACGGCGGCATCTCTCCTGCCCCGCCATCAGGCACAGCGACCTTTGTCGCGATATCCGCCACAGGCTCTGCGGCAGTCCCTTCCTGCGTCATTGCAGGCACCATTGCCGGCGCCAGAATTATCGCCAAGAAAAACAATACTGCAAGCGTTTTTTCCATGGAATCACCCAATCAATATAACGCTGGGGTTTTTAAAGCACTTGCGGGAACGTTCGGGGAAAGCCGAAAGCGCGCTTTAAGGCAGAATAAGGGAAAAAAGAAAATGGCTGGCGATTCCTTCAGGGCCTTAACCTGCGCGGCTTGAATGTTGGTTTTGGTTTCACTGTGCCCTTTCCTGCAATGCGCCTTGCCGGGACATCTTTGGCCCTGAGTTCGGCAAACTCCGCAAAGTCTTTTTGGGGCCTTACCAGCAATTCGGGTCTTTCCCTGACCCATGCCCCCAGCATAGTCCGGCTATTTGCGCGCCCGTAGTGCTTGGCACAGGCCTTTTCCATGGTTTCCAGCCTTCTTATGAGCGCTGCCGGGGTTGTCTCAGGAATTTGTTTCCTGACGATTGCATCCAGAACCTTCGGCAAAAACTGCCCGAGGCCGAAAATCGTCAGCGTAGCGTTATACCCTTCTATGTGTTTTAGGGGGGTTGCCTTAAGCCATTGGAATCCGCGCGGCGTGCCTGTGATCCCTATCAGTTCCCCTTCGTTGAGATAGCGCCTCAAATACCTTGTTTTTTGAGGCCACTGGCTTTCCGCTACCTCCTGCATTATCTTTGACATGTTTTTCCTTGCTTCCTCTCTGCGCCAGCCCTTGGCAATCAGCCCATCAATTCTCTCTTGGATTTCCTGTTCCGGCGTTTTCCTCTCCATAATCTCATCTCCGCTAGTCCCAGCCATTACTAGTATTACGTTTAACTTTTATTTAAACTTTCGTTTTTCAGGGCAAGACAAAGGTTTTAAACCATTCTTTCCTTTTTCTATAATCGTTTTTTTAATTGTCTTCTTGGGGTGATAACGGATGCAGGAATTGGTAGAGGTAAAAGTCAACGACAACGAGAACGTAATGCAGGCAGTGCAGAAAGT
>JAZDDY010000117.1:0-2075 GCA_043809265.1 Candidatus Iainarchaeum sp.
AGACAGTGTCGCTGGACCAGGCAAGCATCGGCACTATTGCATCTGATTTGACGGCCGCCGCCAGGGTCAGAACCTCAGTCCAAGGAAGCCTTTCGCCATGGACTGTGTTAAGCGCAATCCTCGGCCTTGCCCTTATCGCAGGCACAATAAAGTCCGACAGGAAAAACCTGAAAAAACTGGTTGTGGTGCTGGCGGTTTCAATCGCCCTGTTCCTTACGGTCGTGTATTACCTGAATTCTGACCAGACTTACATGCTTGGCGCAGGCGTTGTGTCCGTTGCATTGTTTGCGCTGTATTTCCTTAAACTGAGGAGGGCAGGCTGAATGCGCTTTTTTGATTTGTTCAGGCTTGCCCTCAACAGCATCCTTCACAGGAAGCTGAGAAGCTGGCTTACCCTGCTCGGCATAGTAATAGGCGTCGGTGCTGTAGTCGCAATAATTTCCATGGGCGAGGGCGCCCAGGCAAGCATAGACCAGCAGCTCTCCTCCTTCGGCGCCGACATGATAACGGTCACTGCGGGATTTTCGAGAGCCGAAGGCTTTGGCGGGATGATGGTGCGAGGGGGGAGCGACAGGCAGTTTTCGCCGAGGGAGGGAACAACCGCAGCCCAGACAACGACCCCGACGCTGAAAATACTTGATGCGAGGGTGATTGCAGCCATCGCCAATGTGAAAAACGTCAACGAAGAGGTTTCCGGGCGTGCCCAACTTGCATCCCTCGCGGAAAAAGCGAACGTCAACACAATCGGAGTCAATCCTAACACATGGAAGTCAATGTCGACACTTGAACTTGCTTCAGGGAGATTGCTGAATTCGAGCGATACAAGGGCGATAGTGATAGGCAACAGAGTGGCAAACCAAATGTTCAAGCAGCCAATAACCATAGGCCGCAGGGTGACAATCGGAACACAGTCCTTTACAGTTGTTGGAATCCTGAAATCCTCGGGTTCTGGTTTCGGCGGCGGGAACGATTCCACGGTGTTCATGCCGTATTCCAGTGCATGGGATGTGACCGATGTCGACGAAGGGGTTTTTTCCACAATCGAAGTGCAGGTGGAAGACGTTTCAAAGGTGGGAACAACAGTCGATGAGCTGACCTCTGCACTGCTGGTTTCGCGCAGAGTGACAGAAAGCAAGAAGGATTTCACTGTCACGTCAGCGGAATCAATAAAGGCGCAGATAAGCAGCGTCAGCGGAACTCTCACCCTGTTCCTTGCGGCGATTGCCGCAATATCCCTTATTGTCGGAGCCATAGGCGTTGCGAACAGCATGTTCACTTCCGTGCTTGAAAAAACAAAGCTCATAGGGGTGCTGAAAGCGCTTGGGGCGACAAACAGCGAAGTCCTCATGATGTTTGTAATCGAGGCAGGCCTTTTCGGGCTGTTGGGCGGCTTTTTTGGGGCAATCCTCGGCTCTATTGCCTCGGCCGGGCTTGCGAGCGTTAGCGGCATAAGCCTTCCGATGATGCGCGGCGGCCTTGAAACGCTGGTCACACCCCAATTGCTTGTGGCATCGATAGGCCTGTCAACCCTGATAGGCATAGTTTCAGGCGTTATGCCGGCAAGGGCTGCAGCAAACCTCAAGCCGGTGGAAGCGCTGAGATACGAGTGAAAAACCATTGGCGAGAATTAGGCGCAATTTCTTCGGGCGGAATTGGCGCACGCCGGCTATTTTTTGGAATACCAGGCGACCAGAATAAATATTACTGCCACTAAAATCAGCCATGAATAAATGTTCCAGTTAATCATGGCCGTGAACAATAAAAGGACGGTTGCAATGGCAGTCAGCGCCCTGTCTTTGTCTATTTTCCCCATGCTAAGCAATACCGCTGAAGTGCTTAATAACTTTTGCCCGACTTTTGAATTTTTGCCACTTTTTTTGTCATTGTCATCTGGAAAAAATAGAATTTTTGAAGCATGCGGGGCAGTGCAATCACCTGCTTTTTCCTGTGGCACTCTCTTTCAATCCTTATGGATGGACAAGTGGTGCCCTGCTGCCACGACTTTGACGGAATCGAGGTTTTAGGGAACATAAAGAAACAGAGCCTTGAAGAGATATGGGCCGGCAAAAGAATGG
>JAZDDY010000118.1:0-5507 GCA_043809265.1 Candidatus Iainarchaeum sp.
ACGGAAAAAGGCTTGAAGGCATTCTTGAAAGCACAAAAATACAGCATGAATTTTTCGCTGTGGTGCCAGGAGAGAAAAGCAAGTGCCTTGCCGAATTCGAAAGGATTTCCAACAAGATGGCGGAATCAGGCTTTGGCAGGGACTGCGCAGTGCTGGCTTTCGGCGGCGGGGTTGCCGGCGACCTTGCGGGATTCGTTGCAGCAAATTTCAAGCGCGGCATTCCCTTGGTGCAGGTTCCGACAACCCTGCTGGCAATGGCTGACAGTTCGATCGGAGGCAAGAATGCAGTCAACCTGCCTGCAGGCAAAAACATGCTTGGCTCAATCCATCAGCCAGAAAAAATCCTGATGGATATCGCCTTGCTTGAGACCCTGCCTGAAAAAGAAATACGGAACGGGCTTGCAGAAGCGCTGAAAACCGGTGTCGTGCTGGATAGGGAACTTTTCGATTTCATCGAAAAGAACTCTGCCAAGGCACTCGAAAGAGACCGCGATGTGCTTTGCAAAATCGTGGTTTCCTGCGCAAAGGCAAAGCTTGCGGTTGTGCAAAAAGACGAGCTTGAGCTCAACCTGAGGAAAATCCTTAATTTCGGGCACACTGTCGGCCATGCAATCGAAGCGCTTGGGGAGTTCAATGGGGTTTCCCATGGCGAAGCGATAGCCGCAGGCATGCGCACCGAAGCAAGGATTGCAGAGCACATGGGAATACTGCCAAAAGCGGAAAGGGAAAGGATTGAAAAAGCGCTGGAAAAAATCGGCTTCAAGGAAATTCCCATCAAAAATCCTGAAAAACTGATGGAATTCATGGAAATGGACAAAAAGAATTCAGGCGGCAAAATCCTGATGGCACTTCCTGAAAAAATCGGCAGGATGCATTCGCACGATGGCAGTTTTGCAGGGCCTGTGAAACGCAAACTGATACTTGAAGCGCTGAAAGAAAGGGGTGAAAAGCCATGAACATAGTGCTGACCGGGTTTATGGGAAGTGGAAAGAGCACTGTGGGAAAACTCCTTTCGGAAAGGCTCGGCATGGGCTTTGCCGACACCGACAGAATGGCAGAAAAAATCGCAGGCAAAAGCCTTGTGAGGATTTTTTCAGAGGACGGGGAAAAAGCCTTCAGGGAAACCGAATCCAGGGTTGCACTTGTTGTTTCAGCAATGGACGAGACAGTGATAGCCACTGGCGGCGGCTTTGTGCTAAGGCCAGAAAACATGGAAGCTGTTGAAGCGAACAGCGCGGTTTTTTGCCTGGACGTTTCAGTGGATTCGGTGATTGAAAGGATAGGGCATTGCACCGACAGGCCTTTGCTTCTTTCAGGCAATTCAAGGGAAAAGATTGCAAAGCAACTGGAAGACAGGAGCGAAGCGTACAAGAGGGCTGACTTCACAATCCCTGAAATGCAGGGCGCCGAAAAATCAGCGGAAGCAATCCTTGGGAAAATCAGGCCTGCGAAAATCTGCGCTGTGGTGCGCAGCATGGCCGAAGCAGAAAAGGCTTCCGCACTTGGCGCGGATTTTGTGGAACTGAGGATTGATTTGATGGAAAGCAAGGATGAGATTCCCGGGATAATCAGTTCATGCCGTGTTCCGGTGATTGCAACAAACCGCAATTCAGGGCTTGAGGAGTTGGAGGCGATTGAATGCGGCTGCGCTTTCGTGGACATAGATATCGGCGGGAAGAAGATGGAAATTGTGCAGGGGAAGGCGAAAGAGGCAGGGTGCAAAATCATCTCTTCCTTCCACGACTTCAAGGAAACCCCTTCGCTAGAGGAACTGGAAAAAATTCTTGAAGCGGAAATGGCTGCAGGCGACATAGGGAAAATCGTTACAATTGGCAGAAGCAGGGCGGATGTTGAAGCGATTTTCTCTGTGCTCAAAAAATCAAGGGAAAAGGGCTTTCCGTTGATTGCTTTCCTGATGGGCGAAAAATGGCAGAACACGAGGATTTTGTCAGTGCTGAAAGGCGGCTTCCTCGCTTTCGCCTCCGCCGGCAAACCTGTTGCCGAAGGGCAGATGGGCTTAACGGAATTGAAAAGGAGGCTGAAAAAATGATTGACGCGCGCACAAGAATAGTGTGCCTTTTGGGAAACCCGGCAAGGCACTCGCTTTCGCCGCAAATGCATAATGCCGCATTCAGGGCGCTTGGCCTCAATATGGCCTACACGGCGTTTGAAGTAGATGAAAGAATGCTCGGGGGGGCAGTTGAAGGCATCAGGGCAATGGGGTTTGCAGGCGCGAATGTCACGATTCCTTTCAAGGAAAAAATCATTCCATTTCTCGATGAAGTGGATGGGAAGGCCGAAAGGATTGGGGCAGTCAATACAATCCAAAACAAAAAAGGCCGATTGGTTGGCTTCAACACAGACTGGAAAGGCGCAGTCACCGCACTCAAGGAAAAGACAGAACTGAAAGGGAAGGCTGTTGCGGTCTGCGGTGTCGGCGGGGCTGCGAGGGCGATTTGCTTCGGCCTGCTCTGGGAAAAAGTTTCAGGGCTGGCAATTTTCGATGTCGAGAAAGGCAAGGCCGCAGGGCTGGCTGAAAAACTGGAAAAGGAAGGAAATGCGGAAATCAATCGCGCGGAATGCAGTGAGGATTTCTTCAGGGCTGTAAAAGGCTGCGATATTTTGGTGAATGCCAGCCCTGTCGGAATGCATCCGCTGGAGAAAAATATGCCGGTCCCAAAACAATTCCTTGGAAAAGGGCTGGTTGTGTTCGACATAGTATACAATCCGCCTGAAACAAGGCTTCTAAGGGAAGCGCGGGAAAAAGGCTGCATTGTGGTTTCAGGCGAAAGGATGCTTTTGTTCCAGGGCGCGGAATCTTTCAGGATTTGGACCGGAAAAAAAGCGCAGATTGAAACCATGCAAAAGGCTTTGGCTGAAGGGAGGCGGAAAAATGATTAAAAAAATATTCAAGGGCAGAGTGGACGGCTGCGCCAGGGCGCCGCCTTCGAAAAGCATTACGCACCGCGCGATAGCCTGCGCATGCATTTCTGAAAGCGCTGTCAGGATAAGGAATCCCCTTGGGTGCGATGACACGATCGCTTCGCTTGATGCATGCAATTCGCTCGGCATTCCAGTGGAAAAAGGCAGGGATTTCGTTGTGCGTGGGAACGGCTGTGATTTGCATTCAAGGGGAAAAATTGATTGCCGCGGTTCCGGCACGACCGCGAGGCTTTTCACAGCGATTGCCTGCCTTGCGGAAGGAAAAACAAAAATCACAGGCAATGAATCCCTGCGGAAAAGGCCGATGGGCGAGTTGGTCTCGGCACTTAATTCGTTTGGGGCAAAATGTTCTGGAAAAAAGCGGCTTCCGGTTTTGGTTAAGGGAAGGAACCTTGCAGGGGGACAGGCTGCAATTTCAGGCTCCACCAGCTCGCAGTTTGTTTCAGCGCTTTTGATTGCGCTTACGCGGGCAGAAAAGGAAAGCGAAATCGCTGTCCTGCCTCCGACCGAATCAAAGCCTTACATTTCGCTTACCTTGGAGGCGCTTGAAAAGTTCGGTGTGGAAATAAGGGCAGGCCAAAACATGCGCTGGTTTTCAGTCGCGCCTGGGCAGGGCTTGAAATGCAAAACTTTCGGCGTGGAGGGCGATTTTTCCTCTGCTGCATTCCTGCTTTCGGCAGGCGCCATTGCAGGGAAAGTGAAAGTGGAAGGCTTGAACAAGGAGTCGTTGCAGGGGGACAGGGGGATTGTGCGCATCCTCGGTGAGATGGGGGCGGCAGTAAGGGAAAGGAAGAATTCGGTGACAGTTGAAAGTTCAAGGTTAAGGGCGATTACTTTGGACGGTTCCCATATTCCTGACCTTGTGCCTGTATTGTGCGTTCTTGCAACGCAGGCCGAAGGGAAAACAACAATCAACGGCACTGAAAGGCTGAGGTTCAAGGAAAGCGACCGCGTGGAAGCGATTGTTTCGGAATTGGCAAAAATGGGCGCGCACATAATGGCGGAAAAGGATTCAATCGAAATAACCGGCCCTTCCAAATTGAGAGGGGCAATTATCAACCCAAGGAATGACCACCGGATTGCGATGGCTTGTGCTGTCGCAGGCTTGGCCGCGGAAGGCACAACAGAAATCAGGGGTGCGGAATGCGTTTCAAAGAGTTTTCCGGGATTTTTCGAAGAGCTTGAAAAAATCAGGGGTGATGTGAAATGACCTTTTCGTTCGGCAGGGTTCTGCAAATGCATCTTTTCGGTGAAAGCCACGGCAAATACATCGGCATCTTGGTTGAAGGGATGCCGCCCGGAGTCAGGATATCGGAGGCAAAAATTGCAGGCGAGCTCTCGAGGAGAAAACCTTCAGGCATTGCAGGCACTGGAAGGAAGGAAAAGGATGAATTTGAAATCCTTAGCGGCATCTTCAGGGGAAAAACCACCGGGGCGCCGATTGCTGTGATAATCCGCAACAAGGACAGGCACTCAGCGGATTACTCTGGAAATGAATTCCTGCCCAGGCCCGGGCATGCAGATTTCACCGCGATGCAGAAATTCCAGGGCTTCAACGACTTCAGGGGCGGAGGGATTTTCTCTGGCAGGATGACCGCCGCACTTGTTGTAGCCGGGGCCATCGCACGGCAGATTCCTGAAATGAAAAAAATTAGGGTGAAAGTGGAAATTGAAAGGATTGGCAAGGCGGCCAAGGCTGATGGAAAAAGCAGGATGATGGCTGAAATAGCGAAAGCCAGGGCAGGAAAAGATTCTGTCGGAGGAATAATTGAATGCACAATCAGCGGCCTTGAGGCCGGAATCGGCGAGCCTTTCTTCGATTCCATTGAGAGCGTTCTCAGCCATGCGATGTTCAGCATTCCTGCAGTGAAAGGCATTGAATTCGGGGCAGGCTTCAGGGCTGCGGAAATGCCGGGTTCGCAGAACAACGACCAGATAATCCTGAAAGATGGGGGGATTCAAACAAGAACAAATAATGCCGGCGGCATTCTTGGCGGGATAAGCAACGGCATGCCTGTGGTTTTCAGGGTTGCGATAAAGCCTGTGCCAAGCATCGCTTTGCCGCAGAGGACAGTGGATTTGAAGGAAATGAAGGAAAAGGAAATTTTTGTCCGCGGAAGGCATGATGTTTGCATTGTGCCGAGGGCATTGCCGGTGGTGGAAAACCTTGCGGTTTTTTGCATTGCGGATTTGATGATGCGGGGTGGTTTCATTGGAAAAAATTGAAAATGAACGGAAAAAAATAGATGAAATTGACAGGCGGCTTGCAAGCCTGCTGAAGAAAAGAATGGATTGCGCCGAACGGATAGGCTGCGCCAAGAAAAAGCAGGGCATTTCTGTCGAATGCTTTCAGCGCGAAAAAGATGTCATGGAAAAATGGAAAGGGAATTTTTCGGAAAACGGCCTGCCGGAGGAGATGGCTGAAAGAATCCTTGAAAACACCCTGAAATTCTCAAAAAAAATACAGGGAAACCGAAGGCCGGGGGGGAAAAAGCTCGGCATTATCGGCTTTGGGCGCTTCGGCCGGTTCATGGCCGAAAAGCTCAAAGGCAGTTTTGAAATAT
>JAZDDY010000119.1:0-4626 GCA_043809265.1 Candidatus Iainarchaeum sp.
GCGTGAGGAGCAGGATTTCCTTCCAGGTGAGCGGTTTTTTTGCAAGGTCTGTCTCGAATATTTCGCAGCCGAGCTTTTGCATTGCATCGAAGGCATCCGGCTTTATGAAATTGCGACCCAAAAGAACCTTAAGGTTCGGAAGCCCGTATTTTTTAAGCATTGTCTGGATTGCGATTGCGGCAGAGCCGAAGCTGATAATGGAAAGCGCAGGGAGCTCGCCTTTCACCTGACCTGATTTTTTTGCAAGCAGGAAATCGCGGTATGTGACGACCATCTCCCATGCCATGCGGTCCTTGTGCGTGCCTGTCGGATTGCCGCTTTCGTCCTTGAGCCAGATATCGGAAAAGCCCGGCACTTCGATTTTATAAGTCGGGGTTGCAGGGAATTTCGGCCTGCACGGGGGGAATTCAGGCCTGTTCGGGTTGTTCTCTGAAGCGACAACAATCGAATCGAGGATTTTTTCTTCCTTCGAAGGCAAAGGCATGCGAAAGAATACGGTTTAACTTAATTTAATTGTTTGCATGAAATTGCGGTGAAAAAAAAGTTGCGGGGCTAACCGGGAAACTTGGCTGGTGCCATTGGGAATGGCTCAAGAACCAGTTGAAACCCCGCAATAATTATTTAACCGAAATAGATTAATAAAGGTTTTGGAGGGCGGTTTTGCGCATCACACTGGGCTCCGCGCATCAAAAAGTATTTATATTATAAAACCGTAATTATTGCATGCAATTTCTTAAGATGGCGGGCATTGCCCTGATTCTGCTCTCGCTTTTGCCCCCTGCGTTGTCTGCGGAATGCGATTCCATTGAATTGCATCCGAGCATCATGATCGCCGAAGGCAAGGCAACGATTGCAGTGCTTGCGGAATGCAACGGCATGGCGCTGTCAAATACCGATGTCCAAATCACATACCCTTCAGGCAAAACCGTTGACGCAAAAACAGGCGCAAACGGCGAGATTGCAATTCAGCCCTCGGAGGAAGGCAGCTTTCTTTTCACGATTTCCGGAGAGGTTAGCAACGAAACCATCGTCAGGTACGAGAAAAAACTCGGCATTTCAATTTCAAGGACTGCAGACACTTACACCATATGCCTGGATCAATCTGTTCCGCAGATCGAAATAATCGACAATGGAACATTGAACATTCTTTTGACTGATGAAAAAAACTGCGCTGTTTACACTTCGGCCTCAGGCTCTTTTGAGGTAAAAGTCCAGCGCGGGGAAGGAGAGCCAGTACAGGCGCCGGCAGGCAAAATACTTTCAATCAAGGTTCAGGAAACGATAAAGGTCGGGCAGAGCTTCATCGCAATCGCAATGGACAATTCACAGCCGGCCCAAGACGCGATTGTTTCGTTTGGCGGGCAGCAGAAAACATCCAATGCCTCCGGCGAAGCCGTGTTTTCCGCGGAAAACGCCGGGGAATTCGAGATAACTGCCGAAAAGGAAGGAATGCAGAAGGCAGTGAAAAAAATATCCGTGGCGGGGGAATTCAAAAAAATTTCAGTGGAATTCCCAGAACAAGCCGAGGTCGGGCAGGTAATAATGGTGAGAGTCTCAAGCAACGGGATTCCCGTGGAAAATGCGCTGGTCGAACTCGGAAAATCCATGAAAGCGACAGCCGAAGACGGGACCGCATTCTTCGCATTCCAGGAATCCGGCCTTTCAAGCCTCAAGGTTTCGGCCGAAGGCTTCGGCGAGTTCACTTCCGCAATCAGGATAAAAGCCGAAATCAAAAAAGCACTTGCGATTTCCGCGCCTGAAAAGATTGTCGCAGGCCAAAAACTCGAAATAATTATAACCGCAGCCGAAGAACCCGCAGAAGGCGCAAAGGTTTCAATCGGGGCAGAGGAAAAAACAACCGACAACAGGGGATTTGTGGAATTCCAAATCACCAAGCCGGGCTCATACGAGGCAAAAGCCTCAAAAGAAGGATTTGTTGAAATTGCAAAAACAATCGAAGTCACAGAGCCTGTTGGGACGGCGCCTGAAAACAATTTCGGGATAATTGCGTTACTGCTGCTTGTCTTCGGCCTTATAGTGATAATATTGGGCATTGTCAGGATTATAAGGAAAAGGGGGCAGTACTCGTGAAAAAGGCGTTTTTGCTTGTCTTTTGCATTCTGCTGGCATTTGTTGCGGTGCATGCCGACGCAAAAAAGGTCTCGCTGAAAATCAACGGCTTTGATGCCGACGCACAGGCTGACGCGGTGATACTGCAGGGCGGCCCGAACAAAAAATTCGACCTCAACGGCGAAATCCAGAACAATCTCCTGAAGGAAGAATTCAAGAAAGACCTTGACATTATTTTCATCCTGGACGCAAGCGGGAGCATGCAGGATGAAATCGACGCTGTAAAAGGCAGCATAAAACAGATAATGAACCAGATAAACAACAAGTGCGGCGACTGCTTCAACGCAGGCCTGTATGTTTTTGAAGGAGGCGGAAGCATTGCCGGCTTTACCGCAAAATCCTATTGCGCTTCCTCCTCGGACAGGGGCGCAATCCATTTGAGCAGCGACGGCCAGAACCTTAAAACCAGGCTCGGGCAGGTAAGCGCAACCGGCTCTGTCGAGCCTTGGGCAAGCCTGACCAACGAAATATTGAACGACAGCAGTTACGGCTGGAGGGCAGAGGCCGTAAAGGCAATCATTGTAGTAACGGACGAGCCTGCAGACCCTTGCGGGAGCTGCGACAGTTCAAGCTGCCACAGCTACCGCACAACCGAGGCGGGCCAGACGCTGTTAAGCAAGGACGCATATTTTTTTGGCATTGTCGGCACAGGGCAGCCTGCCAATGTCAAAACCGACATGAAAAAAATATTGGACGTTTCAAAAAAAGGCACATACTATGATTACACCAATGCAAGCCAGATTCCCGACCTTATCCTGAACGCGATATGGTACATAATCGGCAATGACACCTTCACCGTGAAAAGGGAAATAGGCGAGGACTGGGACAACATAGGCGCGAACTTTGAAGTGAAGGACATCACCAGGGAAGGCGGGAAAATGAAATTTGGCATTACGCTGCTCACACCGCCCACATACGGCCAGCCTTTCGCATACTTCAAGTACAGGATTGAAATAAAAAGCAAACCAGAAATGAACGACGCAGCCTGGCTCAAGGTATTGATGGGCTTGCCGCCTGTCGCGGAGATCCTGGCATTGAGCCCGACAACAGGCGATGTGCCGCTGACTGTGCAAATGAATGCAGAACTCACAACCGACCCGGACGGAGACATCGACCTGGACACGTTCGAATGGGACTGCAACAGCGACGGCATAATAGATTTCACGACAACAAGCAAAACGCAGGCGGTTTCATGCATTTACACAGTGAAAGACAAGACTGTTTTTGCAAAAATGACAGCAAAAGACAAGGCCGGCTTTACAGGCTCTGACCAAATCGCGATAACCACAAACAAAAACAAAAAGCCCAGTGTGTTCCTTGTCTATGCGCCCCAGCCAACGCATCCCACGCAGGACACAAACTTTAAGGCAACAGCAACAGACCCGGACGGCACCATAATAAAATATGACTGGGATTTCGGGGACTTTACCGTCAAATCATGCGCGGACTGCAACGAAGTCGCGCATAAATACACTTCAAAAGGCAGTTTCGTGGCGACAGTCACTGTCACAGACAGCGACAACGACACAGCAAACGACAACGAAACAGTCCTTGTCGCAAACAGGCCGCCGAACAAGCCGATAATGACGATAATCCCTTCAAGCGGCTTTGCCCCGCTGATAACAGACCTGAGCGCCAGCACAACAGACCCTGACGGCGACCAGATAGTTTTCTGGCAATGGGATTACGGAGACGGTTCATCGCTCGAAATATGCAATTGCGCATCCAGGAACCACACATACATAACGGACGGGAGTTTCAGCGCAATGGTGAGGGCGCAGGACAACGATGCAACCGACCCCAAGTGGTCTGAATGGAGCGACCCGATTGTGACAGTTTCAATCCAGAACGCGCTTACTGCCTTCAGGGCACTGGATGTAAATGCCGGGGAAAAGCCGAACGTCCTTGTTTCCTGCACCGATACCGCGCTCACAGCGCTTGTCGAAATAAGGGATTTCAACGGCACGCTCCTGAAATCGGAAGAGCACGCATGCGACGGTTCCTTGTTCGAGCCGGATTATGTTCTTGCAAAAAGCGGGATTTACAAGGCACAGGCATTCATCAAGGGCAAGAAATGCCAAAACTGCCCTAAAACAATCTATTTCCGCGCAAGCGAGCCATTCCCGGAACTGGGGGTGCCTGACGCAGGGCCGCTCTCGGCGGCGGCAACGCTTGCGGCTGTGCTGGTTTTGACCGGAAGGAAAAGGAAAAAATAGGGCTATTTTTTCGAGAGCGCCAAAAATTCCTTTTTAACCTGCGCGAACAATTTCTTCCCTGTTTTTGTTCTTAATTCCCTTTCGGTTTTCCTAAAGAAATCACCCATGTCCGCATCCACGCGGCCTTTCTTTTGGTAGTATAATGCCTGAAGGCACATTTCAACCATGTCCAAATCCTTCACAAAAACAGATTCTTTTGAGGATTGCCCGAGGAATTCAAGCGCAAGCGAATCCAGTTCTTTCCTTTTGCCGGAAGGGGCAATTTTCGATAATTCTTTTA
>JAZDDY010000120.1:0-40442 GCA_043809265.1 Candidatus Iainarchaeum sp.
CTTTTCACTGTTTTTTCCAGCATTGGGCTGCTTTTAAGGCCGCCCTTCAAAGGCCTCTGCAAATCCTGTATTTCGGGCGGCCCGTCAAACGAAACCTGGAAGCTTTTAATCCTGTCCACAACCCCAAGATAGTCTTGCGGATTGCCGGTGCCGTTTGTCGACATTTTGATTTTCTCTATCTCGAGCTTCTCGACTGCATAGTCCAGCGTTTCCTTGAATGCCCTGAAATCGCCTACCTGCTCCCCGGCCGAAAAAAAAGTCACCCACACCGGCTGTTTTTTTTCAGCAATGAAATCCACTGCTTTTTTCAGCATTTCAATCGAAGCGTTTTTTCCTTTCCTGTTTTTCTCGGCGCCAAAGCAATAAGTGCACCCCATATTGCATTTGCTGGTGACCACGGGGGCAAAATATTTGAAGCCCCCCCCTTCCGCAAAGGGCTTGGTTGAGTTTTTTGCAAGGAACGTTTCCCCGAAGGCGTCAAAGGCTTCGTGGTCCATTGCAAAGGTTTTCCTCGACGTGCTGCAAAACAGCACAACCCGGCCGTTTTTCTCGAAAAGCCTGTGAAGGAAAGGCCTGTTTTTGGCTATTTCCCCCCCGATCTCCGCCCTGCCGCGGAGCCGAAGGATTTCTCTGCTATTTTGGAAAATTTTGGCTTGCATAAATTTTCACTCAGGTGCAATACTTTGCGGAGCAAACGCTTACGCAACTTGAGTGGCAGCTTGCATGGCATGAGCTGTGGCAGCTGCTGTGGCAGCTTGAGTGGCATGAGCTGTGGCAGCTTGAGTGGCATGAGCTGTGCGAACTGTGCGAGCTGTGCGATGAGTGCGAGGCATGCGATGCGTGGTGGCCGTGCTTTGTCACCATCTGGCCGCTGTTCCAGCCAACGGAAAAATAGTTTGAATGTGCCGCGGCAACCGTCGGCAGCAGGTTCAGGATGGAAATCGAGCCAAGGAATGCGCCCAGCGAGATCATCCTGTGCTTTGAGATGCCGCCCCGCTCTTCTATCATGAAAGTTTTAAGGTTCTTTTTTATTTCCTTTACCAAATCCTTTTTTTGGCCAGCCATCGTTTAAACTATACTTTGTTCATATTTAAATACTTTTCATTCAGGCAGGCTTTGCTTGGGCATGGCCTGCATTGCCTTGTTCTTTTTCAAGGTCAAAACACATGCACTTTTCCGCCATGCCGCAGCCATTGCACTTCTCAGTGCCCGAAGGGCACATCATCATCCGTTTTTTATGGTGCGGCTCATAGAAAAAGTTTGAATCTTTTTTGGCGGCGCATGCCGGCAGTTTTTCAAAGACAAGGGAAAGATCCTTGCCCTCTGCAAACTGGAGCGCTTTGCCGATTTCTTTCCTGGTGCTTTCAAAATCCGGGACAAGGTCCTGCCTGCGGTCCATCTTCCCTAATTTTACCAGGCCTGAAATTTTAATGTTTTTTACCCCGAGAGTTGACAAAAAATCGACTGTTCCAAGCAAATCGCCCAGATTTTTGCTTGTCAGCACGATGTTCACGGTTACCGGGATTTTTTCATCCAGCAGGTTCCTGATGCCTGCCACGGTTTCGGAATGGCTTCCCGGGGTGCCTGTGAGGAAATCATGGGTGTTTTCCTTATGGCTGAACAGCGTGGTCACAACCATTGTCAGCCTGAGTCCCCTCAGTTTTTTTGCGAGGGATTTTTGGGAAAGCGGCCTGCAGTTCGTGGAAATCATGAAAGTGACATCGGTTTTGGCCAGATATTCCAGAATTTTGAAAATATTGGGGTCAAGGAACGGCTCGCCGCCGTAAAGGAAAATGTGCTTGTTTTTTGAAGCCAGATAATCGATTTCTTCCTTGTACCAGCCGAACTCCCTTGGCTGGTTGTCCGGTTCCCCAAAGTCGTCGCAGATAATGCAGTTGTTGTTGCATCGCATTGGAAATTTGAGAATCCTTAATTTCCTGTAAAATTCCATTCTGTCCTTCATGATAAAAAATCCACTCAAAAGAAAATAAATAAGTTTCCCCGCCGCGCTTTTCAGGCCGCCCGAAAATTGCGAAGCCGTCAGGCAGGGCACGGCCCGAACTCTTCTTCCCCGGCGAGCGGCAGGTAGGTTTTCCATATCTGCGGGCAACTCGCTTTTGCCCTGCAGGAATTGCATTTTCCAAGCAATGTGAGCTCTGATTCCTGTTTTGTTATTCCTTCGGCCAAAGGCCGGTACTTTTCAGGGATTGTGCATAGCGGGAAATGGAACAATTTTGTTTCAATGCCTTTCTCAAGCAGCAGGTCGGCGGCTTCAAGCACAAAAGGGTTGCTTTTTGCTATCCTCAAAAAAACCTGTTCCCTGTTCAGGAAAGCATTGCCGGTGTACTTCAAATTGATGAATACAACGCGTTCAAGCCCTGGAAAGGCTTCGGCCGCAAATTTTGCTGTTTCCTTGAGTTCCCTGTAATTCGCTTTTTCGACAAGAATCCTCAGTTCAACCTTGAAGCCTTTGCCCAAAAGGTTTTTTATTCCCTGGATTGTTTCGCTCCAGCTTCCCTTGGCGCGGGTTATGCGGTCGTGCACTTCTTCCCGGTGGCTGTACAATGGAATGCCGAACCTCAAAGGCTCGATTTCAAGAGAAAGGAGTTTTTCAAAAAAATCCTTTTCGGAAAACCTGCGTCCGTTTGTCACAATGAAAATAAATTTTTCCGGATGTTTTTTCCTCGCATATTCGAGGATTTCAAAAAATTCTTTCCTGAGCGTCGGTTCGCCGCCTGTAAAACTGATTATGTCTTTTTCCGGAACATTGTCTATGGCATCCTTTACCTGCTTGAGAAACGAATCCCTCCTGTTTTTTGCCTGCCTTGTGTCGGAAATGCAGCTGATGCAGTCGTTGTTGCACTGGAAAGTCAAAGGCCATTCCATTCAGCCCACCTAATACCCCTGCAGCCTGAATCCGTTTTCTTCAATGTATTTTCCCTCAACCGGTTTGAATTCTTCAAAGCCCCTTGCTTTCGTGTATTCTGTGAACGGCCCAGGGCAAAGCAAAAAATATTTGCAGTTTTTGCATTCCAGGCCTTTTTCCCTGTATTTAAACCTTGTTTTTTTCAGGTCTGCCTTGAAGTTCGGGCCGATGAGGATTGTTTCGGCTTTTGAAAGTTCCGACATCAGGGAAGGGTGCTTTGGCAAAATGCACGGATACAAATTGTGGAGGAAAGGCTTCCCGCCGCCTTCAAGCAATAAATCGCAGGCCTTTTCGATGTAAGGGGCTGCCTCGCTGATCGAAGGCATCATTTCGTTGAAATGCTCCTTGGCAAAACCGTCCGGAATCGCAAAATTTAAGTGGTTGCTTTTGGTGTTCTTGCTGAATTTCAGCAGGAGCGCTGCAATTTCAGGCAAAACCCTGAAATTATAGCGGCATATGACGGTGCTTGTCCTTTTCTCAATGCCCATTTTTTCAAGATTTTCCAGGCCGCGCATTTTTGCCTCAAAAGAGCCATTGGTTTGCGTCAAAAAATCCTCCAGTTCCGCGTTCGGCGCGTGAATCGACACAAGCACCCTGTTGACGCCTGATTCCGCAAGCAATTCCACGTATTCCCGGTATTTGAGCATGCAGCCGTTGGTCTGCACTTCGATTGTCTCAAAGCCCATTTTTTTTGCAAGTTGTGCAGCCCTCGGCAAATCCTTGCGCATTGTGGGCTCGCCGCCTGAAAAAGAAACAATGCCGGCGTTTTCCTTTGCCGCAAATTCCAGGTCTTTTTTTATTTCATTCCAGGTTCTAGCGTCACCATCGTTCAAAATCTTGTGGCCGACCGAGCAGAAAATGCAGCGCTGGTTGCAGCGCCAGTTCATCAGAATTTCAACCTTTCGCTGGCCTTCAGTCATTCAATCCCCAAACAAATAGTGAAATAAAGCCTTTAATAACGGTGTCCTGCTCTTTCCCAAAAACAGGCAAATTCAAAATTTTTAAAGGCCTGTGCCTTTCACTACTGCCAGAAGAAGATTGCAGAATTCCAGCGCCGTTTCCTTCAAAGGCTCGCTGCCGTGGGATTTCACAAGCAAGTGAAAATAGGATTTGTCTTCTTTTTCCAAAAATTCAACGCCCTGGAACCGCCTAGCGGCTTCCTCTACCGCTTCCTTGGAATAAAAATTTTTTGAAACAGTCAATTCCGCGGCATTGGCTTTTTTGTCAACTTTAATGCACATTTCACTTGCACTCTTCCGGTTTTTTCAACCCCTTGGCCTTGTCAGGCGTCCAGGGCTTTGCAATGCCTTCAGGGTCCTGGACATACAAATCCTCGTCTTTCGGCATTTCAATGCTTTTCGCCTTTTCTTTGAGCAAATCGTCCCCGCATTCAGGGCAATACTCTTTTTCCTGTGCTTCCGCCGCCCCGATGTTTGTCGCAAGCGCCCTCTTGATTATGGCCTCCCTTATACTCTGGTTTCTTGCTGCCTGCACTGCAAAATTTGCGTAATTTATCAGCTCATCATGGAGCTCGAGCGCGATTTTTTCAATTTCGCCTTTGCCGGCTTTCTGGTTTTTCGGCCGGATGATGACTTTTATGTCGTTTTCAGGGTTGCCGTCCAGAAGGAAATAGGCCTTGTCAAGCAAAACATATGTTGCGGCATAAACAACTTCCAACGGAAAAACCTTGGGGTTTACAGAAACAATTGCCTTGCCTTCTTTCGGGAACAGTTCGATGTTTTTCATGCTAAAAAGTATCCAGCCAAGCTTTTAAAAATCGTGCGCAGCCAAGCCGCGCAAATTTTTTTTCAATCCCTCTTTTCAATTCAAAGCAAACCTTTAAATTCAACAATATATTAATAGATAACAGAATCAAAAACAGTCTCCCGCTTAATGCTCAAAGGGAGAAAAAATGGGACCACAGAATATACAACGCACTTCGCAGATTTTGCTACTCCTCGCTTTAGCCACTGCATTCCTGCCCGCATACTGTTTTGCCCAACTCTGCACAGGCGGCCTTGGAATTACCGGCGCACAGGACTGCATCGGCACTAATACTGTCCCGTGCCATAACTGCGATTCAAGCGACATGGATTTTGAAATAAGGGCTCCGGATGACACAAACACCACCGGCTGGGTGAACGAAACCTATTCAGGCGCTGTCGGCACATGCCCTTCTGCCTGTTCAGAGGAAACCTGGCTCAACAGTTACGGCTACACTTTCTGCCATGCCGAAGGCGCATACGATGCGCGCACAAGGTCTTATTCGCAGGACGGCGGCACATATGACTGGGAAACAAGCGACTGGAATATTGGAGTATACACAGTAAACTGGGATGCCTTGCAGAACTGGTGCACCTGCAAGACAGGCTCAAGCGCAAACTGGTTTAGCACTGTTTCAGGCGGCTCGAACGGCCAGTGCTGCGGAGACGATGCAGCAAGCGACGACTTTTACTATTACACCGCCAGCCCGACAACAGCTTCAACGCTTGACTGCACTCGCTGCTCCAACGGAACAAAAGCAGGCCCGACAACGCTTTACGGCAACGGCAAATGGTCCGGCACAGACAAAACCACAGACACAAGCGGCACCTGCTATTCTGGAGACATCACCTGCAATGACACCACAGCCTCAAATGGCACCTCTGGAACTTATTACGGCAACGGTTATTGGTCAGGCGCAAGCCCTCTCACAGACACAAGCGGCACATGCTATTACGGCGACATCACCTGCTCCGACGGTTCTGCAGCAAACGGCACTTCAGGCACCTATTACGGGAACGGCTATACAACCGCAAACTCCACAACAGACAAGAACGGCTTGTGCCGTTATGGCGACATCACCTGCTCTAACGGTTCGGCTGCAAACGGCGCTTCAAACTACATATATGGAAACGGCTCGGCTTTCGGCACAACCTGCCATTACGGCGACTGGACCTGCGCAAACGGCTCGGACTCCAACGGCGCCTCCTGCACGCTTGCCTGCAGCGGCTTAGGCACAGCCTGCTGCACAAGCCAGAGCAATTACAGGGACACAATCACATGCGCCGAATCAGGGTGCGGTCAAACAGACCATGAAAGGGACACAGGGCAATCATATTGCACAGCAACAGCCAGCGGCTGCACAGCCTACATCTGGGATTCTTTGGGTTCAAAATGCTGCGGCGACGACGGTTCAGGGGATTCGTTTTGCACCACAGGCGGCGGTTCCTGCATGAGCGGAACATGGAATGCCAATCACTGCCTTGATGGAGTAAAAAACTGCACTGAGGTCGGCATTGACACAGGCGGAACAGACTGCAATCTTGCAGCAACAGACATGGCAGCGCCGACCACGACCAGCGATGCAAACACAGCATGGCAAACATCAAACCAGACAATAACCCTGACATGCAGCGATGGTTCCGCGGTTGGCGCCACAGGATGCCAGGCAACATATTATTGCATTGACGATTATAACACCTGCCTGCCTTCGATTGCCGGGACAACAGTGCAAGTGAACTGCGCATCGAATGACGTGAATAGGAAGTTTGTAAGGTTTTATTCATTGGACTACAATTCGAATGTCGAGGCCGTGAAAAGCGCTTACATAAGGATTGACAAGCAAAAGCCGAGCACAGACAACAATATCAGCACTTCATGGGTTGATGCGAACGTGCACGTGAAATTTTCCTGCACTGATTACAACGGTTCCGGCTGCTATCTCACCCAGTACAGGCAGGACACCAACCCAAGCAAGGAACTTACCTGGGGGGCATGGGCAACTTACACCGGCGCAATAATTTTCGGCTCAGATGGAAATTACGCTGTCGATTTCAATTCGAAAGACGCTGTCGGTAACATTGAGAGCACAATCAGGATGCTGGTGAAAATCGACAAGGGCATTGCCTTGATTTGGCCGATGGAAACATATTCTTACTATTCAACCTATGACGGCAATGTGATAGTGCAGTTCACGCAGGACGGCAACCACCAATTGGATTTCAATTCAAGGGATGTAGCAGGAAACGTTGAGCAGGTCAGGACTGTCTGGGTCGCAATCGACAAATCCCCGCCGGTTACAGTGGACGACTTGAATGCCGCATGGCATACTGTGAACTTTTCCGTTACGCTGACCTGCCGCGATGCCGCAAAACAGTGCACTTTGACAAAGTACAGGATTGACTCTGATGCGACAAGCAGCGTTTCCATCGGGGCATGGAATACTTATTCCACGCCGATTTCAATTTCAACCGACGGCAACTGGGCAATAGACTATAATTCAACAGACTATGTGGGGTGGATTGAAGCCACACACACGATTTATGCGCTCTTGGACAAAAACGCGCCCACGACCACGGATGATGCGAACACCGCCTGGCGCAACAGCAATCTGGCTGTAACCCTTACCGCAACCGATTCCACTTCAGGAGTGAAGGACACGCTTTTCTGCCAAACAACAGGCTCCTGCACTCCGAGCGTTTCAGGCAACAATTTCACTATTTCCTGCCCTTCAGAGGCAGTCTGCACAGAATATCTCTATTACAGGTCGATCGACATTGCCGGAAACCAGGAATCGATAAAAAATACCGGTGAAATAAAAATCGACAAGCAGTCTCCAATCGTCAGCGATGACGCCAATTCGGCCTGCCAGTTCTCTGATCAGACAGTGAATATAGAGAGCTATGACTGGAACGGTTCAGGCATTTTAGGAACATATTATTGCGTTGACGACTCCAATTCCTGCGAGCCGAGCACAAGCGGCTCTTCGGCAAGCGTCACCTGCGATGCCAATTCAACCTGCCAGAAATACGTGCGCTACAATGCAGTCGATTTGGCAGGCAACGCGTCCAGCATGCACGCACCCAAACTCATCATTGACAAGGGGGCCTCGACAACAACAGACGACGCCAACACGCAATGGCAGGGCTCAAACCAAACAATTTTGCTGACTCCGAGTGACGGCGGTGGCTGCGGTGTTTCGGCAACATATTATTGCATCGACACCTCAAACACGTGCACTCCCACGACAAACGGAACTTCAGTGAGCGTCGACTGCAATGCGAATTCAGTCTGCCAGAAGTATGTAAGGTATTATTCCATTGACTCCGGAGGCAATACGGAAACAGTGAAATCCGTATTGATAAAAATCGACAGGCAGCCCCCCACAACACAGCACGATGCAAACACAGCATGGCAGAATTCCAATCAAATAGTGCATTTCACTGTAAACGACAGCTCTGGCTGCGGCGGCGATTCAGCATATTATTGCCTTGATGACGCAAACACCTGCAGCCCCAACATTTTGAGCTCTTCAGCTGACGTCAACTGCGACACCAATTATGTCTGCCAGAAATACGTGCGCTTCAAGGGCGTCGACTATGCGGGCAACCAGGATGTGGTAAGGGCGGTTCTTATCAGGATTGACAAGAACGCGCCAATGACAGCAAGCGATATCAACACCGCATGGCGGTCAACAGACCACGTGATTTACCTTACAAGGCACGATACCGGCTCAGGGATACAGAACACCTGGTTCTGCACAGATTCAGACAACACCTGCACTCCCAACATTGCCGACACTTCCTTCACTGTTTATGCAATTGACGACCAGATATCAAGGCCTTATGTCAGGTATTATTCGAAAGACAACGTGAACAATGCCGAAGGAATCCACTCTGAAAGGGTGAGCATGGACAGGCAAAAGCCCACAACAACAGACGACTCCAACACCGCCTGGCAAAAGACCGATGTGACAGTGCACCTGTCGCCAAGCGACGGCTCCGGCTGCGGAGTTTATGCAACCTATTATTGCGTTGACACAGCCGGCACCTGCACTCCCACAACAAGCGGGACTTCGGCAAACGTCACCTGTGATGTGAATTCAGTTTGCCAGAAATATGTAAGGTATTATTCGGTTGACAATGTCAACAACACCGAAACCGTAAAAACATCGAATCTTGTGAAAATCGACAAAAACGCCCCATACACCACAGACAATGCGCCGAGCGCCTGGCAGGCACAGGACGTGAACGTAACGCTTTCCCCGAGCGACGGCTCAGGCTCAGGGGTTGCCTCAACAAAATACTGCGTTGACACAGCAGGCACCTGCACTCCAACCTCAACATATGCCGCGCCAGTAAGCGTTACCTGCGCTTCAGATTCTATCTGCCAGCAATACGTGAGGTATTATTCAACAGACAATGCCGGCAACGCCGAACCGATAAGGACTTCGGTTTTGGTGAAAATCGACAAGCAGGCTCCGACCACAACAGATAACGCATCCCCGGACTGGCAGAGCGCGGATGTTAATGTAACCCTCACCCCAAGCGACGGCTCAGGCTCAGGAATTGCTGCAACCTATTATTGCATTGACGATGCCAATTCCTGCACTCCGGACACTTCTGGCACAACCGCAAGCGTCACCTGCCCGGCGAATTCCGTTTGCCAGAAGTATGTGAGGTATCGCTCAATCGACAATGTCGGCAACCAGGAAATAACAAAAGCCGCGCTTGTCAAAATAGAAAAGAGAGAGCCGCACACAAGCACAAACATAACCCAGACATGGTATGCCGGAGACTTTAACGTGGAACTTACCTGCACGCCTGCCTCGCAATATACGACCTGCGTGCAGACAACCTACAGGCTCAACAGCGGTTCCTGGACAGTGTATTCGGCGCCATTCACGGTCACGGCAAGCGGAATCAACACAATAGACTTCAATTCAAGGGATTCGGCCGGAAACATCGAGGACATAAATACGGATTATGTGAGAATCGACCGCACCGCACCGAACACCACAAACGACGCCAACACTCTGTGGAAGAGCACAGACCTCCAGTTCACGCTTTCCCCGACGGATTCCCAGAGCGGCGTCTCCGCAACCTATTATTGCATCGACACCGCAAACACATGCACTCCCACGACAAGCGGGACTTCTGTCAGCGTCACCTGCGATGTGAATCAGAACTGCCAGAAATACGTCCGCTACTATTCAAAGGACGCAATGGACAACACCGAAAGCGTGAAGAATGTTTTGGTGCGCATCGACAAAAGATACCCCTATACTTTGGCCGAAGCGCCTTCAGGCTGCGTGAACCTTGACTTCAATATATTGCTGACATGCATTGACGAAAGCGGTTCCGGAAGGTGCATGATACAATACAAGTGGGGCGAAGAGCAATGGCTCAGCTCAGGCACGCTGACCGCAACAGAGTCGTTCACCTGGTGGGATATGAACTGGGGGCGCAGGAAGAAAATCGTGTTCAACAACGCAGGCCAGAGCGCGAAAAACGATTATTCCATATTATTGAGGCTGAATTCCGGCAACTTCCACTTCTTTGAAACACAATCAGACGGCAGGGATTTGCGCTTCATTGACGACGACAATTCAACACAGCTGGATTATTTCATTGACACTTTCAGCCGCTCTCAGCAGGACGCGGTAATATGGGTGAAAGTCCCGCAAATCAATGCAGGCTCAACAACAGACCATATCTGGATGTATTATTCGAATTCCAGGGCGGACGCAAACCAGAGCGCGAACTGGTACGGCTGAATTCGGCAGGAACAGGCAACGGAAAAGCATAAAAACAATAAAACAGCAAATGGTTCTATTGGGGTGGATTGAATTGAACTTGAATTCAATTAGGAGAATTGCGGTTCCAATTCTGAAAAAAAACGGGGTAAGGAAAGCGGGCGTGTTCGGCTCGATTGCGAGAGGCGAAGCCAGGAAAGACAGCGACATTGACATTTTGATAGAGTTCAGCGGCAAAAAAAGCCTGTTTGACTTGGCCGGGCTTGAAATAGAATTGGAGAAAAAACTGAAAAAAAGGGTTGAATTGGTGGAATACTGTTCCATTCACCCGCTCCTAAAAGGCACTATTTTAGGCGAAGAGGTAAAACTCTATGAAAACTGATGGAATTTACCTGCAGCACATTCTGGAATCAACCTCGGACATAGAGCGATTTGTTGAAGGCGTTTCCAAAGAGGAATTCATGGAATCAGCGGAGAAACAGGCTGCGGTGATAAGGAAACTGGAAATAATCGGGGAAGCCGTGAAAAACACCTCAAACTGCATCAGAAACAGGCATCCGGAAATCCCATGGGCCGAGATAGCGAGGACAAGAGACAAACTAATCCACGGCTATTTTGAAGTCAATGCTGAAAGAGTCTGGGTAATTGTCAAACGGGATTTGCCGGGATTAAAAAAGAACATGGAAAAAATCCTGAAAAAAGAAGAATCCAGCGAAAAACACAACGGAAAAGCATAAAAACAATAAAAGTATATATTTAGTGAGGCTTTGGAATGCAAAAAAAGCATTTATTCCTTTCAACGCTGTTGCTGCTTTTTATTCTGGCGGGCGCCTATGCCGCAGTCCCGCGCCTATTGACAGTGCAAGGCCGATTAAAGGAAGCAGGTTCCTCGGTCAGCGGCAATTACGACATGGTTTTTTACATTTACAATGTCGAATCAGGCGGAACGGCGCTATACACTGAAAGCCACACAGGCGCCAACACAGTGCCTGTGAACGCAGGCTTTTTCAGCACCATATTGGGCGACATCACTTCCCTGGACTTGGCTTTCAAAGAACAATACTGGCTTGGCATAAAAGTGGGTTCGGATTCCGAAATGACTCCGCGCATCAAACTGACAAACTCCTCTTATGCTTTCGTGGCCCGCGACCTGAACGTGGGAGACAACTTGAACATTGACAGCGGCACTTTGTACGTTGACATTTCAGGAGACTTGGTCGGCATTGGCACAACCTCGCCAGGGCAAAAGCTCACGGTTTCAGGCAACGGCATCCGCATCACAGGCGTTGACACGCCAATGCTCGAATTTTATCCCAGCACAGGCGACCAATGGAGAGTGCAAAGCCAAAACGACAGCACCTTCAGCGTATTCAACGTAACAGACGGCAGAACTTATCTGTTGATTGACGGCAGCGGGAATGTGGGCCTGAACAAAACGCCTTCCTACAGGCTTGACGTGAACGGCACAGTGAACGCGACCAGTTTTTACCAAAACGGCTCGCCCCTTGTCGGCAGTTATTGGACTAAAACAGGAAATAACATTTACTACAATGACGGAAACGTGGGGATTGGGACGGCGAGCCCGGGAGCGAAGTTGGATGTGAACGGCGTTTTAAATATACAAAACCAGCCGATTATCAGTGGTCAAATGGGCACTGCGATGACAAATCCGGCTGCAGTGCAAAAGCTTGCATTTAACGAGTTTTGGGTCTCGCGCGGCATTACCTATGACTCTGACACACGCAGATTTACCGTGCCTGTTGCTGGAGTTTACCGCATCACGCTTAACCCATTTTTTGCAACCGGAGCCGGCGCGGCTCGAGTTCTTGTTGGAATCAATACTGACGCGCCCACTGCTACTAACGCTCGTGGGCATGCTTATCGTGAATCCGCGACTTATGACACGGGCAGTATTGACAGTGTTGTTTCGCTAAATGCGAACGATTATATCGTATTCTACCTATTATCGGGAACTCTATACAACCAAGCGGGCGACTATTTTAACCAATTTTCAATCGTAAAAATTGCATGAGAAGAAATTTCTTCCTTGATGGCAATTCTGCTTGGACTTGGGTTGCATGATTTTCTTCTTGACCTGAAGAGCGTTTCCTTGCCCGAAAAGTCCTGCTCTCTCCTAATAGCGCTTGTTTTTTGATTTTTTGGAGCACTTGGCCTTTTGGTTTCAAAAAGCGGGCGTAAACGTGTGAGCTGGAAACCCCTGCCTTTCAAGGCATTCCTGAAATCGCACGCTTTTTTTCCCAATTGCCTTTTGCTTGGGAAAACCCTTTTAATTCCTTTTTTGCCATTCTTAGCGGTCGGCATGGATTTTTCTTTCAAGGCAATGGCTTTGCTTGGCGCTGTTTTGGGAATGGCGGTGGCGGTTTTACTGGTTTTACAGTTAAATGACGGTGGCCTTGCTCTGCTGCCAGGCACTCCAAAAGAAAGCGGGCAAGGGCTTTCCCCTACGCCGCTTCAAAAAATCGAATTGTTTGAATTAAAAGTGAAGGACTGCAACCAATGCGTTTCTTTTGATTTATTGAAACAGCAATTGATGGACTTGAACAAAGAATTTGATTACAGGGAAGCGCTTTTCGACAGCGCGGAAGGAAAACAATTGATTGAAAAATATGCGATTGAATTTGCACCAACCATTATTGTAAAGAATGCCCCGGCAAACCTTTTCGGCAACTGGAAAGATGTGGGTTCGGTTGAAGCGGACGGGGCAATGGTTTTCCGCTCTAAGGTTCCGGTTTACTGGGATTTGAAAGAGCAAAGGTTCGCAGGCCTTGTGAACGTGACAGAGATAACTGATTCGTCCTGCGGGAACTGCTTTAGCCAGCTGCAGTCAGGCGAATTGAGCCTGTTGCTGGCAAACATCAAGGTCTTGGAATCGAAAAAAGTCGATGTTGGCTCTACGGAAGGAAAGGAATTATTGAAAAAATACCATCTGGATTTTGTGCCTGCCGCGATTTTTTCGCCTGAAGTGGGGGATTACAATTTTTTCCAGCAGTTTGCTTCGTTCGGCTCTATTGAAAGCGACGGCTCGTTTGTTGTGAGAAAAAAATTCCCGCCATATAAAGGCCTTGATTCGAATGCTGTGAAAGGCCTGCTTTCAATAACCCTTATCGAATCACCGCAGTGCTGGGCCTGCAAGGACGCAAAAGACCTGCTGGCATTCCTGAATTCAAAGCTCGGGTTGAGGTTTGCGGATATAATAGTAATCGACGCAAACTCGGAAAGCGCGCGCTATCTGGCAGAACAATATTCTGTGCAGTATGCGCCGGCAGCATTAATCCAGGGCGATTTGGCTCTTTTTGAGGGAATGGAGGAAACCTGGCCGAAAATCGGCCGCGTTTTCAAGGACGGGGTTTATGCTTTCGATAATCCGCTTTTGCTCGGGGAAGGCTATTATTATGACTTCAATTCAGGATTGATAGTTGCTGCAAGCGCTCAGCCGGCCTGATTTGCATCCTCAATCTCCGCTTTTACATCGCTGACAGTATAGCCCTCGCTTCCATGCAGGAATTCTGCGCTGACCTCAAGCAAGGAAAACGCGTTTTCATCGCTGTTTTTTTGGTTTTCGTCGCCTGAAAAAGCGTTTTTTTGGGTGCTTTGACCATTTTTTTGCATGTTTTCATTGTTCTGTGGAACAGCCAATAAATAGAACGCCAGAACCAGCAATAAAAGCGCTATTGCAATAAACGCTTTCCTGAACGAATGCTTCCACAAATTCATGCAATTTAATATTGCCGGATTCAATTCTTAAACAATTCCTGCCTGAGAACCGAAAAACTGCTTAAAGAAATGTTTAAATAGGAGTATTGATTAATTAGTATTGAACCAGTTTCAGGGCTAAAGGGGAAACAAATGGAATCAAAAGCAAAAAAATTGCTTGCATTTTCTGTTTCATTCGCGGTTGTACTCACAATCGTTTTTTTCTGGTTTGCAAGCACGCAGGCTGCAATTCCAAAAAAGCTCACAATCCAGGGCAAATTAGACCAGGGCGGCTCCCTTGCGGACGGAAACTATGCCATGGTTTTCAAAATCTATGACGTGGAAACAGGCGGCACTGCCCTGTACACCGAATCGCACACCGCTTCCAACAAGGTTGCTGTGAACAACGGCTTTTTCAAAACCACCTTGGGCGACCTGACTGCGTTGGATCTCGCTTTTGATGTTCCGTACTGGTTGGGCATTACAATCGAATCGGATTCGGAAATTGCGCCAAGGATTGCGCTCAACAGTTCAAGCTATGCAATGAAAGCCGGCGGCCTGGTAATGGATGCAAATTTGAATATTGACTCTGGAACATTGTTTGTGGACATTTCTGGAGACAAAGTGGGGATTGGGACGACGAGCCCTGAGCAAAAGTTGTCTGTTGCAGGCACGATTGAGAGCACGAGCGGCGGTTTCAAGTTCCCTGATGCGACAACGCAGACAACGGCGGCTAGCCTTGGCCAGTATGCTTCAAACACTTGCACAGGGGCCAGTTGTGTCGCGACCGCCACCTGCCCCTCCAATTACATTGTAATTTGGGGTTATTACTACAACATATCAACGAGTTGCAGTGCCAAGACTATCGCCAATACTAACACTACTGACGGTTGGACTTTCACCAATGTTCCGGGCGGCACAAGCCGCTCTTATACAACCAATGCCGCAAGCGGCTGTGTGAAACTCTATTGCATCAAATACCAGTAAGGCTGCACGATTGCCGCAAGGCTTGAATGAGAGCGCTTTTTTTCCCTTTTTCCTGCCTGCGAAATGTTTTTATTGCTGGACGGCTTAATAGAATAGGCCCAATAAATTAATTTATTGGGAATTTATTGGGGAAAGCAAAGGCCTTGCGGCCTTGAAAGGCTTGGAAGGCCTGGAAGGCTTTGACCGTTTCGGTTCGTGGAAGAAATGCCTGAAAAAAGAATGGCAATGGCGATATTCATAGCACTGCTTTTAGGCGCGCCACTGGCGTTCTCGGCACACACAAGCCAAAACTATTCAATCACAAACATTGTAATCGAGCCAAGCGATGAAGGCGCTTCAGAAAACTACAGGATTTATGACGCAGGCGAAGAACCCATCGGTTCAGGGGAAGGCACAAGCGTAGGCTATTCGCTCTGGATTGGCTTTCCTGCAACTGTCGGCATTCCGAGAGTGCCAGGGGCGCTGAGCACTGCTGTTGATTCCAATACCCAAATCACTGTTTCATGGGATGCAAACGGCAACCAGTCAGGCGTAACCTACCAATTGCAGGAAACAAGTCCTGTGTCCCAAAGCCTTTATTCAGGCGCAAACACGCAATACGTTCACTCAAGTTTGAGTGCAGGCCAGCAGTACTGTTATAAGATCAGGGCTTATGCCGGAGTTTACAGCGTGTATTCCGCTGAAAAGTGCGCTTCCACAATGCCGAGCGAACCGGTCGTGAGTTCAAGCCACACGCAGAATGCATGGGACACCAATTCCGTTTTGCAGTTCACTGCAACCAGCAGCGCCCACCACTTTTATTATGCTTGGAACCAGGCGGCAGGCACGGCTGTTTCGGCTGGCGACACGCAGTGGGACGGCAATGCGATAGTGAAAACCGCAACAAGCGACGGCAACTGGTATTTCCATGTAAGGAGCGCGAATGCCGACAACAATCTGAATGACGGCGGCACAGTGCACTACGGCCCCTACAATATCGACTCGAATGTGCCTTACACTTATGATGACGCGAATTCCTATTGGCAGACAACCAATGTGCATGTAATCTTGGGCCGAACCGATAATGCCAGCGGAATCACAAACACTTATTATTGCATGGGTTCTGATAATTCCTGCACGCCGTCAACAACAGGCACAACCGCGGATGTGACCTGCAACACAACCTGCCAGACTTATTTGCGCTATTATTCCGTTGACCTTGCAGGCAACCAGGAAAGCGTCAGAAGCAGGCTTATAAAAATCGACAAGGAAAATCCTTCAACACCGACAGTAACGGATGAAGGCTCGATTTCCTCGGATTTCTCCCTTACATTCACTTATACAACTTTGGACAATAATGGTTCAGGAATAAGCGATTTCTATCTGGAATTGCACAGCGGCTCGACCTCAGGCCCGCTTGTATATGGGGGCTGGACAGGCGACAATGACGGTTCGTATGCCTATTTGGGGGCGCTTGAAGCGCATACTTATTATGCGAAGGGAAAAGTAAAGGATGCGCTTAACCATGAAAGTTCTTTCTCTGCCTGGACAGACGCCGTTTATGTGAACGCAACCTCGCACCCCTCGAGCGCAAATTATGCCTTGGACATGTATACTGTGGTGCCAAGCGGCTCAACAGACAGCGACAATTATTCCATTGCGGATTTAGTGATAGGCCAGGCGGCTGTGTCAATGTCTTCTGACAATTATACAGCCGAAACAGGCTTTGGCGGCGGCTTTATTGAAAATTCCGCTCCGACCATAACCTATAATTCCCCTAACTCCGGCTATTATGGTTCTGGCACGATTTCAATAGATTTCAATGTGAAGGAGGCTGAAAACGACAGGCCTTACCTTACAATCGCTTATTCCACAACCAAAGGCGCTTTCCAGGTAACGCTTTTGGATGATGTCAACCTTAACGATTATGCCGACATCTCCAACCTGGACTGCGATAGCAATGCCTGGAGTTCAAGCGTAAACTGCGTTTATTCATGGGATGCGTCGAGCGTGCAGGACGGGAATTATTATGTAGACTTTAATGCGCATGATACTGCCGGGGCTGCGCACAGCACTTCTTCAAGCGCGTCCATAAAGATCGACAAGACCGCACCAGTGACTTCAAGCGATTATAATGGCGACTGGTCCGGCGCTGACCTTAACATCACGCTTTCCTGCAATGACGGCTCAGGCTCAGGATGCTCGCTAACGCAATACAGGCTTGACTCAAACCCGTCAAGCACTGTTTCCTTCGGCTCCTGGCTGCCCTATTCTGAGAAGTTTGCAGTGAGCGGGGACGGCAATTGGGTGATAGATTTCAACAGCGTCGACCTTTTAGGCAATGCTGAAACCACAAACAGGCAATATATCCTCATAAACAAGGCTTTTTCCTCGATGGAATTGCAGATTCCGGCCGGCTTTGAGATAGAAATAAAGGAGGACCTGAACAAAACGCTCTGGTACAAGTGCACTGATTATGCCGGAAATGTCGAGACAGCGCAATACATTTACATCTGCCTTGACAAGAACCCGCCAACAACAACCGACGACATCAACAGCGACTGGAGAAGCGCTGACGCCATCGTAACGCTTACAGCTGCCGACCCGGGCTCAGGCGTGCAGGCGACTTATCACTGCACCGACGACTCCAATTCATGCAATCCGCTGTCCGGAACCATTGGGGCGACATTCAGCGTTTCCTGCGACGCCGATTCGGTCTGCCAGAAATATGTTCGCTATCTCTCGGTGGACAATGCAGGCAGCAGCGAGGCTGCGCACGGCGAGCTTGTGAGGATCGACAACCAGAAGCCGGGCACGAGCGCTGTTTTCACTGACGGCTGGCTTGGCGACACGAATGTGGCGTTTTCCTGCTCCGACGGAAGCGGTTCAGGCTGCAAAAAACTGAAATACAGGGTGGATTCCGGCGGCTGGCAGGAGGCAACAATTTCAGGCAATGATGTCAATGTTTTGTTCAGCACCGACGGCAACCATTTGGTCGAATATTATTCATTGGATAACGTGGACAACAACGAAGCCATAAAGCAGGGCTGGCTTGCAATCGACAAGAACCCGCCTTCTGTCACAATAACCGATCCGAGCACGGATGATATGGAGAAAGGCACGCCGACAATTTCCTTCAATATCGGCAGGCTCGGAGGCTCCAGCCTTGACCTTTCCTCAATTGTCGTTGATTTCAACGGAACTGCAAGCGACGACTTCAATGCATTGGCGCACTGCACTGTAAACAACGGCGATTATAATTGCTCTTACACCGAACTGAATTTCCCGGAAACGGACTATAATCTGAGCGTTTATGCAAAGGATGCGGCCAACAATGCAAGAAAGGCCTCAAGGGTTTTCACCCTTAAGGCAATAATCGCTGTAAGGTACATTACCCCCTCAGGCGGATTTGTGAAAGGCGTTTCCTCAATCCACTTTGAGGTAAAGAACACGATGCTGAACGATGTTTACGCCAAGCTCTTTATTTCAGGCTGGTTCGGACGGTTCGATTCAAACATAAGCCCGGTAATGCATTTGGACCAGTACAGTGAAATCCAGGGCTTGTCATGTGCGAGCACGAACTGGTGGGATTGGACTGCATGCACTTACAGCTGGAATTCTGCCGGAGTTTCAGACGGCAATTATTTCATCGACCTTAACTTCTATAACGCCAGCGGCGGCAACACCGCAGGACATTCCCTCATGCCATTCCTTGTCGACAATACGCCTCCTGTTGCCAATGTCGGCGGCGTTTCGTCCACGCCTGTGTATTTCAATAGGGTTTATTTGGGCTGCAGCGATGCGGGTTCAGGCTGCATGCAAACCAAATGGTATTATTTCAGTTCCTCGCAAACATGCTCTTCCTCGAAGAGCAGTTATGACACTAACACAAATGCGGGCTATATTGAAATTTCGACAGAACATTCGGATTACATCTGCCTCTGGGTTGAAGACAAGGCTGGCTTCAATGCAAGGGCGGTTTCTGCACAGCTTCAAATTGAACCTGGAGTGTATGTTATTAGCAGCATTTCGAGCGAATCAATGAGCATTGCGACCCAGGACTTAAACAACGAGTGCCGCATGTACCTGGACCAGAATATAACCATTGAATGCGCCTTCAAGAGCACGATAAAAATAAGCGAATATGAGAATGACCTTAACAGGGTATGGCAGGAAAGCCCGGAACTGGTTGTTTCGCCGCCGAAAACCATCAGGGTTTTGGTCCAAAGCGAGATTGAATCCTTCTATAACAAGGATTATTTCCTGAAATTCGAGAGCGAACAGCGCACAATTACAAGCCTCGGCAACGAAAATGACTATCAGACAGTTGTTGTCAGGAGAAGGGTTATGCCTTTGCTTACCACCGAAGGCCAGCTTGAAGTCGGCACGCTCACAATACTGATAAGGCAGAAATAGGCCGACTCAACAGCGCCTTTTCTTCCAATTTGCCTTTTTCTTTTTAAACCCCTGGCGCGAGTATCGATGTCGCCAGGAGGTATGCGGTCACGGATGTGCTCAATAGTATCAGGCAGTGCTTGAGGCCTGCTACAAGGCTGTTTTCCGAGATTTTCCCTATCATCGGGCCTGCGAAAATGCTTTGCACTATCAGCAGGTTAAGGAAGTGGGCGGAAAAATCCATTTTCGGCTTGCTTTCGGAAGAACCGGCCTGCATTGATGAGATATCGCCGGAAAGCAGGCTGGCCGCATTGATTGCAGGCTGGTTTGCGATGAGCGGCACAAAGTAGACCTGGATTGCGATTATTATCATCACAAAGACATAGAACATCATGTATGCGTTGAAAAGCGTGGACATTGTGCGGCTTTTCCTCTGGTTTTTCAGCCTTTCTATTTTTTCCACGTATTTTGCGCTTGTGGTGAAAACCTTCATGAAATTTCCCCCTGTGCGCAGGGTCTGGTTTATCACCGTGATTATTTTCCTTATAAGCTGGGAGCGGACGTCCTTGAAGGTGATTTGCATTGCTTTTTCGAAAGGGATGCCGAGCTTCACTTTTGCGGCAAGCCTTTTCACGTAAACGCTCAAAGGCCCGTAATCGTTCCTTGCGGTTATCTGGAGGGCGTCGCTGATGTTCACGCCTGCCTGCAATAAGTCCCTGAGGTCGTCAAGCAAAACCCTGAAATTGTCCTCAAGGCCTTTTATTGCCCTGTTTTTGAGGTAATAGGCCAGGACAAGCGGGCCTGCGAAGGCGATAATCGGCACAATGATAAGGCTTGTGCCGGCCAGCAGGAAAAACATGGCCAGGCTGGCGCCCGCGCCCAAAAGCGCGAATTTTGCGTAATAAAATAAAACCTCGTTTTCCATCTTTCCACTCTCTTTTTTCCTATTTTTTCAAAGCCCGCTTATTCCGGGGACATAATCATCATTACTGCAATGAACAATATGTTTGCCAGCGGTATTACAAGCCACACACCGTAAGTCACCAGTTGTTCTGCCGAAAGCCCGAAAATGCCGGATTCGGTTGCAAACATCCCGAGGAGCATGACGGCAAAGAACAAAAACAACGGCGCTGCGATCAGGATGATGCTGTAAATTTCGCCAAGCGTTTCCGCCCTTTCAGCGCTCCTTTCCAATTGCAGCATGTACTCGAAGTATGCGTCGTCAGCGCGCTTTGACATGAATTCCTTGAGGTCGCCGCCGCTCCTCAATGTCGTGTTCAGCTCTTTCAGGAAGGTCTGCAGCTTCACCGACGGCGTCAGTTCTATTTCTTTTGCCACTGCCTTGCTGAAGGACAGGCCGAGCTGGTCCATGAAGCGCTGTATTTTCATGCATTCTTTTTCAAGCCAGGGATAATCCGGATTGCCGGCAATGGACTGGAACATGTATTGGGGCGGCGCGCCGCCTTCGCTTATGGTGGACATTGTCAGGATTGCAAGCGGCAGGTTTGCCGCGATGATTTTGTTTTTTTTGGACAGTTCCATCGAAGGCCAGACAAAAGAGAATGCGGCGACTCCCGCCCCGGCGATAAAAGGCGCCAGGAACACAATGGGGCTTGCAAAGGTGCCTGAAACGAACACCGCTATGGCAACAACAAAGCCGAGTATTGCAGTGATGGCTGCAAGGGCGAGCCAGTAGGCGAAATAATGGCCTGTGCTGTAAGGGTAATCGACAAGCGCCAGCTTTTTTTTGAGCGAGTCAACGTCTATGTTTTTTGTGGCCTTGTAAAAGGTTTTTTCGGCCAGCCCGAAGACAAGCGCTTCAAGCCTTTCCTTCAGCATTCCTGCCCCTCCTCCGGCCTTCCTTGGCGGTCAGGCTTTTCCTTCAGCATTCTTGAATTCCTCCAGCCTTTTCGAGAATTCTGCGTAATCGGCAACATTGTCTTCCGTGATTTTTTTCATGAACGCCGTGCGCCTTTCGATTTTTTTCTGCAGGTCCAGGAGCGGAACGCCGTGCTCCTTGCTTATCTGCTTCAGCAAAAAGCTTCTTCCGGTTATCGGGAAGAATTCAGCAATGCTTTTTGTTTGGCCATCTATGGCCTTTATTTCCTCGAACTCGGTGTTTTCAAGCAGGTCGTTGTATTCGAGCCGCATTTCTTTCGCATTGTATTTTTTCACTTCCGCGATTGTCCTTATCTTCCTTTTTACTTCCTGCTCGCCGATAAATCCGACATTGAGGATAACATCGACTGATTCGAGCAGCGAAGGGTAAAGGCTTATCGGGGGCGTTGTGAGCCTTGAGACAACATCATCAACCGACCTTGCGTGCAGTGTTGCCATGGAGCAGTGGCCTGAAGCCATGCCTTGGAACAATACGAATGTTTCCTTTCCCCTGACTTCACCGACTATGAGATAATCAGGCCTTTGCCTGAAGGATTCCATTATGAGCGTCATGAGGTCGACTTCGCCGAAGCGCTTTCCTGTCGCGTCCGGCGGGCCGAAACCCTGCCTTGCCACCTGCGGCAGCCAGTTTTCGTGCTTTATGTTCAGTTCCCTTGTGTCTTCGATTGATACAACGCGGTTCCCGTAAGGGATGAACATTGCGATAGCATTCAATATGGTTGTTTTTCCGCTTGCTGTCGGCCCAGTTATGAGAATTGATTTTTTGAATTCGATCACAGTCCAAAGGTATGCGGCAATCCTTGCGCTCATTGTGCCGTTCTTGATCAGCAGGCTTGGCGGCAGCGGCTTTTCAGGGAAAAGCCTGATGGTAAAACTGGGGCCTTTTGTGGAAACAGATTTTGTGAGCACGGCATTTATCCTTGAGCCGTCAGGCAGGACAGAGTCCACGAGCGGCGAGGCATAGGACACATAGGTTTTGGAGAGCTGGGCGAGCTTGATTATAAAATCCTCCAGCGTTTCCATGTTTTTGAAAACAATGTTTGTGGCGACATGGCCTTGCTTTTGGTGCACGACATATACGGGAATGTCGGTGCCGTCGCATTCAATGTCCTCTATGAGCGGGTCGTGCATCAAAGGCTCTATCCTTTCAAGGCCCAGCAGGTCCCTTGAGAGATAGTACATGAGCTTGTGCCTTCCCTGACTTGAAAACGTGTAGCCGCGCTTTGAAATTATGCTTTCGACTTTTTCGAACATTTTTTCGCGGCTCAATTCCTCTATCGTTATGACTTCGATGAGCTCGTTTTTTATTTTTGTGATTTTGTCCCTTTCCTCGTCGCTCAAGTCCGGTTCTATTATGTAATACACTTTTTGCCCCTGCGCCCTGGAAATGATTTTGCCGTAAGCATACCCAGGAATCAGGGTTATGAGGTCTTTTTCATTGCTTGCGATTTCCGATTTTTTGCCTTCGGCAAAAAGCGTTTCTTTCAGGGAAAGGATGGTTTCCGCGTGCTGGTCTTCCCCAGGCTCAACTTTCCTGAAATCCTCTGTTGTCGACTTTTCGGAAAGGCCTGAGCCTGTGGCAAAAATAGGGACCTTGAAGACTTCCTGTATTTTTTCTCCTGTCTGAATTCCTCTGCTGCCGAACATCTTCCGTATGGAGTCTGTTCTTTTTGCCATTGAAGAGATTGTTTTTGCGATTCCGCTGCCGAATCCCGGCCCTTTTTTCGGCTTTTGGCCGGGTTCAAGCTGGCGCTCTTCAATTTCGCTTTTATCGGCTTTGCCTTCGACAAACAGCGACTTTATCTTGCTTACGGCGGACTGGCCGCCTTTCACAGGCCCCGGAGCGCCTGTACCGCCTGAAAATAATCCGGAAATTTTTGCTTTTTGCCCGCCGCCTTCCGCAAGCACTATAAAGCTGGTTTCAATTGAGAAATCCCTTGCAATCCTGCCGTAGGAATTGAATGCCTTCACAAATCCCTTCAATGCCTTCCTTTCGATTTTTTCCCTTGAATCGAGCTTTTTTGCGGATATTTCCGCGGCAAGCCCCGCAGTCGGCTCCCAGCCAATCCCGTTTTTTTTCTGCATTTCCTTCAATGCTGCCAGCATGGTTTTCGGCTTGAAGTCTTTGCTTGCGAGAATGCTTTCAAGGAGCAGGAGTTCTGAAAGGTGGTCCTTGAGCACGGAAAGCATTTCCTGCCATTCGCTGGCTTGTTCGCTGATTTCGGGAGTCATTCAGGCACAGCCTCCGTAAGGCTTCCAATGCCTGCGCTTTCGGCTTTCTGCCTGTAGTGTTCCTTCAGTTCGCCCATTGTTTTTCCCAATTCCCCAATATCCCGTTCAAGCCTTTCCTGCATGCTTTCAAGGACTTTTTCAAAGCCAATAATCTGCTTGCTTGCGGTTTCGCTTTCGGTGCTCCCGCCCATCGCAGAATCCACGACTTTTTCCTGGAGCGCGCTCTTGCTTCTGCCAATAACCCGCATTTCCTCAAGTTCTTTCACGCATTTTTCAGCGGTCCCGATCGCTTCCTTGAGTTTTTCGCAGGCATCTAGCTCCATGTCGCATCACTCGCCCAAACCCTTACAAAATCAGAGCCGCTTTCAAGCCTGAAGTGCATGTTATACCTGTGCCCTGTGCCTGCAATGCTTGCCTTTATTTCACCCCAGCCCAGATTGTAGCCGCTTTTTGTGAACTCCGTGGCAATGTTCGCGTCCTCGCCTGCGTGGCTGTCCATATAAAAGTCGACAAGCGCATTCAGGTCCGCCGACATGTCCTTGAACCTCACTTTTTGGACAAGGTCGCGCGCCTTCATTGTGGTGTTCGAGTCCAGCCTTTTTATTGCAAGGTAAATGTGCTCGTTTTCAAGAATCAGGACGTTCGCATCCCCAAGGTTGCCGTAATAAGCGTCGGTTTCAACGCTCACACCCTTGAAATAATTGCCCTGGCTTTGCCTGCTCCTGGGGTTCATTCCCACTGCGTCGGTTTCCTTGTTTACAGTGACCATTTCCGAAGTGCCGTTCACATCCATTGAATCCATGGCAAGGCTTATGCTTATTTTTCTCTGCGAATCGGTCCCCTCCGAGGCGACAATCGAGATGGTTTTGTCCATTTCCTTTAGCGTCGACTCGAGGTTTTTTACTTCGCCGTATTCCTGCAGCCTGTTCAGGTATGGAACGCCTATCTGGAGGACAAGCGACACGATTACAATGCTTATAAGCGTGTACATGACGGCGCTTACCAGCGGGCTGATTCCCCTGGCGGATGCAGTCCCTTTCGCAGTCCTTTTGCCCTCTTTTTTCATCCACTCACCACGATTTCGTCCTGCCTGTGGATTTCAGCCCTGTAAGAAAAGTCCTCAGTCAGGTCAAGGGGCTGGCCACAAATAATTAAGGAATAATCATTATTAAGCCATGCTCTGGGAAACGTCGCAGTTTTGCCGTTTGCGATAGCCAGCGGGCCTTGCTTGCTGTTATAGTAAGTGCAGTCCTCGCCCCACCAGTTGCCGATGATATAATGCACCGAGACGCCCCTGGTGTAGGTTGCAGCAAACACAAACTTGAAAGCATAGCCTTTTTCCATCGAGAATCTATTGAAATCGTTGCCTGTTTCTAAGAGAATCCTGTTGAGGTCGTTTTGGTATATTCCCGCGGTATATGAAAGCGGGAGTTCCCTTTCGATGTTTTCCATTAAAAAGTGGCCTTCTGTCCTTTGATGGGTTTCTGTCCTTGACACAAATGCGACAGAGGCCATTATCATTATCAGTATGAATGAAACCAGCAGGTATGCCTGCCCCCTGCCGCCGGTTCCCTGCCTGGCGCGTTTCCCTGCCTTTTTGCAACCCATCATTCCACCCTGAACACCCAGATAAACATCTGGATCCTTTTCATTGAATGCGTTGAAATGTTGCCGTCAAAAAGATAGGAAACAGTCGAATATGCCTTGTCGTCCGGAATTGAGCCCCAGCAATTGTTTGAATTGTTCGCATCGCAGACCCTTAACGAATAGGGGAGGTCGAAATAGCCGTCGATATATGCTTTAAGCGAGGCAAGTGAATTGTCGTCATTAACCGCAACCGCGAGGTTCCTGAAGGATTCTTCCTCGCAAAAGGACAGGAATGCGTCCTCCCCGGCGTCCCTTAAACCGGTGTATTTTTCTTCAGGCACAAAATATGGCGAGGAGATGAGCGCAAGCGTGCCGAGGAGCATTGCGGTTGCCAGGAGAGCCTCATAGGTCTTAATCATCCTTTGCCCTCGGAGAATTTTTCACAGCCTTTTCAGTCTCCAGTAAAGGTATGCCCCCAGGCCTGCGAATATTATAAGCAGGAGCGGCACAGGGATTCCGCCCTGCGTTCCGCTGAATGAAACGCTTGAAGTGTCATAGCCCGAAGGCAGAGGCACCGGGATTTTGAACGAGCCTGCGGCGCCTGCCTCGATTGCAGAAATCTCCTCTTGTGTGAACGCTTTTTTCGGCTTGTATTTTATGGTTTTTTCCTCGCCAGGCCGGAGTTCCGCAATGAAAAAAGAAACCACCGGGTCTTCGCTGGCTATTTCGAAAAGCGTGTTTGAGGAAAGCAAAGATGCTTTTTCCCCTATTTGTTTCGGGACAAACTCGACCACGTTGAATTGCCGGCTTGCAGTGCTGCCTGTGTTCTTGACGGACAGCACTATGAGCACCTGAAGTTCAGTCGCCTCGCCTTTTTTGACTTCAATGGACATTATTTCGCGCCTGAAGGCAAGGCTTTCCCACAGGCTTTTTGACTCGCCCAGCGCCTGCCCGCTCACAAATCCCGAAAGCGCTGTTTCAAACGAGTCCCTGTCCGCGGCATAATCTGTTACCTGCGAGCTTTTCACCGAAATGCTCGGGCGTTCCAGCTCTATTTCGCTCAAAAGCCTTGCTGCCGAAGTGATTTCGCCCTGCACCGCGGCAATATCGCCCTGCTCAAGCGCATTTTTTGCGTTCGCAAGGTGCTCTTTTGCTTCTTTGGCTTTCGCGATTATGCCGGCGCCAGGTTCCACTAAAAAATCTCCAAGGACCGCAATGGCCGCATCGATTGCGGACTGCATAGAATCAATGCTTTTGATTTTTTCCCCTATTGCGCTGAAAAGCATTATTGCCGCGCTTTTTTCAGAGGCATTGTTCAAATCGTCGGAAGCCCTGGCAACGATGTTTGCCTCGTTCAGGCTGAGGCCTGCAATGTTCCAGTCGATTTTTGCCGTGCCTTTGTTCAGGTCGGCTGCCGAAAATTCGGCCAGCGGCGAACACTTGCCGCCATGGCAGTTCAATAGTTCAAGCCTTTCGGCATCTGGGGAAACTTTTGCGGTTATTTCGATAACCGCCTCGCTTTTCTGCTTCACTTCCAAGGAATTTATGTCAGGCGGCGTTGAATCTATTGCAAACGAGATTTCTTCGCTTGCATTCAGGTCCAGGCTGTCGGTCGCATCAACGCGCATTACCGCATTCCCGTCGATCGCCATGAATAAAATTGTCCCTGAAAGAGTGCTGCCCGGCCCGGAAAGCGCGAATTCCGACGTGTTGCCGTCGCCATAAGTGATTTTGCAATATGCCGACTTAAGCGAATAATCGCCTGTGACCTTGATTTCATGGCCGCCGCTTGAAAAATATTTAATGTTGCCCCTGTATTTGTATCCGGCCAGGGAAACAATTATTGCCGGGGCATTGGCGTCACTGGCCAGGCAGGCTTCTTCGCCCAAATCCGAAAGATTGCCTGCAAGGTCAGCCGCCTGCACCCTGTAACAATACCTGGACCTGCCGCTGACCTCTTGCGAAAAATTTGTGTCGTATTCGGTTGCATAAGCATCGGCTGTCGTGATTCCGCTCCCTGCGCCGTAATAAACCTTGTAGTGGCTTATCCCGCCTCCGGCATCTGTTGAAGCGCTCCATTTAAGGGAGTTGTTGCCGTCCGCATGGTTTATGTCAGTAATCGACGGCACAGAGGGGGCTGACCTGTCAACGTACACGGAGTGCTGTATTTTCACATTGTTGTCGTGGTTGTCGAAGACCCAGGCATAAACAGTCCTGTTGCCGTCCGCGTTTGTGCACCCGTTGCCTATTAAAATTGAAAATGTTTTGATAGGGAACGATGAAAATGAACCGGAATAATTCGAATCGTTGCAGCTGAGCCTGGCACTGGAAACATCGGTGCCGGTAATGTTTATGTCCGGATAACCGGAGTTCGTGTACCATGGCATGTAAAAATTAAGGTCTGTCGGGGCATTGAAATCCGGCACTGTGGCGCCGGCGGAATTCGATACCGCCGAACTGTTGCCTGCGCCGTCCACTGCCTTTATCGCATAATAATATGTGATGTCCTCGCTTGCAGTGCTCATTGCATCGACATAATTCCTGCTGGCCCCGCTTATGCCGGAGGAAACGGTTGTGGCGCTTGAAATGTTCGAGGCCGTGATTGCCTGCGTGTACCTGTAAAGGATAAAGTGGGACAGGCCGCTTCCGCCTGTGTCCGAGGGCGTGCTCCATGAGGCGTTAAGGTCGTTGTCGCCTGCCACAATTGCCACGTTAAGGTCTGAAACCGCGCTGGGGGCGTTCTCGTCTATGGTGAAAGCCCAGTTCAGGTCAGAATGGTTTCCGGCATTGTCGTCGAAATAAACGCTCACATTTACTGTCGTGCCGGAAAGGTTGCTGTCAGGGGTGTAAGACACCAGGTAGCCTGTCGAAACCGGGGTTTTTGTCATATTTGCATCAGGGACAGGCGCACCACCAACCCATAAAAGGATCGAGCCCTGCTTTACCCCGGATTCCGCATCCAAAAGCCTCACATTTATGTCTGGTTTGCGCCTGTTCACATAATTTTTCGGGTTTTCGCTCGAATATGTCGGGGCATTCAAGTCAATGCACAATTGCGTGAAGGAATTTTTTGTCGAAATGTTTCCCACCTTGTCTACTTGCTTTCCCACCACGTAGGCCATGCAGGAAGCGCTTTTACCGAAAGCCGCGACGCTGAAGCTCGCACCGTAAACTCCGTCGTTTGAATCGATATCGTTGTGGCTGCCGTCATCGTAAAGGTTCAGGTCCGATATTGTTCCGATTGAGGCAAAAGTGTTGGCGTCCTTTTCGCCTGAAACCCTTATAATGAGCGACTTTGACCCGTTGAGCATTGAATTGCCGTCGCTTGCGTTTGCGTCATGCCACACATAACCGATTGTTGGGCCGTTGGTGTCAAGGTTGATTGTGTCATTTGCCTCGGCCTGGTTTGAGTTCACATCCTGAACTTTCAGGTACACTGTTTTAATGCCGTCGCCCGAAGTGCAGCCTGCGCCTGTGTTCAGGTTGAAGGAATAGGTCGCGGCATAATCTGCCCAGCCGTAATAGGTGGAATTGTCGCATGAAAAGTTCATCCTGTTGCCGTCTGACGCCGAAATATACAACACCACTTGCGCGGAATTCGTGTCGGCTTCATCCTTTTGGATATTGAAGTCGGCGATTGAAACCGCCGCAAAGGCACCCTGCAAAGCCGCAAGCACCAAAATTGCCAGTGCAACCCAAAGCCGGCTTTTTTCCATTCCCATCTATATGAGTATTGTTTCCCACTTTAAAAACTTTATTAATATATATAAGGGGGCAAAACAGGGCCATTTAAGGCGCAAGCCCAAAAGCGCCTATTGCGTTGGTTCAGAAGCCTCTTCGGCAACTGCAGTTATCCTCTGCCTGAACCACTCAATGGAATAAAAGCCAGTGAATTTTTCGTTTCCGAGGATAAAGCAGGGCACTTCTCCTGCGCCGATATTGTTCTGCTCCATTTTTCCGGGCTCGGCCTCGATGTTCACGATTGTGATTTTTGCGATTCCCGCAAGGCTTTCATCCTCGCCCACCGCGCGCAGGGTTTCCTGCAGTTTAGCGGAATCCCTGTCAAAAGTTTTGAGGAATGCCACGACCTTTATTTCCCTTTTTCTCTCTACTTGTTCCCCCTGGAATGCGGTCTGCAGCGCCGGGAGGACGAAAAAGTAGGCTAAGAGCAGCGCGATTACTGCGACAGTGATTTTCCCGATAGGGGTGAGTTTTGCCATAAAAACCTTTTTTTCAGCTGCAATCCGTTGTTTTGTCAGAAATGTCCTTGCAGTCCCTCGAAGTGACCTTTACCTCTGCCGGGCTTTCGCCGGCGGCAAGCCGCACGTAAACATTCCCGTAAGCGCCTTCCTCAAGGTTTACCTGGCAGATGTTGGTGTCGGAATTGCCGCTGCTGTGCTTTGCGGTGACAGTGAATGCATTCAGGTCAAGATAGCCGGTATTCTCGAGCTGGATCGTGGCAACGTTTGTGTCGCCCTGGTCGAAAGAGCATGACACGATTGTAAAGCCGGCATCCGAGCACCTTATCTGCTCATCAGACATCCTTTGCTGGTTTGCGAGCTCGTTGTTGTAATAAGTGTACATCCAGGAAAAAAACAATCCGCCTATGCCCAACGCCACAAGCACCAAAAGCATTGTCGCAATAAGCGGGCTCACGCCCTTCTGCATTCCCATAATTTCACTTCCCGATAAGCAGAATAGAATAGCGTTTAACTTCTTTAAATATCTTTCTGTATTGTGCGGCTTTTCCCAATAATAAAAAATAAAAATAGAAGAAGGGCAGAAGCCCTTCTTTTTGGAAAATTATTTGCTTTAACCTGTTTCAATCTGATTCTTGAGGATGTTGGTTTTTACGCCGCACTCGACGGATTCGATTGTAATCCCATCCGGCTTTGTCCCGCCTGTGCCGACTCCGCCCTTTGTCCAAGCGATTTTCTGGCCGCCGTCCTCAATATTGAGGGTGACATTGTTAAGGTCGGAGTTTCCGTCAGAGTAAATTGCGGTTATCTTGAAAGCGTTCAGGTCTATGGTGCTGCCGTTCTTCAAAACAAATCTGGTGGCATACTGTGCGCTGTACCAGGTCGGTTTGATGTTTGTCAGGTCGACTGTCAGGGTTGCACCCGAGCACCCTGTCATTTTGGTTGCGGTCTTGTCGCTTTCTGTCTGCACATTCGACTGGAATCCGGTCACCCACTGCCAGATTATGACTCCGACAGCCATGCACACAAGCAAAAGCAAAACTGTTGCGATTAACGGACTAACACCTTTTTGATTTTTCATAGAGCATATCACCTTTGGAATTAACACATACATTACGGATTAAGTCCTATATAATGCTTTCTTTTCCGTTCTCCATACCCTGAAAGCCCTTTTTACAGTTTTTTTTTTGCCTGTCGCGCACCCCAGACGGAATGTTTTTATTGAAATAATGCGTTATTGAATTGAATGAAAGCGCGCTTTTTGCTTTTGGCACCGGCCCTTGCACTTGTTTTTGCAACAGCCCTGGCTGCAGCCCCCTCGACCACGCTTAACCAGCCCAACGGCAATCAGGTTATCGGGAGCGTTTACAGCGTTGATTTCAATGCGAGCGATGCCGACAACGCCGACCTTAGTGCTGCCCTGTATTATTCTTCAACCGCCGGGGATTTCAATAATTTCATCGCCGACTTGAACCTCAACGATTATTCGAATTACACAGGCCTTTCCTGCGGCAGCACTGTCTTCCTCACTACCACAAACTGCACTTATGATTGGAACCTTTACAGGCCGGGAGTTTCAACAAAAGACGCAAACCTTGTGCTTTACATGCCCTTGGACACCTATTCGTTCCGCGATTTTTCGCCACTGGCAAACAATGGTTCGGCCACAACCTTTGACAAGACCTCTTCAAGCGGGGTTGTTGCAGGCAAAATCAACCGTGCAATGAAATTCGACGGAGTGGACGATTACATAAGTGTCACAGACACCGACAGGCTTGACCTGCAGGCCAATGATTTTACGATTGAATTATGGGCCGCGCGTTCTGCCACAGACGCAATCCATGTGCTTGTAGACAAAAGGCCTGATGCATCAAACGGCTATGTGCTGCAGTTCAATGATTCGAATCAGGTTGAAGCGCAGATATGCAATGGAACCTGCACCACAATAACCTCGGCAAGCACTGTAACAGACACAGGATGGCATTATATCGCAATAGAATTCGACAGGAGCGCAAATGCCCAATTATATATTGACGGGAGCGCAGACGGCTCGGCAACAAGCATTTCCTCAAAATCGGCCGGTATCAATACCGCGGCAAATCTCCGCATCGGGGCGCGCTCTTATGATTCGCTGGCAAATGTAATGAACGGCTCAATCGACGAGGTGCGCGTTTACGACAAATTGCTCGGCGCTGCGGAAATCAAGAAGCGCTATTCAATGGTGCAGGGCACTGACCTTAACAGGATTGCCGATGGAAATTATTTCCTGGACCTGAATGTCTGGGACCAGACTGATGCGAATGCAACCGATTCCAGCAACACGAGTTTTGCAGTGGATAACAATGCCCCAAGCACGACAGACAATGCGCCCTCCGCAACCCAGAGCTCGGCTTTCACTGTAACGCTTTCCTGCGATGACACGTCCTATATTTCAGGCATCCAGGCAAGCGGGTGCTCTTACTCGGAATACAGGATTGATTCGGGTTCATGGAAGCAGTCGAGCGCGATTGCGGTAAACGACGACGGCAATCACAAAATAGAATATTATTCGGTTGACGCAGCCGGCAATGCCGGCACAATAAGGACAACCTATGCTTCCCTGCTCCTTACCGGGCATTCCTTCAATTTCGGCCTGAGGTTCGACGGTAATTGGTGGGACGGCAGCGTGCACATTCCGGGCTTTGTTGTCGACCAGAACATGCAAAATACTGTTTCGCAGACTTTAACGCAGGGCTCGACTTTCGATTATGCGTCTTTCTCGCGCAACGGCCTTGCAATAGGCCTTGTCAGCACAGGTGCCACCTATTTGATGGACATAACCAACGTGTATTCCTCGACTTTCAATATTTATTTGCAGCAGGCCCACAGGGCAGGTGTTGATAAAGAATTCTATCTTGCCTACACTTCAGGCAATTATACTGCTTTCGAGGACAAAAAGGCGTATGTGAGGAACGGCGAGTTTTTGAAACGCGTGAATCCTGCCTTTGGCATTGCAACCACTGCAATTTACACAATCACCCTCGGCCTTGACTATTTTGACAGCAATGTGGACATCAACGGCTCATTCCATCTCGGCCCTGGCTCGCATTCCCTTTTGATAACAAACCAGGGCACGTCCAACGGAAAAGTGGTCATAGGCATTGAAAAGAACTGAATGAGTTCAGGGGAAGCGAACCCCCGAAAAGGCATTTAAGCACTTTTCCCCTATTCTGGTGCATGCCTCCAAAAGATTTCATCTCCCAGGCTGCGGAAAGCATCCTGAAAGCCGAGGAAAAAAGGAAGAAACTCGTGCAAAAAATAAGGCCTTTCAGGAAAACAAAAATGAATCCCATGGAAATGATGGTTGAAAAGGCTGAATGCGCAGAACTGGATGGGCGGCTTGCAGGCGTGGATTCAGGCTTTGTCGGCCAGGATTTCCTGTCCCTGGACCTTGTTTTGATCAGGGCAAGGGCGGTGGTATTCGATTACCGCAAGGGAAAGCTCGCAAAGGCCGCCTATCACCCGAACTATTATTCTTTTCCAGAACCATTGATTTCAAACAGGGCGCTCCAGCTGGAGGATGTTTCGACAAACAAGAGCCTGCAAAGGCTGGCGAAAGAAATAGGGCTTGCGGAAGAAATAATCGGGAAATTTTCCCCGGACTATTGTTTCCTCGACGGTTCCATCGTGCCGCAGCACGCAGACAAGCCGAGGTCGAATTCCAAAATGCAGCCCTTTTATAAGGAAATAATCGAAAAATTCGAATCGCTTTTCTTGAAAGCCGAGGAAAAAAACTGCACGCTCATAGGCTGCGTCGAGGACTCTCGCGGCACAAGGTTCAAGGACATTGCCGAAAAAATAATCGGCAAAAAGGAATTCGAGGAACTCAACGAATGCTTCGACGTGGTGCTCCTCGATTCGCTTCTCGCCGAAGGCGAGCGCTCCTTCGCATTCCCTTATGCGGAAAAAGTGAAAGAGCACCCTATATTGCAGGACTTCTCAAAGGAATACGCTGAAATGGTGCACGCCTTTTACATCAAGCCTTCCGCGCTTGACAGGCCGCTGCGCACCGAGTTTTTGCTCAAGAAAGGCACTGGAAAAAAGGAAATAGACAGGATTGCATCGATTATTTTCGCCCAAAGCAGGCTCCACCGCGAATATTCGTATCCAAGCGTGCTGATAGAGGCGGATTTGCGCTCGCGCTTAAGGGAAGAGGAGATTAAAATAATTTGCGACAAAATATTTGACAGGATAGGCGGAAGCAAAAGGCTCTCGCTGAGAAGGGAGAAAAGGCCGTTTTAGGATTGCTGTTATGCATTGTTTGGGAGTGGTTTGATGGAAGATTTTTTGGGCACAGTGATTTCAACAATCACATCGCCTTCGCCGAGCGAAATGAACTTTGTCGTGACAAGCGGGAACGTACACCGCGGGCAATTCGTCGAAGTGGATTACTCCGAAGGCACCATAGTGGCGCTTATCACAAATGTCATCAAAACAAACCGCTATTTCGAGCGCGCCGATTCAGTGAAAGAATTCGAGGCCCGTGGCTCCGCGCTATTTGAGCAGTTTCCCACAAGCGAATGGGAATACCTGATAGCGAACACAAGGCCTTTGGGAGTATTCCAGAAAGGAAGGGTGCTAAGGGCGAGCTTTCCGCCCTCTCCCGGCACAAGGGTGAGGCTGGCTAAAGCCGATACCCTCAAAAATTTCTTCAAGTTCGATGAAGAAAAAGGAATGAACCTTGGAAAAGTCGAATTCCATGATTTGGATGTGAAGATCAACATGACAAAACTGCTGAAAAAGCACCTTGCGATCCTGAGCATTTCCGGCGCAGGCAAATCCTATTTCACTTCTGTTCTTTTCGAAGAGCTTTTGGACCGGAAAAAAGAAAACGGCAGGATCGCCTGCGTTGTCCTGGACCCGCACGGCGAATACTCTTCCTTTGCCGAACCAGTGAAGGATAAAGAGCACGCGGATTACAGCGACCGCACGCTTTTGGTGAAGGGCAGGAATGTGCGCATTGCGGTTCCATCGCTCAGCGTCGGCATGCTTGCCGGCATCATCACCGGTTTAAGCGGTCCGCAGAAAAGGGACCTTAAAAAAATCCTTGCCAATCTCAATTCCGAAATGAAATCAGGCCTAGGCCCGTTCGATTTCGACGGCGTGAAAAAAGAAATATTGAAGGACGAGGAAATAAAAGAAAACACAAAAGGCCCTTTGCTCGGCTGGATTTCGGAACTCGAGCAAATGCACTTGTTCGCAAAAATCGATTCGCCGAGCGCGCGCGATGTCGTGAGGCCGGGTTTCCTAACAATAATCGACTTATCCGATATAATCGACATCAAGAAAAAACAGGTCATTGTAAGCCATTTCGCAAACAAATTGTTCAGCGAAAGGCGCAAAAAAAGCATTCCGCCTTTTTTGCTTGTGCTCGAGGAGGCACATCAGTTCGTGCCTGAAAGGGTTTCGGAAGAGCAGGCTGTTTCCCGCAGCATAATCAGGACTATTGCAAGGGAAGGCCGCAAATTCGGCGCCTCGATATGCCTTGTATCGCAAAGGCCTGTGCAGCTTGACACAACCGCGCTCTCGCAGTGCAACACAAAAATCATACTCCGCATAACCAATCCCTATGACCTCAAGCACATCGCGGAATCCGCTGAAGCGATCGACCAGCGTTCGCTTGAAATGATTACTTCCTTGCAGGTCGGCGAAGCCCTCGTAATCGGCGAAGCCGTGAACTATCCTCTTTTCTTCAAGGTCCGCGAAAGGAAATCACTGCCGTCAAAGCACGAAATTTCCCTGGAAGATGCGGCAGTCGAATTCGAGTCCTCCAAGAAAAAAAGCGACGAGGAAACAGAAATGTTTTTGTGAAAAAGAGGGGGAGTTTGACAAACCGTGAGTGACAAACTACTTGCCAAAAAAGAAAAAGAGAAACTGATGGCCGAAGGCTACAGAAAGACCGCAAAGGAAAATGAAGCGCTTTGCAGGGAAATGGATTCTGCCAGTTCTGAAGCATGGGCCTTGCTTGAGCCGTATGATTTCAATGCCCCTACCCGCTCTTGCCGGAAACAATGCAGAAAGTAGATTCTGCAATCAAAGCGAGTTTGGTCCTGGATTAAGAATTTCCTTTTTTTCACAATTCAGGGGAAGCGAGGTCTCTCAAGCGCTTTTTAAGGCGGGAAAGCGCCTATTTTTGCATGACTCTCGGCACGGCATATTTGGATACCGTGAGGTACCTTGAAGGCGAAGGCAAAATCATTGCCTCTTTCAAATCCCTCGATTGCGACGGAAAAGAAACAGAAGCGGAATTCGATTTCCTGCCGGAATTAAGGCTTCCGCATAATGGCGATTTCAGACAATTCCTTGCATCGGTTTCACCGCAAGGGCTGATTTTAAGCGAAACCGGGAAGGGAATGGCGCTTCGTTCGAAGGCTTTTTCTTGCTTGGAAAAGCTCCATTCCCTCCTCTCTTTTTCCTTTGATGCTTTCGTGCCTTTCCCTGAGCCTGAAAGGCAGTTTTTGGTTTCCATGGGCTGGAGTTATTTCGACAAGTTTGAAATAAGGGAAAGCAGGAAGGGCGGCATTTCGGCCGAAAAAAAAGGCTTTGCCGAAGAATCATTGAATTCGCCTTGCTTTCCCGACGGCATAAACCAGAAAGGAGCGTTCCTTTCGAATCTTTTGCTTTTGCAGTGCGGAAAAATCCAGGCCGGGCTGGAAATCGGAATGGTTTTTTTGGAGAATGCGGCTTTCGCGGATTTCGCGCTCATGCCTTCCAGGCAAAAGGGCGGCGGAAAAAAGGATTTTCACGGCGATAATTTCAGCGGCCTCATCGAACTGGATTTTTCAAGGGCGATCCTTGAAAAAATCGCTGCATCCAACCTCGGTTTTGATTCCATGAACTGTGCTTGCTGCAGGCCGGAATCCCTTCATTCGGAAAACATTCTCCCGAACTCGCTGGTCGAGGCCGAATTCCTTGAAAACGGCTATTATTTCGATTCCATGGTGCAGTCTTTTGCAAGGCGGTTCCATGAAACCAACGCAGGCAAAAGCGCTAGGCTGGCAAGGAAAAGGGAATTCTGCCTTGAGGGAATGCCTGTCGGGCCTTTTTATTGCGGGGAGAAGGCGCTTGTCCCGCTCGCGGACGCCCTGCGGCTTGAAGCCTGCGGAGCTGCAAGAATTACCGGTGAAAGGGAAATCAAATGGCATTGCATGAAAAAGCCCTCTTTTGTTGCCGCCTGCATTTCAGGCCTTCTTTCGCTTGAAAGCGCGCTCAAGGAAAGGATGGCCGCGCTTGAAAAAAAGGACCTTGCGGCAAAAGGCCTCAATGCGTTCAACCCTGTTTTTTCCGACCCTGAAAAAGCCTCGCTTGAAGAATTCGGGCAGGCCTGCTCATGCCTCATCGAATCTGTTTTTTCCTGCCTTGGAGCAGGCGCTTTTTCAGGCCAAAAGGATTTTTCCGAAAACGTGCAGGCATTCAGTGCAGGGCTCCTTTCCAGCTACAACGAACTGCTCTGGGAAAGGAATTCCGAGCCTATTTACCTTATTTCTGGGCGCGCCTTTGTCAAGCGCATGGAAATTTTCACCGACCTTGCCGTGGTGTCAAAAGACACTGGAATGCCGCTTCCCTCGGTTTTCTAGGTTTAAGGGCTCGGGGAATGGTTTTTAATCCTTTCCAATGAAAATTTCATACAGTCTTTTTTTAGCACTACACCCGTCCTGGGATTAGTATGGTTAAACTGACAAGATTCGAGGTAACACGCCTCATCAGTGCGAGAGCATTGCAGCTCTCTTTCGGAGCCCCGCCTTTACTCAAGCCTTTGGACGAGGACACTTCCTACCTGATTGCAAAAAGGGAAATGGCTGAAAAAGTGCTCCCGATGGCGGTATTGAGGCGCCACACCGACGGAACCATTGAAAAGATTGGAATGGAGTGATTTTATGGGCAAAGCAGTTCCAAGGATCATCAAGCAGCGCTGCCTGAAGCTTTTGAAGGCCTACCCGGAAAGTTTCACAAAGGACTTTTCAAAAAACAAGGCTTTCCTTAAAGGCCTCAGCATGCCTTTCTCAAGGACAGACATCAACCTGATGGCAGGCTTCCTCACGAGAAAGGCAACAGTGGTTGCGGCTTGAAAAATCCGCTTCTTTAATTTTTTTTGGCATTATTCCTGCAGCGGCTCGAGGAGTTCGGCCCTTGTAATGCCTTCCTCTTCCTTGTTCCTTTCAAGCAGGTAAAGGGACGCGCTTGCGGCTTTTTCCATTTCCTTGCTGTGCGTGATAAGGAACACCTGTTCCACCAGGCCTTCGATCCTGCCGTGCATCATTTCAGCAAGCTTTGACACCGCGTTTTCGTCAAGGTTATGGGTCGGCTCGTCAAGGATTAAAATGCCCAAATTCCTTGCAAGCACAAGCGAAAAAGCAATCCTTAAAGTGAGCGCCACAGAGCTTCTTTCGCCCCCTGAAAGAATGCCTTCGATTTTTCCCCACTTGCCGTTCCTTGCAAGCACTTTCAGTTCGTAATCGCCTTCGCTGATTTCCATTTTGGCGCTCACATAATCACCGTAAGGGTAAATCCTTTTCCAGACAATCTCCATGGCTTCGTTGACTGTTTCCACCAATGATTCCCGCAACTCCGCCTGCGCTGCCTTCAATGCGTTCACAAAAACAGCAAGTTTCGATATCCCAAACTCTGTGCCCTCCAGGCTTTTCCTTGCATTTTCAACAAGCCCTATTTTCGCCCTTATTTCGCTTTCGCGCTTTTTCTTCTCTTCCGCAAGTTCCTTCAACCCTTTAACTTCCATTTCAAAAGATTCGAGTTCCCTGGATTTTTCGCCCAGCTTCCTTTCGGTTTCCATCGCCTTTGCCTCGTCAAAGCCCAATTCAAGCAAAGCCTTTTCCGCATCCTTGAGCTCGGCGCTTTTTGCGGTGCGTTCCTTTTTCCTTTCGATGCCTTCGATTATTTTTTCCACTTTGTCAAGCCTTTCGGCGCACTGCTCAAGCTCTTCTTCCACACGCTCCGCCTTGAGGTCTTTCCCCTTCTTTTCGAAAACCACAAGTTGTGCGTCGATTGCACCCAGCCTTTCAATGTTTTCCCTTATTCTCTCCAGCGGCCTGCGCAGGCTTTCAAGGAAAGAACGGAGTTCTGCCAGCGATTTCAATTCCTCGCCGGCTTTTTCCAGTTCTTCTTCGGCTTTTTTCCTTTCGGCCTTCAATGAATGCAGTTTTTCGTGCAGTTTTTTCCTGTCCGCGCCAAGGCCTTCAAGCAGCGCTTCGGTCCTTTCAATAAGCCCCTGCCTTGCTTCGCCTGAAAGCGGCCTTTTGCACAAAGGGCATTCCGCTTCCTCCGACTTTATTTTTTCAAGGTTTTCCAGCCCGTCGCCTTGATTGCTTTCAAGAATGCCGACTTCCTCGCCCAATTCCTTTTCCTGCTTTTCTATTTCGGAAAGCACATGCTTTTTTTCCTTTTCCTTTTTTTCCAGTTCTTCCTTTTTTTTGCCCAATTCCAATAGTTCTTTCAGCAAATCCTCCTTGCTCCTGATCTTCGGAGGCAGGCTTTTCACTGCGGCAGAATTTTCCTCTTCCAATGCCTCCTTTTTCGCCTTAAGCGCGCCGATTTCAGCCTCAATCCGCCCAATCTCTTTTTCCTGTTCTTTGAGCTGTTTCACTTTCGCCCTGATTTCTTCTGGCTTTCCCTTTAGTTCGCCTTCTTTCACTCCGTCGAGCGCAACGCCTGTGTCCTTCTCGATCCGTTTCAGTTCCCTTTCAATCGATTCGATTTCCTGCCTTAAGGAAATCGTTTTTTCGTTCAGTGAGGCGAATTTTTTCCTTTTTTCTGAGAGCGCCTTCGCGGCCTTTTCCATTTCAGCCAGTTCCTTCTCAACCCTGCCTTTTTCCTCAAGCCTCGCCTTTATTCTTTCCTCTGCCTGCCTTATCTCGGCACAGATTGCATCCAGTTCGCTTTTGCCTGCGCCTTTGCCCTGCTCTTCGAGGAATTTTTTCTTTTCCTCGGCCACTTTTTTCAATGTGTTTGCGACATTCACCGCATTCTTCCGCACCTTTTCATACCTGTCAAGTTCGAGCAGTTCGTCGAATTTCTGCTTTCTTTCCCCTGCATTCATCCTGATGAAAAAATCCACCTGGTTTTGTTCGGAGTAAACCGCGCGCGAGAACAATTCGTAGTTTATTTCAAGGATGTGCTCTATGCGCTCGTTGACCTCGCTGACCTTCGGCCCCGCAAGGAAAGAGTCGTTCTCGTAAAGTTTCGCAGTGTTGGTTTTCTGGTCCCTGTAAACCTTCCTTTCCACCGTATAGTTTTTTCCCCTGTAATCGAATTCGAGGGAAACGCAGGCTTCGTCCATTTTCGAGGGCCTGTCCATTATGGCTTCCTCGATTTTTGTTTCCCTTCTCTGCGCTTCAGGGAAAGTTCCAAAAAGAGCGAAACAGATTGCGCTCATCACGCTGCTTTTCCCTGACCCCATTTGGCCGACCAGCACGTTCGTGCCAGGCCCGAATTCAAGCTCGGTGTGCTTGTGCGAGCGCCAGTTTTCCAGCAAAACCTTGCGAATCATCCAGAAGAATTAGGGATAAAATGATTAAAAAGAAAAAGGTTTAAAGAAGTGTTTCGCCTTCGACCGTGACGCTTTCAACGCCCTTGATTTTCTTGACTTCTGCTTCCAATAAGGCGACCTCGCCTTCCTTTATGTTCGGAATCACGATGCCTGCCATTATGATGTACATGCCGAAAGCCAATGGCTCTTTCTTGGAATCCTGCAACTTGCCTGCCTTGAGTTTTTTTAGCTGCTCGATTACCTTGTCCTCGAGGCCCGGCTCTTCAGGCATTATCTTCAATATGACCATCGATTCGCCCATTTTTTTTCACCAAACAGTTTCAAGGCCCCGTGAAGCCGCATTCAGGGCAGGTGTAAGGCCTGCTTGAGCTTCTGCAGATATCACACCTTATGATTTTGGCGTTAAGGCATTTCGGGCACTTGAATTCCACGTACTCCGAAACAATCGCCTTATTGCAAGAACCG
>JAZDDY010000121.1:0-6133 GCA_043809265.1 Candidatus Iainarchaeum sp.
TGTTCATTCAACCGCCTATTTTTCCCAGGACTTTTTCATGCATCCGTTTGATGAATTCGAGCCTTGATTCCATTTTCATCAAATCCATGCGGCCCATCGCATAAATGCCGAAAGCAAAAGGGCTCGGCGTTTCAAGCTGGAGTTTTTCCACTTTTATCTTTCCTGCATTCACCATCGCGATGACTTTTTTCGCGCTTTCGATGTCCATCTGGTCCTCCATCACTTCGCGCTTTGCCTCTTTCAGGATTGAAAAATTCTCGTCGATTCCCCTCACCGCGCTCAGCAGCAGCCTTGCGCTCATCTGCTGTTTTCCCACGCTTTTCTCCCTGCCCCTGTAATTGCGCAAAATCATCAAAGAGCGCGTGGCGCAGTGCCTGAATCTCCTCTTGAGCACTTCCGAATCCGCTATCGCTTTTTCCAGCACAATGTGCAGGTCGTTTTTTTCGAGCACTGTGAACGCATTTTCTATCGGCATTTTTTTGTTGGTGGTCAGCACAAAGCCGTTGTCGTTCACGCTAACCATCACGTCTGTGTGCACTGTTTTCGAGAGTGCCCATGCGAATGCGCGGCTGAGGGCGTCGTTCACCCTCCTGCCGTAAAGCGAATGGAATATGATTGAATTTTCGTCGCCTTCCTTCACCTGCTCGACAACCATCCTTTTTTCGTGTGGAATTCTCGAATAGCGGTATTGCTCGCTGAAATAGCTGAAAATCGCCTCGGCCGCGTTTGCGTCGCAGTACAAATATTTCTGGAGGAATTCCATTGCTTCCTTCCTTTTCATTCCGCCTTTTAGCTTTTCCTCCATCAAATACCTGAATTTTTGTATCTCGTTTGCCAAATCAAAGCTCAAGGGGAGCATTTCCGAGCTCCAGGTCGGAATCGTGGGCGGCCGGTATTCGGCTGCCTTCACCTGCAGGGTCATGCCGCGCGAGAACTGGAATTCGAATTTTTCGCCGCCGAGCACGAACACGTCGCCTTTTTTCATCCTTTCAAGGAAGCCCTCGTCGATGTTGCCTATGGTGTGGCTGCCTATTTTGACCTTTATGTGCGCTTCGTCAGGGATTGTGCCGATGTTGGTCATGTATATCACGCGCGCTAATTTTCCTCTCCTGCCGATCATCCCTGTTTCCTTGTCGTACCAGATTTTAGCGTAAACATGCCTTGTTTCAAGCGAAGTGTATTCCCCGCTAAGGTATGATATGACCTCGTTGAAATCGGCTTTGGAAAGCGAGTGATAGCAATAGCTTTTCCGCACAAGATTGAACAATTCCCTTTCGTTGATTTTGCTGGCAATTGCGATTCCATAAATCTGCTGTGCGAGCACGTCAAGGCAGTTTTTTGGAACGCTGATTTTGTCCAGCCTCTGCTCTATGGCATTCTTCAGGAGCACAGAGCATTCGACCAGGTCGTCGCGGTCCAAAACAATGATTCTGCCCTTTATCGTATCATGGAGGCGGTGCCCGCTCCTCCCGATCCTCTGCAATGCTCGCGCAATGCTTTTCGGAGAACCGAGCAATACCACCAGGTCGATATAGCCAATGTCGATGCCGAGCTCAAGGCTTGTCGAGCACACCACGACTTTTAATTCGCCTTTCTTGAGCCTGTCCTCTATGCTAAGCCTTTTTTCCCTGCTCACCGAAGAATGGTGCGCTCCAATCTGCCCCTCATATTTTCCAGGGAATTTGTCCTTCAGGTGATTCACAACCCGCTCCGTGGCTGAGCGGGTGTTCGTGAAAACCAGCGTGGTTTTGTGCGCTTGTATCAAATCATCGAGCTTTTCGTACAGTTTTTCGCTTATCTGCTCCGCGGTTGTGTTTATCATGTCAGGCAATGGGCTCACGACTTTAAGGTCCAATCCCTTAGTGAACTGCACGTTCACGATCCTGCAGTCCCTTTCCTGCTTTTCGTTTTCCATCCCAACCAAAAATTTTGCAACTTCTTCGAGCGGGGAAATCGTTGCGCTCAGGCCGATGCGGCATATTTCAGGGTTCAATGCCTGCAATCTTTCAAGTGAAAGGCTCAGGTGCACGCCGCGCTTGTTTTCCGCAAGAGAATGGATTTCATCTACGATGACCCATTTTGTTTTCTTGAAATTCTCGACAAATTTTGGCGCGTTCAGAAGAATGGCAAAGCTTTCGGGTGTGGTGATAAGGATGTGCGGAGGTTTTCTGAGCATTGCCGCCCTTTCGCTTGTGGAAGTGTCGCCTGTCCGGACAGCAACGCGCACCTTTATTTTTTTGCCTATTTTTTCGGCAACCCTCGTAATCGCTTCCAAGGGCTCGTTCAAATTTTTTTCGATGTCGTTGCTCAGCGCCCTCAAAGGCGAAATGTAAAGGCAGTAAACCCTGTCCTCGAGCTGGTTGTGCTCCGAGAGGGTAATCAATTCGTTCAGCACAGCTGCAAATGCGGAAAGGGTTTTCCCTGTGCCTGTTGGCGCAGTTATCAGCGTGTTCTGGAGATTGTGGATATTCAATATCGCGTACCGTTGGGGCTCTGTGAAGGTGCCGAATTCGTGCTTGAACCATGCCCCGAGCAGGGGATTGAGCGATGCGTATATTTCAGAATCGGAGTGCTTTTCGGTCTGGAAAGAAATCGGCATATACTAATAGTAAAATAATAGGATTAAAAGGTTCAATTTTGTTGCTGGCTTTTTGCCCTCAGGGGTTTCATCCTTGCGCTTTCCATTATTTTTTTCATTTCCTCGTAGGGCGGTGCGACCCTTAGCGTGGCATAGGCGATTGCCCTTCTTTGCTCATCCGGCCTTGTTATCCCGAGCCTTTCGAATGCCTGGTGCAGCAATGTCTCGTTCCTTAACATAAGGTCCCTGGCGTTTTCCCAGCCGTCTTTTCCAAGCCTTTCAAAAGCTATTCTCTGCAATTTTTTCAGCCTTGCCCTGTCGCCGAAAAACAGCCCTTGGAATAAAAAATGTGCGGTTTCGGTGTTCGGCTCTTTGTCGACAATCGTGGTGTTAAGCCAAATAGGCCCGGTCTTCCCGATTTTTGCGTCATCGGCAAGCTGTTTCAGCCTTTTGGCTGCCTCCTCGCGGTCTGAAACAACCACGCAGTCGATGTCGGATTCCTTTGCGAAATATCCCTTGCTTGCGCTTCCGATCAGGATTATTCCCACAAATCCCGGCCCGAATTCCTGCCTGAGCTTCCCTGAAAACGAGCCGAGGTGCCTTGCCGTGGAGAGTAGCCTCGGGAGGTCAGGGGCCGCAAATGCCGGATTTCTGCGCAGCAACAAGTCTTTTTTGCCTTTTTTTTTGGCCGGATTTCTTGAAGCGTGCCTCTTCTTTTCTGTTTTGCCTTCGCCGACCATCTCTCCGTGCCCTATGTTATAACGCAGCCTTTCAATGGTTTCTTGGATATGCGGGTTTTGGCTTTCCCTGCCGATCCTTTCAAGTTCCGGGAGCGCTCTCCCGCCCATCGCGATAATCGCATTCAACGGCTCAGGTTTAAGCCACTCCGGGGTTTTTGCCCAGGTTTCAAGCAGGCCTTGAACGCCCATTGGCCCTCTTTTGGAGTGCAGTTTTATAAGGGCCTGCAGGGCTGCACTTTTTTTTGGGTCGGCCTGTCCGCCTTCACCCGAAAGCATTTCCATCAATTTTGGAACGCCTCTTCTTTCAAGGATTGCCTGCAGTGCATGGTTGACATTCTTTTGCGCCTGGGGGCGCAGGCCCCTAAGCAAGGCAATTTCGTGCAATTCATTTTCTGTTGCACACTCCGCTATTTCCAAAGGCCTTACCCTTGCAAGAGTTTCAAGTGAAAGGTGCCTGAGAACGCGGTCGCTTCCAAGCGCGCCTTTCACTGCGGCCTGAACCGGAGTCCTTTCCTGCATGAATCCCCTATACCCTGCAACTGTTCCGGTCAAAGGAACTGAAAAAGTCGGGGCAATCCTTAATCCAGGGCGGTTTGCCCTTATCTGCCTTGCGGCTTTCCTGGCATGCCTCAAATAAGCCCTGGATTTCTGTGCGTTCTGAGCCATAAATACCTGTTATTGCGGCAGAATTTAAAGCACTATTCAATTCTTCGGCCTGCGGCTTGCCCTTTTCTCCATCAGCGCCTTCATTTCATTGTAGGGCGGAGGCACCCGGTAGGCGATTGCCGTGATGTATCTCCTTTGCTCGTTCGGGTCTGTTATGCCGAAGCGCCTGAAAGCCTTCTCCATCCCTGCCTCGACCACGGATTCCTTGTCCATTAGCATGCCCCGCATTTCGTTCCATTCGGCAGAGGGCATTTCATTGAAAGCCCTTTCCTGCAGTGCGCCGAGCCTTGCCCTGTTCCCGAAAAAAATTCCGTTAAAAAGGAAATGGAAAACATAAGGCTTTTCCCTGGGCATAACCAAATCCGGGTTTATGAAGCAATGGCCTTTGTCAAGCTCTATTCCTTTCTCTCCGGCCATTTTAACGAATGCCTCCCTGGCGCCGGTGTCATAACAGATTACCACGCTGTCGATATCCGATGGCTTTGTCCCGCTGCCCTTGAACGGCGTCATATAGCCTTTGGCTGTGCTGCCCCTCACCACAATTCCGACAAAGCTTTCCGGGAACTGCCTTTGAAGGCGCCGGCTTATGTTGTTCATTGCCCTTGCCCTTTCAAAAAGTGCCTTTGTAAAAGGGGTGGCGAGTGCAGGCATCCGCTTTGCCAGCAGGAGTTTCCTTCCGCGCTTGCCTTCAAGCGCGAAATCGCCGGCCAGTTTGTGCCCTTTTTTATTTTGCCATTTTTCCCTGTCGGTTCTCTTTTCCAGCAGCCTGAAAATGGCGTTGCCGGCTGGCCCCGGCGCGTCCCTGATTATTTCGCCCATTTTTGCCTCGTCAAGGTATTTTGCAAGCAGTGACGGCTTTGCAGTGGCAACAGCCTCGGATGCAAGCCTGCGCATGACCGGGTCGCGGCTTTTGAGCATGCTTAATGCCCAGGGAAGCGAAACCCTCCTCCTTCCAAACCTGCGATAGGTTGCATGCGACGGCGTTGCAGGATATGAAAAAGTTCCGGCAAGCCTTGTACCGGAAGGCCTTTTTTTGTAAATCCTTGCGGCCTCTTTTTTCTGCCTTTTGAAGGCGCTTGCCTTTTGCCTGCGTGCCATAATGAATTCTTCCTTTCAAGGAAATAAAAGCATATCCCTGATCGCCCAGCGGACTGTTGGCCCGGCCGGCATGGCTTTTTAATGGTTGCACTGTTTATTTTTTTGCATGGACTGCAAAGAAGAGGAAAGCCTTGTTTTTGTCCGCATGTGCCCGGGCGAGGATTTTTTCGAGGGACTCGAGAAAGCGTGCAAAAGGACAGGCGCCGTGGCCGCTGTTGTGCTTTCCGCTGTGGGGATGCTTTCGGATTTCGAACTGGGCTATTTTAAGGCGAAAGGCGATTACGCAAAGCAATCGTTCAAAAAGCCGCACGAATTGGTTGCGCTCAGCGGCATCATAATCAGGGAGCCGAAAGTTTACAATTTCCACCTGCATGCAGCGCTTGCGGATGAAAAGAAAAAAGTGAAGGGCGGGCATCTTTTCTCTGCAAAAGTGCAGGTGACCGCCGAGATTGTGCTTTTGAAATCCGTGCACCCGATGCGCAGGGAGCTGGATGAAGGCACCGGCATTATGGGTCTCAAGGTCTGAAAAAACGCCTCCAGTAGCATTTTTATTCATTCCCTTAGGGAAATTAATTATATGGGCAAAGTTATTTTGAATCCCAAACGTTTTATCCCGCAAATCGACCATTCGCACAGGATAAAGAGGGACATGGGCGCGCAGGAGATAATTTTCGTCAACGGCCAGGTCGCGGTCGACAGGGACGGCAAGGCGATTGCCCCGAAAAACTTCTCGAAGCAGGCTGATTTTGTTTTCAGAAACATCCAGAAAATCCTCCGGCAGGACGGCGCCTCGTTCAGCGATGTCGTCAAGGAAACCATTTACCTTACGGACATATCCAAATTCAAGGATGTTTCCGCTGTGAGGAACAGGTACTTTGCAAACGCAAACCCGGCAAGCACTTTGGTGGAAGTCAAAAAGACTGCCCAAAAAGGTTGCGATTTGGCAATCGAAGTGATTGCAATCCGGAACAAGGAAGAATTCCTGTAAATTCAGGCCAGCTTTTTAATCGTTTCAGCAAAAATGCAATCAAAAGCAAAAGAATTCAGGCAA
>JAZDDY010000122.1:0-6662 GCA_043809265.1 Candidatus Iainarchaeum sp.
GGCGGGAAACTTTACTGGCTTGCTTTGGACGGGGTCAGGGCCGAGCCTGACTTGTTCACAATCTATAAGTGGGCGCAGGAAGGCGAACTGCCAAACATCAAGAAAATGATGGAGAATGGAAGTTACGGCTACAGCGTTCCAGTATTCCCTGGCCACACCCCGGCAAACTTTGCAACGCTTTTCACAGGCACCTATCCCGAAGTGCACGGCGTGGCTGACGGGCCTATGCACATTGAGGGCAGGCCGCTCGACAAAGTAGCAATATCAGGATTCAGTTCGGTTGCAAGAAAGGTTCCGCCAATCTGGGTTACGCTTGAAAACAGCGGAAAAAGCGTTTACCTGGTTGGAGTTCCGGGCTCGACGCCTCCGGAACTCGAATTTGGCACCACAGTCAGGGGAAGGTGGGGCGGTTGGGGCGCAGACTTCCACGCTTTGATTTTCCAGGCAAGGGAAGACCTCTCGCAGAGAAAGAAACAGGGCAGGGCTGCAAGGCTGTTCTTTTTAGGGCCGGAACTCACAAAGTATGTGGATACAAATATTGTCGAGGGCTGGCAGGAAGCGCTTGGCTCTTTCTCGAAAGCCAAAGAATTTGCCCTGGATGGCTGGGGCTCAAAAGTTTTCGGCCTCATAATAGACTCAACCGATGACGGAAAGGAAAATTTTGACAAAATAGCATTTTCATTCGACAAGGCCAAAATTGCCGCAGTGCTCTCGCAGGGCGAATGGAGCGATTGGCTTGACGCGAACCTTGCCTGGCAGGGCAAGCCGGTTGCATCGCACATAAAACTCCAGGCGATAATCCTTGACGAAGACGGCTTTTTCAGGATCAGGGCGCTCTACGACAACCTCAATGAATATATTGCCGAACCGTCAAGCGCGTATCTGCAGTTGGAAGAGCGGGTTGGGCCGATGGTGGACTTTGTTGACAACTTCCCGCCACAACTTGTCTATTACCAGGAAGACAAGGAAACCTTTATCGAAGAAGCGGGAATGACTTACGCCTGGCACAGGCAGGCAACCCAGTTTATACTCAGCGAATTAAAACCGGATGTCTATATAGATGACATTTACACCCCGAACCAAACGCTCACCAGCAGATGGTGGATGGGCTACCTAGACCCTACAAGCCTCCGCTATAACGATGTCACAGAAGCGGAAAGGGCGCAGTTATGGAAAGAGGTTAAGGAAGAATATAAAAAAATCGACGCGGTTTTGGGCGAGGCCCTAAAGAACGCTGACGAAAACACTATTATCGTTTTCAGTTCGGACCACGGCGCCGTGCCATTGAACAAGTCGGTCAGGCTAAACAACCTCTTTGCAAAGGAAGGCCTTCTCAAATTCACAATCGACGAGGCAACAGGCGAACCGATAATCGACTGGAAAAACTCAAAGGTTATCTATCTCAAAATGGACAACATTTACATAAACCCCAATGGCTTGGATGGCAACTATAAGAGGGATTCAGGCGAAGAATACGCAAAACTGAGGGGCAAGGTCGCAAAGATGCTCTCCGAGCTAAGGGACGAAGACGGCGGCAAACCGCTTGCTGACATTGCAACCTGGGAACAGGCCGAAAAATTCAGGCTCCCAAAAGACCGCGTCGGCGACCTGATAATCGCAAACAATCCCGGCTATGGCTGGAACGAGGAAATGTCATCCGACCTTGAAGTTTTCTCAGTTCCCCTTGAGACAGGCTACAAGCAGGCAATAATCCCGAACGGCGTGAAAGGAATGCAGACTCCCTTCATAATAATGGGTCCAGGCATAAAAAAAGGCTACAAGATTGAAGAACCCATAAGCAATGTTGACCAGTACCCCACAATAATGACCGCGCTCGGGGAAAAACTGCCTGATTTTGTGCAGGGCAAAGTTGTGGAAGAAGTTTTTGGATGATTTCCGCGCTTTTTTCCGGTTTAAGGCTTTCCACAGCCGAAACAGTTTTGGCATAGCGGGCGGCGGCCGCCTTGCCTTTTCAGCCGATTGAAATGGTTTTATTCTTTACTTTGGGCAATGTTTATCGGTGGGACTTTGGGTTCGGTTGTGCTTGGCCTCGAATGCAACAACGACTGCGTTTTCTGCAGCATTGATTCGATAAAACCGAAAGGCGGGCTCAAAAAAACCAAACCAGAAATACTGCGGCTTATCGACAAAGCCGCGGAAGCGGACAGTTCGATGATGGAATTCACCGGGGGCGAGCCGACAATCAGGTCAGACCTGCCTGAACTAATCGCCTATGCGTCCAAAAAGTGCAGGAAAATCTGGATTGACACCAACGGGAGAAGGCTCAAGGACAAGGCTTTTCTTAAAAAAATGGTTTTGAGCGGGGCAAACATTTTCGGCGTGACCCTGCTGGGAACAACAGCCAAAATTCACGATTCCCTGACGCGCAAGAAAGGCAGTTTCAGCGATACGGTAAAGGGCCTTAAAAACATTTCAAGCCTGAAAAAGAAGCATTCAATACGGCTGGTGCTTGAATTCATTTTGGCAAAGCAGAACATGCGTGAACTGAAGAAGCTTGATTCCTTTGCCAAAAAGTTCAAGGCTGACTCCATTATAATAATCCATGTCAAGCCGATGGGGAGAGCGAAAAAGAATTTCCTGGAATTGCACCCGCCTTATTCGGAAAGTTGCAGGGAAATAGAAAAAGCGGTTTTTAGCGTCCCGTTTTCCATTTTCAATATCCCGCCCTGCGTGCTCGGCAGGGATAAAAGAAAGCACCTTAAACTGCCGGCAAATAGCCAGCTTTTCTACTCAAAGGGCAAAACATTTGTAATAGTTGACGAATACAACCTGCTTTCAACAAAAGCACCAAATTGCCAAGAATGCGCTTTCTGCCCTGTTTGCCCAGGCGTTTGGCAGGAATATGCCAAAAACTACGGCCTCGGCGAATTCAAGCCTTTGCGCGCCAAATAGACTTACCGGCCTTGGACTATTCTACTCCAATTAATTAAATTAATGGGCTGAATTATAATATGACTGCGTTTTGCGCGCATCTGTTCAATTTCGGAATACATTTGCTTGGGTGGCCGTGATGGCAATGCTTGTAAACCCCGGGGATTGTTTTTGTTTTGGGAAAAGCATGCTCAAAAGAGGGCTTCCCCCCTACCTGATGTTTTTAGTTACCTCGGACTGCAATGCCGAGTGCGCGCATTGCCTGTACTGGCGGAAACCCAATGGCGGCGAAATGCTTTCCCTCCGCGAAATAGAAAAAATTTCAAAAAATTTCAAAAAACTTCTTTTTTTGAATTTAGGCGGCGGCGAGCCGTTCACCAGAAAAGACCTGCCGGAAATAGCGGAAATTTTTTCCAGGAATTGCCGTGTTAAAAACATTTCCACCACAACAAACGGAATTCTCTCTAAAAAAATCGTTTCGGATACGAAACGCGTCCTTGAAAACTGCAATTCCAATTTTTCCGTCAATGTTTCCCTTGACGCCATCGGCAAAGTCACGACAAAATCAGGGGGGTTAAGGGGATTTTCAGGAAGGCATGCAATACTTTCAGGCAATTGAAAAAAATAGAGGAAGAAAACGAGAGATTTTCTGCGGGAATCGCAATCACGGCCTCGGCATTGAACCAGGATTCGCTGCTCGAAACATATCGATTTGCAAGGGACGAGCTTGGGGCAAAAAACATCCATGTCTTCTTTGTGTGCGGCGAGCCGCGCAACATGTCAGCCAAAGCCCTTGATACAGGCAAATATGCATTGGTGGCCCGCGAGGCAATGAAGGACATCAAAGCTGGCAAAATCGGCTATTCGAATGTCCCCTTTGCAGGCCTCGTGAATGCAAGAACCCTTTTGATGTACAAGGAGACGGCAAGAATTGCGGAAGGAAAACAGCCGAGGTTTCCTTGTTCCGCAGGGCGCTCGATAGGCGTTATTTTCGGGAACGGCACAGTTGCGCCCTGCGAGTTGTGCAGCGAATCTTTTGGCAGCCTAAGGGAGAACGGTTTCGATTTCAAAAAATTGTGGTTTTCAGGCAAGGCCCTGGAATTCAGGGCAAGGATAGCAAAGGAGCATTGCGCCTGCACTGACGAATGCTTCCTTGGAATGAGCATTTTGTCAAGCCCGAAGGCGTATTTTTATTTTTTAGGTGAACTGGTTTAGTGGTTTCATTGGAAGGCAAAATATTCCTGTCATTCGACGTGGAAGAGGCGCGGAATCCGGACGGTTCTCTTGTCCCTGAACGCCTTGATTGTTCGGCGGACGGCGTCAATTCCATCCTGGATTTTCTTGAAGAACTGCAAATTCCGGCCACTTTTTTTGCCACCGGCTTTTTTTCCGCAAAAAAGCCGCAGGCTATAAAACGGATTGTTAAGGCAGGCCACGAGGTTGCCTCCCACGGATACCGGCATGTGAGGCTGGCCGGGCTTGGCAGGGAAGAGATTAATGGGGAAATTGCCTCTTCCGTAAAGGCATTGGCCAAAGCCACTGGCAAGAAGCCCAAGGGATTCAGGGCGCCATTTTTTTCCGTAAACAATGCGGTCCTTGATGCGGTTGAAGCGCAGGGCTTCAAATATGACAGTTCGCTTGACAAGTCCATTGCAATGGCTTTCCGAAATCACGGGGCAAATTTCAAAAGGCCAAAACTGAGAGAATTTCAAATATCCCATTTCCCGGTCCTGCGCCTCCCGATGTCTTGGCATTGGGCAAGGCGCTTAGGCCCGGCTTATGTTTCTACAGCAATAAAATTGAATCTGCGGCTTTATGGGCAGGCGATTTTGTTTTTCCATTCTTGGGAGTTTGCAGATTCAGGGAAAAAGTTTGCCTGGCAACTGAAAGGCACGCTCAAAAAATTCGACAAAAGCCTTTTTTTCAGGATGGGCGATTGCTTGGAGGGTTTCGCGTGAATGCGCCAAAAGTTTCAATAATTATCCCGATGCACAATTCCTCTGCCACGATCAGGAAGTGCCTCGAATCCATTTTTTTGCAGGAATCCGGGGGATTTGAAGTGATTGCTGTCGACGATGCCTCTTCGGACAACACCGCAAAAATAGCAAAAAATTTCCCCTGCCTGGTCTTTTCACTCGGAAAAAACTCAGGCCAGGCAAAGGCAAGGAATTTCGGGGCTGCCGGGGCCAAAGGAAACATCCTTGTTTTCATTGATTCCGACATTGTCCTCGAAAAGAATTCCCTCAAAAACATTGTCGAAGGCATTGAGAAAAAAGGTTTTGACGCAGTGGGCGGAATTGTTTCCGGGAATTTTGAAAGCCGGGGCATTGTATCTTTTTACAAGAACGCCCACCACCATTATTTTTTGCTAGAAATTGATGCAAGAGCAAGAATAATCAGCGGTTTTTTTATGGCAATCAAAAAAAGCGTTTTCCTGGGCGCCAAGGGCTTCAATGAAAGCTTCAGGGAAGCCGAGGACATAGAATTCAGCCAGCGCCTTCAGTCCCTCGGTGCAAAAATTCTTTTTGACAAAAAAATCCGGGTAAACCACATCCAGCGCTATTCGCTTCCCCCCCTGCTCAGGGGGGATTTCATGAAAGGATTTTATTGGGCAAGGCTTCTCCCGAAAACAGGCTTTTCGGCCGTCCTGAAAGAAAAGCGCTTTACAAACCGGCCTTTGGGCCTGCTTTTGGGCATCCTTTTTTCGCTTTGCTTTTTTTTGTCAGCCATTGCATTGCTCCTTTTAGGGAATCAGGCATTGGCATTCCCTGCGCTCCTCTCGCTTTTCCTTTTTGTTTGGGCGGACGCTGGCTTTTTTGCCTTTGTTGCCGGAAGAAAGGGATTCCTGTTCCTGTTTCCGGTCATTGCCCTGCGGCTTCTTGACCTTTTTGCAATCGGCCTTGGGGCGATGGCGGGCTTTTTCAGGGGCTTTTTTTCCGCATGAATGCTTGCCTGAAAATCAATCCCTTTTAATTCATTATTCCCCATACCCGTTTATGTCGGAAATCAGGCCGAGGGTATGGTGTTGGTTTTGATTGCAAGCATAATATTGGAGCTCACCGGCAGATATATTGCCGTTGCCTTGCTTGCAACAGTCCTGTGCATTCTGGCCCTTGCCGCTCTGAATTTTAGGGATTTCCGCAGGCTCTTTTCAGGAGTAAAGGGCAGGATATGGCTTTTTTTGTCGCTTGCCCTTGTGTTGTCCTTTGCATTAAGGCTTTACTTCCTTCCGCTCCTCGGCCTTGGCGATAAAGCGATTGACGCCGTCGAAGGCGCCGAAATCATCATCAACGGCGAGCCTTTTCCCTCATCGATGCTTGCCGCCCCGCAAGCCTATTCTTTTCTCGTTGCAATGGTCTCGGTTTTTTTCGGGCAAAACATTTTCAGCATTCTCTTCTTCAACGTCCTGCTTTCAGGCCTTACCGCCGTGCTTGTTTTCGCGGCAGGATATCTTTTGACCAAAAGCGAGAAAGCCTCCCTTTTTGCGGCCTTTATTTTCGCGGTTTTCCCAAACTCGATATTTTTTGCCCCCCATTGCTCCGAAATAACCGCGTCCCTTTTTTTCATGTCTCTTGCATTGGCGGCATTTCTTGGCTCGATCGAATTGAAAACCCGCAAATCATTCCTGTTCTTTTTCCTTGTGTTTGTTTTTGCCGTGTCAATGCGGCCGGAGAACGCCCTTTTCCTCCCAGTATTCCTGGGCAGCTATTTGATTTTCCTTAAAAGAAGCGATTGGCGGAAACTCACGGCTCCGTTCATTGTTTTTTTAA
>JAZDDY010000123.1:0-12298 GCA_043809265.1 Candidatus Iainarchaeum sp.
ACTCCAGGCATTTCAATGAAATGGGCGAAAAAGAAAAAGAAGATTTGAGTGAAATACTGAAAAAATCACTCTCGGCACTAAAAACAATAAGCCAGGATTACAACATCACGTTCCACAACGCGCCCCCCTCCACAAGGGAATTCCACTGGCATATTTCCATAAAGCCGCGCCTTATGGTCCGCGCCGGATTCGAGGAAAGCACAGACTGCATCATAAACATTTTTTCGCCCGAGGACTGTGCGGCATTCTACCGCGAGGAATTCGCAAAACAGGCGCTGAAGCCTGCGGCAGAGCCGCCGCCTGAAGCAAAAGCCGAAGCCAGGGCCGAAATTCCGCAGGAGGAAAAGCCTTTCTTTTCAATGGGGCTTTCTTTCAGCAGCGATAAAGCAGGGAACGGTGAAAAAAAATGAATGCAGAGATTTTCCGCGAATACGACATCCGCGGCCACGCCGAAAAGGATTTGGACAACGATACTGTTGACATGATTGCAAAGGCGTTTGCTTCCATGGTGATTGAAAAAGGCGGCCGCGTAGTGTGCCTTGGCCGCGACAACCGCGAAAGCAGCGAACGCATTTCCTCGGTTTTTTCAAAAGGCCTCACTGATTCCGGCCTGAAAGTCTTCGATGTCGGCGTTGTCCCTATCCCTGCGCTTTATTATTCTGTTATCGCTTTCGGCGCGCACGGCGGCGCAATGGTGACAGGCTCGCATCTCGCAAAAGAATTTAATGGTTTTAAATTGAGCGCTGAAAAAACAGCAGGCACCATGTTCGGGGAACAGATACGGGACTTGCGGGAAAGGGCGGAAAAAGAAGAATTCCTTTCCCTCAAGGGAAAAGGCGTTGTCGAAAAGAAAAACGTATTGAATTCTTTTGTCGGCTCGATAGCCCAGAGGGCGCAGCTTGACAGGCCTTTGAATGTTGCAATCGATTGCGGGAACGGAACCGCGTCCCTTGTCGCAGAGCGAATCCTGCGGGCGCTCGGCTGCAAGGTTAGCGCGCTTTACTGCACTCTCGATTCCTCTTATCCAAACCATCACCCTGACCCTGTCAAGCCTGAAAACCTTGTTGCTTTGATTGAAAAGGTGAAAAAGGAAAAATGCGATTTCGGGGTCGCTTTTGATGGCGATTCCGACCGCTTGGGTGTTGTGGATGAAAAAGGAAATATTCTGTGGGGTGATGTCCTGCTTTCCCTGTTTGCGCAGGACGTGATAGAAAAGCACCCGAAGGCAAAAGTGGTTTTTGAAGTTAAATGCTCGAAAATGGTCGAGGATGTCGTGAAAAGAGCAGGCGGCATTCCGATTCTTTGGAAAACAGGCCATTCTTTGATCAAAAAGAAAATGCGCGAGGAAGGCGCATTGCTTGCAGGCGAAATGTCAGGGCACATATTTTTTGCGGACAGTTATTTCGGTTTCGACGACGCATTGTTTGCAGCAGCCCGCCTGTGCGAAATCGTTTCCAAGAGAGGGCCTCTCTCCAAAATGGCGGGAGACCTGCCCAAATATTATGCGACCCCGGAGCTCAGGGTTGAATGCGAGGAAAAAGAAAAATGGCTTGTGGTGGAAAAAGCCAAGAAATATTTTTTAGGGAAATATGAAATCAACACAATCGACGGCGTAAGGGTCAAATTCAAGGACGGCTGGGCTTTGGTCCGCGCAAGCAACACAAGCCCTGTGCTAGTGCTCCGCATGGAATCAACCACCAAGGAAGGCCTTGAACGCATAAAAAAAGCAATGAAAGGCGCAATGAAAGTTTTCGCGCCGAACTTAAAATTGGGGTTCTGAATCGCCTTTCACCGAAAATCTTTTCCTTAAAAATCGTCGTTTGCCGTGATTTGGAAATCTATTAAAAGTTATAGCCTCCAATAATATCGTTTCGCAGTTCTAGTTTTTTGTTATTGGTTTGAGGAGGGGGTTGTGTGAAGGTCGCGATAAACGGGTTTGGCAGGATCGGAAGGCTTTTTTTAAGGCATGCAATGGCGGACAAAGCAATTGAAGTCGTTGCAATAAATGATTTGGGCGACGCAAAAACAATGGCGCACTTATTCAAGCACGATTCTGTTTTCGGAAAATTCAATGGGGAAGTGAAAGCCGGCGAAGGCGAAATTCTGGTCAACGGGAAAAGCATAAAGGTGTTCAGCGAGCGCGACCCTGAAAAACTCCCCTGGGCTTCCCTTGGCGTTGAAATAGTGCTTGAAAGCACAGGCGTTTTCACAAAAAAAGAGGACTGCTCAAAGCACCTGAAAGCAGGCGCCAAGAGAGTGGTTTTGAGCGCGCCTCCGAAATCAGAGGATATCAGGCAGTTTGTTTTGGGTGTCAACGAGAACAATTTCAACCCTAAAGAGGATTTCATTGTGAGCAATGCTTCTTGCACAACCAATTCCCTTGCGCCAGTGGCAAAAGTCCTTAATGACGAGTTTGGAATTGTAAAGGGCTTCATGACCACAATACATGCGTATACAGGCGACCAGGTTTTGGTTGACGGCCCGCACAAGGACCTGAGGAGGGCACGCGCAGCGGCAGTGAATATTATTCCGACCACTACAGGCGCGGCAAAGGCGATTTCAAAGGTCATTCCTGCGCTTGCAGGAAAATTGGACGGGATTGCGGTGAGGGTTCCAGTGCCTTGCGGTTCTGTGACTGATTTCGTCGCATGGCTTGACAAGGATGTTACGATAGAGCAGGTGAATGCGGCAGTGAAGAAGGCCGCTGACGGCCCAATGAAAGGCATCCTTGAATTCAGCACTGAAGACCTTGTCAGCAGCGATATTATTGCGAATCCGCATTCCAGTATTTTCGATTCGAAGTGCACTATGGCAAGCGGGAAAATGGTGAAGGTTTTGTGCTGGTATGACAATGAATCCGGTTACAGCAAGAGGCTTGTGGATTTGATGAAATTCATGGCAGGGAAATAAGGGGGCTTTTGGGATGATTGATGGCATCAGGTCGATTGAAAACGAGAATGTCAAAGGCAAAACAGTCCTTCTGAGGGTGGATGTTAACAGCGCTGTCAAGAACGGCAAGCTCCTCAAGAGCCCGAAGCTGGCGGCGCACGCAAAAACAGTCAAATGGCTTGCAGACCAGGGCGCAAAGGTTGTTGTGCTTTCGCACCAGGGCAGGGAGGGAAGGGGGGATTTCATCGACCTTTTCAAGCACCGCGAGGTCCTTGAAAGGCTCACGGATGTGCATGTGCGCTTTTTCAAATGGAACCAGGATTACATTTCTGCTATAAAGAAAATGAAGGAAGGCGACGTAATCATTCTGGACAACACGCGCTTCCTGAAGTTCGAGTCCGAAAGCAAGCCTGCAAAAGAGCACATGAAGGAAAAAGTAATCGCCGACCTTGCAGCGAACGCGGATATTTTCGTGCTTGACGCCTTGAGCGTTGCGCACAGGGCGCACGCGACAGTGATCGGTTTCACTGCGACCCTGCCGTCGTTTGCAGGGCCTGTGCTTATGAGGGAACTTGAGGCCCTCAAAAAAATCGAGTCGTTGAAGGACAACAGCGTGATGCTTTTAGGCGGGTTAAAGCCGGAGGATTCCCTGAAGGCAATGGACAAAATGCTTTCGGAAAGGCGCGTCAGCAGGGTGCTGCTCGGCGGCGGTTTGGGTGAACTGGCGATAATTGCAAAAGGCAGGAGCCTCGGCGAAAAGGACGCGTTCATGAAAGAGCACAAGCTCCTGGATTCGGCCTCTGACCTCAAGAAAATAATGGACAAGTTCAACAGCCACATAAGCTTTCCGGTTGATTTGGCTATCAGGAAGCAGGGCCCGCGCGAGGAAATTTCCCTTGCAGAACTCCCGGTTAACGACATGATTTACGATGTGGGCGAAATAACAATGCAAAACTATGCCAGCATTGTGGCAAAATCCGACCTTGTGATATTCAACGGCCCGCTCGGCAGGTTTGAATCCTACCAGTTCGCTTACGGCACAAGGAAAATGCTTGAAGCGCTCTGCGGCTCAAGGGCCTATTCGATTATAGGCGGCGGCGACACAGTCACAGCCATGGTAAGGCTTGGCTTCAAGGAAAAAGAATTCAACCATGTCAGCCTTGCAGGCAAGGCATTGCTTGAATACTTTGTAGGCGGGGAATTGCCTGGCCTGGCGGCATTAGCCAAAAAATAGCCCTGCACTGCAGCGGAATCCAAAAACCGGCTTTCACTCGATAATGAAAAAACAGCCGCATTATCCTTTTCTTCTCTTTGGCGTATTCTTTTATTTGCGGGCTTTTAATTTTTAGTGATAATTGGTTTCCATGGACATCTTAATGCTTGGCTGGGAGTTTCCCCCGTTAAAGTCAGGGGGCTTGGGCACATACCTGTACCACTTCACCCAAGAGCTTTACAATCTCGGCCTCAGTGTTTCCCTGATTATCCCGTATGCCGGCGATGAAATTTCCCCTGGTTTTGTGAAAATCCTGCAGGCAGGCGAACAGGCCGAAGTGATCGGAATAAGGTCAGGGCTTACGCCATATGCTTCTTCCACTTCACTACCTTTTGGAGCCGGCGGAAGCCTGAAGCAGCCTTACGGCTGGAATCTTTCCGAAGAGGTTTCCTATTACACCGCAAAAGCAGTTGAAATCGGCAGCGCAATGCACTGCAAGGCAATCCACTGCCATGACTGGATGACTTTTCCCGCAGGAATCGAATTGAAGCGCATCCTTGGAAAGCCGCTGGTTGTGACAATCCATTCCACTGAATTCGACCGCACAGGCCAATTATTCCCGAACGAATGGATTTCAGGGATCGAAAAGGCAGGCCTGCAGGCAGCCGACAAAATAATCACAGTCAGTAATTTCATGAAAAACCAGATTGCGGAAAAATATGGCATTCAGCCTGAAAAAATTACAGTGGTATACAACGCCATTGCCCTCTCCAGTTATGCCAGAAAAGACGGCCTGCGCAAGCCGGATGAAAAAATTGTCTTGTTTGTCGGCCGCCTCACATTACTAAAAGGCTGCGGCTTTTTCCTTGAGGCAGCAAAGAAGGTTTTGGAATTCGAGCCCAAAACGCGCTTCCTGATTGTCGGTTCAGGGGACATGCTTTCGGAACTCATCAAAAAAAGCATTGATTTGGGCATAAGCGGCAATGTTTCCTTTACAGGCTTCGAGGACAATGTCAGCGATTATTACTCGATAGCGGACCTTTTCGTGATGCCCTCTGTTTCAGAGCCTTTCGGCTTGACCGCGCTTGAGGCAATGGCCTGCAAGGCGCCGGTGCTTGTAAGCAAGCAGAGCGGAGTCAGCGAGGTCCTCAGAAATGTCCTGAAGGTCGATTTCTGGGATGTCCACGAGCTTGCAAACAAGATAATCGGCGTGCTTTGCTATGCGGCGGTGCGCTCGGAATTGCAGGACAAGGGCTTTGCCGAAATAAAAAAGTTCAGGAAATGGGGGGAAGTGGCGCGCGAGACAGCGCAGGTCTATAACAGCGCTTACAACAGCAGGTGAAAAAATGACCGACATCTGCCTGTATTTCCAAGTCCACCAGCCATTGCGCCTTTCCAAGTTTTCTTTTTTTGACATAGGCCAGCAAAAGGAATATTTCGATGAAAAAGCCAACAAATTCTATCTCGAACGCGTTGCAAGAAAATGCTACAAGCCAGCGAACGAGGCAATTCTCCGCCTGATAAACGAAAATAATGGGGACTTCAAGGTGAATTACAGCATTACAGGGATTCTCCTCGACCAGCTCGAGGACGGCTTTCCTGATGTCATTGAATCCTTCCAGAAAATCGCGGACACAGGCTGCTGCGAATTCTTCAACGAAACATACTATCATTCGCTTTCCTGGCTTGTGTCCAAAAAAGAATTCATCGAGCAGGTCAAATTGCACAGGAAAAGAATGAAGCAAACCTTCGGCATCAAGCCCAAAGTGTTCAGGAACACCGAAGCAATGTATTCCAATGAAATAGCGCAGGCGGCCGACGAGCTCGGCTTCAAGGGAATTGTCTGCGAGGGCATAGACCGCTTTTTGGGATGGCGCAGCCCAAATTATGTATACAAAGCCAAGGGCTCTGATATCAAAGTGCTTTCAAGGAATTACAAATTGAGCGATGACATCGCGTTCCGTTTTTCCGAGCATTCATGGAGTGAATTCCCGCTCACGGCAGACAAGTACGCTTCCTGGCTTTCTTCTTCGCAGGGCGACTGCATCAACATTTTCATGGATTATGAGACTTTCGGCGAGCACCAATGGCAGGAAACAGGCATTTTCAATTTCCTCTCCTATCTTCCAAACGAGGTTCTGAAGCACAAGCACCTGAATTTTTCCCTTGCCTCTGACATAATAAAAAAGCACGAGCCCAAAGACGAATTTGATGTGCCTGGCATTGTTTCCTGGGCTGATGTTGACCGAGACCTGAGTGCGTGGCTCGAGAACAAAATGCAGCAGCAGGCTTTTTCAGAACTGAAAGGCCTCGAGGCACAGGCAAGGAAAGCCAAGGGCAAGGCGCTCGAGGACTGGCGCAGGCTGCAGATTTCAGACCACTTTTATTACATGTGCACGAAATGGTTTGCGGATGGAGACGTCCACAAATATTTCAATCCCTACGAGAACCCCTATGATGCGTTCATCAACTACATGAACGTAATCAACGACCTCAAGGGAAGGGTGCAGAAGAAGGCGGCTGGGAAAACCAAAGGCTGATTTTACCAAATCTACTCTTCCGGAATTATGGCTATCGTGCTCTGCTGGTTGTTGCCTTCATTTGGTTCGGAATATTCGTTGTATGCGTCTATTACGACTTTTACCTCGTTGGGGCCAGGAAAAAACGCTAATTTTGACACTGTGAATTTCTTTGAGGCGGTCTTTGTCGGACAGAAATCCGACAATAGCATGTCGGCTTCCTCCGAGTCCTCGACGTATAGCACCACGGTCGGGCTTTGGCCGCTGCAGTCTGTCCCGTCGACCCTTGCCGTAAACCTGACTTCGTAATTCGTGAACGGTTCATTTGGAACAAAAAACTCTATCGAGGTGATAGAGAAATCCAATGCCGCCGGAGTCGGTGTAGGCGTCGGAGTTGCTGTCGGCGTAGGGGTGGGCATTGGTGTAGCGGTCGGCGTAGGCGTTGCAGTCGGTGTTGGAGTAGCGGTCGGAGTGGCTGTGGGGGTGGCTGTGGGTGTCGGGGTTTGGGTTGGCGTTGCAGTTGGGGCGGCGGTCGGCGTAGGTGTAGGCGTTGCTGCCGGCGTTGGTGTCGCTGTCTGGACCGGCGTTGGCGTGGCAATGTAAGCAGGAGTCGGTGTTTTTTTAGGGGTTGCTGCCGGCATACCTGAAGGCGTTGCAGTCGGCACTGGGGTTTCAGTTTGAGCCGGAGCCTGGCTTGCGGTCGGCGTCGGTGTTTTTGAGGGTGCCGGTGTCTGGGCCGGCTTTGGGGTTGGCGCCTTGCTTTCTTCCGCAATGCATTCTGGGGCAAGGGTTTTCCCGTCAAGGAACACGGTAAGCGTTTTTTCCTGGGTTGTCAGCGTGGCCTTCCAGTATTCTTTTGCAGGGATTTCTTTGCATTCTTCGGGCGCATATAATACAAGCCCCTCATAGTTTTTTTCGCTGAAATAATTCGACCATAAAATTGCGTTCGGGTTTTTGTCCATGAATGCCTTTGCCTCGGGTATCTGTGCAACCTGTTCCCTTGAAAGTTGTTGCTGCGAGCAGCCGCCCAGCAACAGGACTGCGGCCAGTGCAATAAAGGCAAATTTTAATCTCATGCAATCCTGCCTACCCTATATTCACCTGCACTGTTTTCGAGACATCCATTCCGCCGGGAATATCGAGTTTTGCCTGGACAAACCATTTCGGCGGTGCGATCGGGCCTGCAAGGAAGGCGGCGGTTTTCATGACCGCCCCGAAAGCGCCGTCCATTTCCGGCATTTGCGCCTGCTGCATGGCCGGCACCTTTATTTCAAAATCATATTCGGTGCTTGAATATTCTTTTTCGCCGTCTAGCGGCAGTTCGAAACTGTAAATTGTTTCGGTTCTGGTGCTTGTATGGGTGCCGTGCGAGTCGTGGTGCGTGTGCCTTGATTCCCTTTCACCCCAAAAAACGACCTTCATTGCCCTTGCCTTTGTCGGCTTGTTCAATGTGAGCGAAGCATGCCCTTTGATTGTGTCCCCTGCAGAAAAATTGAATTTTTCCAGCGTCATTTCCATTTTCCCTTTTCCAAAACCGAACAAGAAAACAAACATCGGATCACCGCAGAAAATAGGGTTTTGTTATATTTAATCCTTGCTGCCTGGTCACTTGAACAGCAGCGCGTATGCCTTTTCGTATTCTTCTATGAGCTTGGTCCAGTCGAATAAGTAGGAGATTTTTTTCGCGCTGATTTTTGCATCCACCCTTTCCCTTTTGTCCATGGAATAGATTTCGAGCATGTAGTCTGTGAGCTCCTTTTTTGCGGTTTCATAATCCGTGTTCATGCGCTTCACGACTTTCACTGATTTTTCCTCTTTTCCCCCGAGGACATTTTTTTCAAGGTATTGGCCGAAACCGCTCAAATCGGAAGTGATGGTGGGCAATGCCAGCGCCATTGTTTCCAGTGGGGTGTAGCCCCAGGGCTCGTAATAGGAGGGGAATGCGCCCAAATGGCAGCCTATTGCAGCCTGGTAATAATCCAATCCGATCAGGCCGTCTGTCTGCGAGAGATAGGTGGGATAATAGATTACTTTCACCTTGTCGGTTTCCTTGTTGGACAACTTGTTTTTCTGCACTGTCCTTGTGATGCTGTTTTCCTCGCCGATTTCGAGCGCGCAAACCGGCGGCAGGTCGTTCTTGTCATGCTTCAGTTCGAACAGCATTTTTTTCGTGTTGTACAAAAATTCCTCGTCCAAAAGGTTTTCCGAGGTCGGCGGCTGGCCTTTCGAAATGTTGTAGTAAAGCCTGTTCTTTATTTTTTTCACTTCTTCCTCTATTTCGTCCTCAAGCCGCTCATACAAAGCCATGTGCTTCAATAATTCTATGTTTTTGCCCAGGTTGTCCGAGGGCACCCAGATGAATGCAACCACTGTTTTGTTCGAATCGCGGTCCTTGAGTTTTTTGTTCAGTTCCCCCAAGGCGTCGATGAACAGGTCCAAGCCTTTGTTCCTGAACTCGTACCTGCCTGAAATGAAATAGAAAATTGTTTCCTCGACGTTCAAATGGTAGTACGGGGCGAAATAATCCATAACAAATTTCCTTATCTTGCTGCGGTACTGCACGTGCAGGTTAGACAATTCCTCCATCACATAAAACTTGTCAAGGTTCAAGCCGTTGGGCACAATCGCATGCGGCTTTTTGCCGAGCAGGTATTCGGCTTCCCTGCCTGTGATTTCCGAAACCGTGGTAAAAACGTTTGCGCTGTGCGCGCACGCCTTTTCCGCCTGGTGCTTTGCCTGCACGTTGAACTGGTAGCAACGGTCGTCGCCTACCGCGCGGTTCGCGGCAATCCCCTCGTTGATTTCCCGGTGGAGGTCCTGCCCTGCCTCGGCCATGCTCCTCCCTAACACTGTCGCGTGTGTGGTGAAAACTGTTTTGATTGAAGGCGATGAGTGTTTCAGGTGCAGCAGGGCTCCGCCTGCAAGCCATTCATGGCAGTGCACTACACAGCTTTCTTTTTTGAATTCTTTTGCGAAAACATTGTTTATGAGCTCTTCGAGCATCAGGCCTGCGGCTTTGCCCCATACAAGCGGCTCGTCAAAATCGTTGCCTGAATTCAGCGAGTCTATCCTGAAAAAATCCCAGTATTCCCTTTTGATGTCGTTTGCCCTGTGCTTCATGTCTGCGGCATCGACAAGCAGGCATTTCGGCCTTCCGGTCACAAGCCAGTGCCCTGAATAGCATTTTATGCCGTATTCTTTTTCCAGGCGGTCGAATGCTGCCTGAAATTCAGGGCTTGGCTTTTCGTTCTCGAAATCTGTTGCAGCCGTCCTTTTGATATAGGGGCCTATTGCAAAGTAATCCTTGAAGCTTTTTTTCATTATCGGCGCTTTCGAGGCAAGCACCGTGTTGATGCCGCCGACCTTGTTGACTACTTCCCAGCTTACCTCGAAGACGATAATATCCTGAGCCATTCCCAAGCACCAGCACTAAAAAACCCAAAACTGTTTTTAAATAAGCCCATTATGTTTAAATATTCTTTTTTCTTTCACTTTTGGGGGTTTCATTGATTAGAAAAACCGCTTCGCTCGGCACAATTTCCTATTTTTTGTCCAATCCGGGCGCGTTCTTTTACCGCTTCGGGGACACAGGCTTCAAAAACAAATGGGCGGGGCTCTGGAGCCACGGCATCAAATTCCTTGAATTCTTTGATTTTAAGGCCGGAGAGGAGTTTTTAGGCGAGCAGAACTGCATTGAAGCCCAGTACGATTTCCTGAAAGCAACGCACCTGCACAGGCTGAAAGACGGCTCCCTTATATCGCAAAAAACCTGGCTGCCGCGCTCAGGCGGAGCGCTTGTCCTGGAACTTTCATCAAAAAAGGAAATTGCCGCCTGCCTTGAAATTGCAGTGAACATGCGTTCGGTGCACGAAAACCTCCACAGCCGCCAATACAAGGTAAAACCAGGAAACCGTTTGGCTGTGGAAAGCGATCTGGGGAAACTTTTTATAGCTCCGTTGAAAGGAAAATCCTCTTTCCAATCCAATCCGCAGTACAGGGTTCACGCGCCAGGCGGCGAACAACAGTGCTATTTTGTGCCGGGAATTTTCAAGCTCAAAGGAAACAAAATCGCCTTCTCGATTTCCACCGAGAATTTTTTCAGGCCTGAAAAAAACGAGCTTCTCCACAAATCAAAAAATTTCTCAAAGCTCGCCTCGGCAATAGAAACAGACAATGAGGGTCTGGGCTGCGCCCTAAATTCCGCAGCAAGCGCCATCGAGCTCCTGCACGGGAACGATTCGTATATTGCCGGCCTTCCTTGGTTCCAGCAATACTGGGCGCGCGATATTTTCTGGTCATTGCCGGCAATAACAATGCTCGGCCAGCACGAAAACGCAAAACAATCCCTTTCCTTTTTTGCATCCCACTCTGCCAAAGGGCAGGTTCCCAATTATATTTTTGGCAATGAAAAAACCTTCAATGCAATCGATTCAACGCCGCTCTTCCTCATTGCATTGGAGCATTATTGCAGGGCTTCAGGCGACCGCGCTTTTGCTGAAAGGATGGCGCCGCAGGCAGTGCATTGCATGGAATTCCTTGATTCAAGGCGCGACCCAGGCGACGGTTTCATTGTGCACGACCAGGGCTGCAATGAAACCTGGATGGACACATTGAACAGGCCTAAAAAGGCGGTCGAAGTCCAGGCGCTCTATGTCGCTTCGCTTAAAGCATTCTCGCAGTTTGCCTCTTATCTGAAGCGCCCTGAAAGGAAAATAAAGGAAAAAGCGGATTGGGCTGAAAAAGAATCCGCCGACCTCGAAAAAAAATTCGACAATGAATTTTTTAAAGGCGGATTTTTCATCGACCGCATTGCCGTGGAGAAAAAGGATTCCACACGCAGGGTGAATGCGCTTGTGCCGTTGTTTTTGGGCGTGAGCGGAAGGAAAGAGGTTTTGGAGGCTTTCAGGTCTGAAGAATTTTCGAATGAAAGAGGCGTTCTTTCCCTTTCTAGGTTTGACCCGAAATTTTCCCCTGACTCCTATCACGAGGGCAAGGTCTGGTCCTTGTGCAACGGCCTGATGGGCGGAGCGGAATTTTTGCTCGGCGACCCTGAAAACGGCTGGCATTATTTTGATCTGCTTTCCGCCGACCTTGAAAGGGATGCGCTCGGCTGCATCGGCGAATGCTGGAATCCTTCCACCTTGCAGCAAACCGGCTGCCCAAACCAATTGTGGGGCGATGCGATGGCATTGCGGTTATTCAATGAATTCGCCATGGGCCTGAAGGTTGACGCCTATGACAAAACGATCTCGCTTTCCCCGAAACTCTGCGGTCGCGTTTCCTTCATTGAAATGCGGCTTTCTTTCGGCGCAAAGGAAGGAATTCTAAAAATAAGGCCGAAAGACAATGCCGCAAGCTTTTCCTTGCCCGGGTATAAGATTGAATATTTTTGAATCCCTCCAGAATTCTTTTAATGGTTTTGGATGAATTTCTTGTTGGTGTTTTGATTGGAACAATTTGATGTGATAATCATCGGCGGCAGTGTTGCAGGCCTGCGCAGCGCGGAACAGCTTGCAAAGCGCGGCCTCTCCGTGTTATGCCTTGAACGCAAGCAGGAAGTCGGAGTGCCAAAGCACTGCGGTGAAGGCCTCGGATTAGGGCATTTCAAGCGCTTGGGATTGAAGCCTGACAAGCGCTGGTGCGCTGCCGCAATGAAGGGCGCAATCCTTTACACTCC
>JAZDDY010000124.1:0-3952 GCA_043809265.1 Candidatus Iainarchaeum sp.
ACAGGCGGAGATTTTTTTCTATCTGTTCTTTCAATCAAATTGCGCTCCACTAACGGGTCAAGGATTTCTCCGACCTGCCCGGCTGTTACGCCAGGCCCAATGGTTCTCGCGATGTCGGCTGCAGTAATCGGGTCGCGGGATAATCTAATGCATTCAAGGACTTGCGCAGGTATTATTTTTCTCGGTTGCTGTGCGTTTGGGGCCGGGGTGGGTTTCCTCCGCTTTGGAGTTTCCCAGTACCTTTCAGGCCGCTTTGGCATTTCAGATCTCCGTTTCCAGCACTGCAGTCGGCATTTCAAGGTCGAATGCCGCGAGCACTTTTTCGCTCAGCTCTCCAATCACTCCGCTCTTGCTGTTCACTTTCACCAAAGCGCAGCGGCCTTTCTTGAAGGAAGCGTGGTCTTTTTCCTGCATTTCATACTTCCAGCCCATTGTCTTGCAGAGCGCGTCCAAGTGCGCTTTTATCGAAGTGTAATTTTCCTGCTTTCCGCTCAAGGCAATGCAGGCAGTGTTCGCCTCGCGCGTGCCTGTCTCTGCGCCTGCCTGCAATGAAAACGTTTTCCCGATTTCGAAAATTTTCTGCGGGTATTCGCAGTGCTTGTTTTTGGACAAAAAAGCCAAGAGCTCTGGGATAATGCTTTTCCTGAGGATTGAATATTCCGCGGAAACAGGATTGCTCAATTCCACAAATTCCTGCTTTTCCAGGAGCATTTTTGCTTCCTGTTTTTCCCTCGAGGTCAGGGTGAAAGTGAGGATTTCCTGGAGCTGCATGCCGATGCAGCATTCCCTCACGGTTTCGATTGTCCTGGTTTCAGGCAATTCAGAGCCTTCCACCGCAACCTGCACTTTTATGGGCAAAATTTTTCCATAACCGTAAGCCACAAGCAAATCCTCGATAATGTCCACCGGGTGCAGTATGTCCGAGCGGTAAGAAGGATAGGATACCGAGAGGGCTTTCCCTTTTTTCACTGCATTCATCCTTTTCTTTTCCGTAAGTTTCACCAGTTCCTTTTCGGAAAGCTTTCCGCCGAACAGTTTTTCGAAGAGCGCCACAGGCACGTTTATTTTCCTGTTTTTAAAGCGCGGGGTTTCTATTTTCTTTTTCCCATAATCAACCGTGACGGATTCGATTTTTGCGCCCCTGTCCGCGAGCGCGGCGCAAACTATTTCCAGCGCGGTTTCGACTGTTTCCTGCTTGTAGCCTGTCACGTCCACAAACAGGTTTTTTGTTTCAAGCGTGACTTTGCCCGAATGCTCCGAATTGATTATCGGGGGCATCGAAAGCACTTCTTTCTTCGAATCCACAAGCAAGGGATATTTTTTCTGGCCTTCAAGGAGTTTAGCGTATTCTTTCCCTTTCGGGTGGTCTTTCAGGATTTCTTCCAAGGTGAAAGGGATCCTGTAGCCCAAAGGCACGAACTTTTCTTCCGTGCCCGCGGCATAATAGCGCACGTTCCCTGCGACCTTGTCATTGTCGAATATCCCTATGGCGACTTCTTTCCTTTTCCTGCCGAAGGTTTCGCAGATTTTTTCCTGCATCTGGATCAATTGCTGGATGAATTCATCAGTGACCTTGACATTCTTCGCCACCGCGTAAGCACCACAAGGCCTTATGCCTTTCAGCGCAGGGTCAACCTTTGCGGTGACTCCGCTTTTTTTGATTGCGAATTTAGGAATGCCTTTCTCGATGCCGTAATATCCGCGGAGTTCGCGCGCGATGCCTTCAACGCCCCACAAATCAGGCCTGTTGGAATCCTTCACATCGACCTTGAGCTTGTCGCCTTCGATGCCTTCGATTTCGCTTTTAGCAAAGAGAATAACCTCTTCCCTTAATTCTTTTTCAGGGATTTTCCTGCCGACAAGGCATTCGAGGTCTTTTTTGCTGATTTCTATTGTCGGCATTATTCGAGCACCGCCATTTTTTCTTCTCTCAGCCAGTCCAGTCTCTGCGAGAACAGTTCCCTTACATCGCTTATGCCCAGTTTAAACATTGCAAGCCTGTCAACGCCAAGGCCCCAGGCAAGCACCTGGTGCTTTATCCCAAGCGGTTCAAGCATTTCAGGCCTGAACATTCCTGCGCCGCCGAATTCAATCCAGCCCAATTCAGGGTGCAATGCAGAGAGCTGGACGCTCGGTTCAGTGAAAGGGTAATAATCAGGCATGAACCTAACCTGCTCAGCGTGAGCGATTTCTTCAGCGAACTGCTTGAGCATCCCGAGCAGGTGCCTGAAAGAAAAATCGCCCACAATAATGCCTTCCAATTGGTTGAATTCAATTAGGTGCGTCCTGTCCACGGTGTCAGGACGATAACAGCGGGCGATTGAAAAATATTTTCCGGGGGCTTCCACGCCTTTCACCAATTGCCTTGCAGAATGGGCGGTGCCGTGTGCCGCAGGCATCAATCTTTTCGCTATGTCTTCGCTCCAGTCATAGCGCCAGCCAATGCTTCCTGTGCCACCGCCGGTCTCATGCGCGGATTTCACTGCCTTCACATATTTTTTGTCAGGGAGACTGCCGAATTTCGGTTGTTTCAATTGGTATGTGTTGGTCCAGTCCCTTGCAGGGTGGTTTTGCGGCTGGAACAATACATCGAAATTGTAGAATTCCTGCACGATGTTCGGGGTTTCCATTTCATTGAAGCCCATTGTGATAAGTTTTTTCCTTACCTGTTCGAGGAACCTTGCATACGGCTGTTTTTTGCCGATGAAAAGCGTTGGAACTTCCCCGGATATATTGTAAGAGCGGTTTTTTGTGCTCTGTGCTATTTCGAGCGCCTTCTTTCCGAGTTCAGTTATCTGCGCTTTAGTGCCTGCCGACATCTCTATTTTTTTTGTTTTTCCGAAACCCCTTTGCACCATCGCCGTGATGCAGCCCGAATCGAGTTCTTTTGCTGAAACCTCTTCTTTGCCTTTCGCCTTTTTCTTTATCTGTTCAAGGAATTCATCATCCTTCAAATTCCATTCCTTTTCATAGCCTGTAAGCGAAATCTTTCCTTCCACGAACACGACAAGGCTCAGCCTTTTTGCAATCCCCAGTGCGGCGCTGAATTCGTTTGCCTGCATTCCGCTTTCCTTCATTGCTTCCTGCAATGCCGCTTTTCCTCCCAATTTTTGCAGTGCTTCCACAAGCCTTTTTTCAGGCGTGCCTTTGTTCAGTGCTTCGATGCCTTTTTCGTTAAGGGTGAGGGTTTCCTCGCCTTCGCCGACCGAAGCCATTTCTTTTTCTTTCAGCCATGCAAGCGCCCTCCTGACAGAATCCAGGGGGATGCCTGCTTTTTCCGATATCCCTGAAATGGTTTTTTCGCTTTCAGCGAGCGCTTCAAGGGCCTTGACCTCGATTTCGCTCAAGGCTTTGGCTGTATTCTCCAAATCCATCATCCTTTCTCCGCAATACCCATTAATGGTAAGGAATATATTTATTCAATACCCTTTCTTTTGTTATGATTTTCGTTCTTGACGCCTCGGCCATCCTTAACGAGGCCAATTTTGCTTTTGAAGAGGGAAAGCGCTATTTGACCACGCCTTCGGTGGCCGCAGAGTTCCGTTCGATGGAGAGCAGGCTTTTGGTCGAGAATGCCTTAAAGCATGGCGTCCTTTCCCTGAGGGCGCCTAAAAAAGAGTTTGCCGAAAGAGTCCAGGGGCTTGTTGAAAAAACCGGCTATAAAATCAGCAAAGAGGACATTTCGATTGTGGCCTTGGGGCTTGAATTGCTCGATGAAAAAAAGGACTTTTTGGTGCTCACGGACGATTTTTCAATCCAGAATTTCCTTGCGCTCCTCAAAATCCCTTTTTCTTCGGCCACACAGGGCGAAATAAAGGAAGTGTTTTCTTTTTTGAAAAAATGCCCTGTTTGCGGGAAAAAATTCAATGCCCAAAAACGCCTGAAGGCCTGCCCTGACTGCGGGGTTCCTTTGAAGGGCGGAATCAAAAAGAAAAAAATAGGGAATTGAGCC
>JAZDDY010000125.1:0-11531 GCA_043809265.1 Candidatus Iainarchaeum sp.
TTTCACGCAAGCCATCTGAAAGGCTTCTCCTTCCAACAGTCCGCCCTTTATTCCGGAAAACACGCATAATACAATAATCCCCAAACCAGAATTTATAGCTTTGCCCCTTATCCAATTCGCTCCCTCTTTCGCGTTTTTTGCCTCGCCCTTGTTATGTAGTCGTCTTCGTCGTCGCCCCCCCTTTTTTTTGCCTGTCCTGTTTTTGTTGCCTGTTTTCTTTGATGGCTGTGAAGACGGAAGGGTAAGGCGGCTGGCGGGTTTGGGTGACTACATTTGTGTTTTTGTAGTCATCTGTTTGCTTTGAGGCGTTTTTTGAGGGTTTTGAATTCTTCCAGCAATAATTCGATTGTGGGCTTGATGTCGTGGTTGTCCTCGTATTCCTTGAGTGCAGCATAGTATTGGCTTCTTTTCGTGAAATCAATGTTTACAGGGGGCAATCCGTGCTTGATTAGCACATAGTTCATCAGGATTCTTCCCACGCGGCCGTTGCCGTCCTCGAAGGGGTGAATGTTTTCGAATTGGTTGTGGGCAATGCTTGCCAAAAGGATTGGCGGGTATTTTGCCTCGAATTTTTTGTACCAAGTGCAGAGCTCTTTTAACAACTCGAGCACTTTTTCTGAGGGCGCGCCGCGGTGCACGACGTTCCCGAAAGCGTCCACGACTGCGACTTCCATTCCAAGGCGCCTGAAATTGCCTGCAAACGGTTTTGAGTTTCTGAAAACAGTCCAGTGGATTTTTTTGATTAGTTCGATTGAAAGGCCTTCGTTTGTTTCGCGGGTGAATTTTATCGCGTCCCTTACGCCGTACGCTTCTGAAATGTCTTCCCTTGTTTTGTCTTTCGGCCACTGGCCTTTTCCAAGGATTTGCTTGACCTCGTTTTGGCTCAGCATGGAGCCCTCGATTGCGTTCGTGTTGTAGGCAAAGATTTCTGAAAAGATTTCCCATTGCTCTTCAGACAAATGGAATACTTTGAAGGCTTTTTTTTCCTGCAATTGCCTTATTTTTTCTATTTCGGCTTTTGAAAGGACTTCGAGGAGCGGGTCCTGGATTTTCTTGAAATCCTGCACTTTCAGCAATATCTGCTTTTCGGCGGCAAGCATTGCATTTTCAAGCTCTTCAATGCCCAAATCCGAGCCAAGGAAAACCCTGATTTTCTTGACTTTCCCCTCGTACCTGAACGAATGCGCCAAATAGTACTTTTTCTTTTTTCCGGCCTTCTGTTCTTCAACAAACATATAACAATAATGGGTGCCTACAATTTTAAAGCATATGCCTAAAAAAGGCTACAATTTGCCCGAAAACGCCGAAAACAGCCCCCATTTGAAGGCAAAAACTCCCGGCCTGTCATTTTTGTAGGAGTAAAAAACAGCGTTTTTTTGCTTCTTTTTCAGTGAAAATTTTTCTCTTTCCATCTTTTATTTCCCTGCTGATTTTCGTCATTTTGCGGACCGCAAGCTTGTCTTCCAATTCCTTGGCGTTACCAAAGTCCTTGTATTCGTTTTTAAGCGGAAAAACCTTGCCCTTTTTGATGTCCTCAAGCGATGCCTCAATCTGTCGCATTTCACCACTGGAAAGATTTGTTCTACTCATACTCTAATTGCTCATCAGGAGAACTTAAGGGTATCGGGGAAGGTGGCTGTGGCGCTGGCTGGGGTTTGTAGTCGCCTGTTGGTTTTCAGGTGTTTTGTTTTAGGAGTTCTGTTGTTGTGTGTATTTTGATTGTTGTTTGTTTTTTTAGGGCCGAGTCGTTGGACCAGAGTGCGCAGGAGAGTTTTAGTGCGAGTGCCAGGAAAGGCCAGTCGTCTTTGTGGCCTTTTGGGGCGAGCGAGAGGGCTTTTTGTTTGAATGAAGCGTATTCTTCGATTGGCACTAATGAAATGTTTTCAAGTGTGAGTTCTAGTGCTGTTTGGAATTCTTGTTCTGTCATTGAGCCTTTTTGCTTGAATTCGTCCTTGTGGTTCAATATTTCGGTGTTAATGTTGTCGGGCGCAAACAATTCGAATTTTTTCGAGAACAAGAGTTTTCTTGTGTCGCCTTTCCTTAACAGTGCGGCAACAATGACGTTGGTGTCTGTTACGAGCTGCATTTAGGCCCTCTCGTTATGCCAGTCCGCCATGCCGGCTTTTATTTTGCCTGCCAGTTCCTCTATGTCTTTGTCTGTTGCTTTGGATTTTGCCGTGATTTTGTCCATTAGTTCGAGTTTTGAGAGTTCTTTTGCGAAAGCCTGCCTTGCCACGGCGCTCCAGTTGACTGTCTCGAACTTTTTCAATTTTTTCCTCATGTCTTCCGAAACCGAAACACACACATTAGCCACAACACACCACCAATAACATATGTGCAAATAATATTTATAATACTTTCTTTGTGCTGGTTTTTTCCAAGCTTTGCCAGGCCTAGTGCTATAATGCACTAAAAATCCATAAAAGATTGATATTGAGTGCATAATAGACTTAATTATCCCCCCTCACGCCCCCTTTGCCAGTTTTTTGCTGCGTTTTCTCGTTTTTTTGTCATTTTCTTTTCTGGCTGTGACGCCGGGCGGGGAAAGGGCGGCTGGCGAAATGGTTATACTCGGTGTGCTTGCGGTTTTTTTGGAGTTGTTCTGGGTTTTGTTTTTTCTTGTTTTCTTTGCCTTAGGATGTGGTCTCTTGCAATGAGATAGCTCTTCCAGTCCAAAAGCCCGGTGGGCAAGTTTTCTGGGTACAAAAGGCGCGAATCGCATTTGATTCCGTGGTGCTCCAGTCTTTCGCCCAATTCAACCAAATGGTTGGCTCCGGCCAGCAGGACCTGGGGGAGCCTTTTTTTTCTTTTGAGCGCAGCAATTTTTGTTTCAACCATTTCATCCTGTTCGAGTGCGCCCTGATAGTTCGCTTCCTTTGGCAGCACTCCATCTTCGACAAGGTTGCTGATGCGCCTGCTCCTTACTGTCATGGCCTTGTTGCCGAGCGCGATGATTTTCACTCCTTTGGCGTCAAGGAAATTGATTAAGCGCGCAGAATACACTGCAATCGTGAACCTGCGCATCGCATGGTTGAGGTTTCCCCGGCATTCCCCGACAGCAATCCTTTCGATTACTGGCCAAAAAGGCGTTTCCATGAGCTTCCTGCCGTCCAATGGAATAGAAATGCGGGTGGGGTCCTTTTGAGCTTTCAGCAAGGGCATCAGGGCGCGCCATTCCTTCAAGTAGTCCGGCGCAAATTCGACTCCGACGGATTTAAGCCCGCCGCTTTCGATTTTTTTGGAAAGCGCTGAAAGCAAAAGGTCAAGGTTATCCCTGGTTTCAATCGCATTGCCTTTCCCGTCCGGCACGAAAAGGCTGCCGTGGATTAAGCCCCACAGGCCGATTTCCGCTGAAAAACGCCCCTGCATAAAAGTACTGCTTGGCAGGAAAATTTAAGAGTTTCGGGGAAGGCGGCTGGCGAAATGGTTAAATTTTGCTTTGCGGTTTATTTGTTTATGGCTAATTCTGGAAAAGGAGAATTTATTCCTTTCTAGCTTTTTCTGGCGCCGATGAAAACAGTTGACATGCTTTCCTTGTCCGGCTTCAGGCTGGTGATTTGGCCGACCTGTTCCGGCCTGGAAATCTCCGTTCCTTTAGACCGCCTTTCCAGTTCCCTTTGCGCGCGAAACGAAAGCCTGTAAAACTTTTTCTGGCCCTCGGTTTCCAAAACCAGCCAGCCTGAGCGCTCCAGCACTGAAAGCATTTCTTTCATCGAAGCATACCCGCGGATTCCTGTGAGTGAGCCCTTGCCGTAGCCGTCAGAGGTCCTGATTTTATTGAAAAGTGACGCGAACTGAACCCTGCCATTCCCTTTCCTGGTGGCCTCCCAGCACCTCAGGATTACTTTCGCGTAATCGGTCCTTTTTTGCGCCCTTTCCTTTTGGCCTAGGGAAAGCCTTGCCTTTCTTGCCGCCCTGGCAATGTTCGGGTTTCCCTGCCTGGAGTTCTTTTTCTGCGTTCCGGAAACCCTCGTCATACGAACAAGTAAATGCGAGGGGAATTTAATTGTTTTGGGAAGCGTTCAGCCTGCCAAGCTCTTTTCTGGTTTCTGTTTCGATGGCGAGGGCGGTTTCCATGAAAACGCCGGAAAGCCCGAATACTTCTTCCATGCCGGGCCGCCTTCTGCGGATTCCGTTCAGGAATTCTGCGGCCTGCCTTATTTTCAGTTGCCTGAACCAGGCTTACTTCCAGGCTTTCATTAACGGCTTTATCGCAAGGAGCACCGCTATTACCAAAAATATCGCCCAGTGCGTTCCTGTAACCCATTGCGCGAATTCAGGCACAAGGGAAACCAGGAACAGTGTCGCAAAGAAAACCGCTGCTTTGACCAATGCGATGTCCAGGGTATTGTAATCCTTGAAATTCATTTTCAACAAATTCATTCCAAAGCCTCCGTCCCTTTATGCCAACTAATAGGCATCCGGAGTATTTATTCCTTTCCAGGGGCCTTTTGCCTGGTTTTCTTCATTCGAACAAATGGCGCCGGCGTTTTTTGAGAAGAGAGTTCGCGAACGAACCCGAAAAAACACCGGCACCAATAGGATCTGTTTGGGAAAAGGCTAAAAAGAGCGGGTTTTGCAGAAGAAGCGGATTATTGTTTTTTTACAAGGATTTTTATTTCTTTTATCTCGAAATGGACTGCCTTTGTGGTGATAAAGCCGAACCAGCCTTTTTTTGGAATGCATTGGAAGAATTTCCAGTCCCAATCGAATTCCAGGGCAAAACCACCGCCCAATTCGAACCTTGTTATCCTGCTGTGGAATTCGTCAGTAGCGGGATGGGCAATTTTTTCCTTTATCGTGAAAATTTTGCCGTTGACCTGGATTTTGTCACCGGCCTCCAGTTTGTGGAGTCTGCCGGATAATTTTTTGTCCATTTATGTTCACCCTCTTTTTTCCCTTTTTCGCCTAAAACGGTAATCCCCTGTGCCTTTCGCGCTGGGGGTTTGGGTGCCGCCTTGCGGCTTCAGGCGATGTTATGAGGTCGTTCAGGAATGCCATTTCACGGTCGTATTTGTCCTTCCAAAGTGCTTCAGTTTCCTGCAGTTTGGAAACATCGCCGCCATGCCTTTCCTTCACAAGCCGCTTGTCGTATTTTGCAGGGTCGCCGACCTTGGTGATTTTTCCGTCTTTCATTGCCTCTATTGCGGTGTTCACATATGGGTGTAATGCGCCTCCGTCGACTGTCACGATTATTGCATTTCCTTTCGGGTCTATTTCCCTGATAGACATTCCTGCCTGGCTTGCATTTTCAACAATTCTCGCGAGCGCCCTAAGGTTCGCTTCACCAAACTGCGGCGACCTCAAAGCCTGGCCTATTTTTTCATGGAAATTCGGCCAGTCGTAATAACCTTGGACCCCCTTGACATTTCCGTATTCCCTTCTCTTGTCCCTTGAAACCCTTCCGCGGCCTTCACGGAAAAAAACATCCCATAAAGGCGCAATGCCTGTGTCCTTAATCATTTCCCCGTAAGCTCTGTTCGTTCTCTCCCAGTGGTCAAAGCCGAAAGTGCCTTTTGAAGCCCTTGCCTCGACCGCAGCATTAAGCTCTTCTGCCCTGTTTTCAAAAAGGTTCTTCTTTATGGGCGCCTGCTGTACTGGTGCCGCCTGCCTTGGCACTTCGCGTACTGGCCTGGCTCTCCCGCTTGCAAAATCACGAATGTGCTGCAATTCTGCCGCAGAGTCTTCCCTCTGCCTTTTTTCGGCAATATCCCCGCTCGGCACAACTTTTGGCAGTACCTTGCTGTGTCGGGCTGAGAGCAGGTCAAGCGCTTTTTGCAGTTTTGCTGTAGCCACTCCGTCAATAGGCCCGCTTGAGGATGTAATGAACCTTCGCAGTTCCCTTATTCGTTCGGTTTGCCCAGGCTTCCCTATGTTGGCACATATTTCCTGGAAGCCAGCGGTTACTTTTGCTTTTACTGCAGGGTCAGAAATGGGGTGCGGTTTTCTCGGCATCGGCTTGTGAGGCGGCTCAGGCAAAAAAACACCAATAACTATTATGTTCTTTTAAAATAAAAACATATCCTCTTTCCAAGGTTTTCTAGTTTCTCCCCAGCGGCACTGTGCTGTACACCTTGTCATGCGGCTCCAGTTTCACGAGCAAAACTGAATTTTCTTTTTCGTTAATCGCGTAAAGCAATACATGGCTTTTCATTATGTGGGTTCTCCGAAAGCCCTGCAATGGGCTCCTCAAAGGTTCAAAAATGAAAGGGTCTTCGACAAGCCTTGCGAGTTTGGATTCGACTTCCTTTTTGAGTTCGCTGTTTTTTTTGGACAATTTTTTGTATTCGTGCTCGAATGTTTTGGTGGCTTCAAGTCCGAATGGCATCAAATCACCTAAAGCTCTTGCAATCCCTTTATTTTCCTTGAACCGCTTTTCATTGCGCTTTCAAGGTTTTTCCCGAAATTCTTGTGGAATTCGAGTTCGTCGACCGGATGCCAGTCTATTTCCTCAAGCCAGTTGTGCTCGTGCTCTTCGAGTTCTTTTCCGGCAAGGTATTTTTCAAAAATGCGCTGTTTTTTGGAATCCAAAATCGCACCTTCAAGATTATTGACCGCATTGAATTTAAGTTTATGCGGTTTTCAGGCGTTTTTTACCGGCCTTTTTCCGCTTTTCCTTTTGCGCTTTTTGTTGATTTGCGCCTGGGTTTCGGGCGAAAGGTTTGCTGTGCACCTGATGCCTGCGCCGCGCGGGTAAGTCGAGCCCATCCCATTTGAAGCCCTCACGACAAACACGCCGAGTTTTTTCAGCGCCCTTATTGTTTTCCTTGCCTTTGGCGCCATAAGGATGCGGTTTTTTCCAAGGTCAAGGAAATTTGCAGGGAAAAGCGCGCCTTCGGCTTGCGGCACAACAACCAGGGCGTGCCCTGTTTTGCTTGCGATTTCTTTTACCAGCTGCCTGTTGTCCTGGAAATAATTGTAATCCACGACCAAGATTTTTCTTCCCGGAATCCTGTTGATGAAAAGGTCGATGTGCGGGTTTTCAATGTAAACAAGCCTTTTCCAGTCGTTCACGACAGTTTGGCATTTCGGCGCCAGCCCAGGGGGCAGCCTGAAAACCTCCATGCCCAGGCCTTCCAAAAATGCGATTTCTTTTTCTGCCGCCCCTGCCGTTCCCCCTGCGACAAGCAGGAACCTGTCGCCTATGTTCACTACTGTGCCGCCTTCGCCCAATGCCGAAAAGAATTTTTTGCCTGGAATTATTTCACTGCCGGAAGCGTCCGCAAAGCGCTTCACCCTTGTTTTTTTTTTCAGAGACTGCGCTGGGTGACACAAACCTTATGCCTTTGGCGACCGAATAAGTGTCCCTCGAATACGTTGAATCGTAGGAGCCGCCCCGTGCGACCCTGAAAGTCCTGGCGCCGGCTTTCCTTGCAAGCTCGATGAAAGACTGTCTTTGGTTGGTCACTGGTTCGTTCCCGTTTTTTGCCTCCGGAACCCATACTGTAAAGCCTTCCCTGCGCAAATCCCTTACAAGCGAAAGCCTTTCCAGCGCGAAAGCGGAATGCATGCGCTCATCCTGCATGAACTTGTCAATGGTTGCCGATGGTTCAGCCTTCACGACCATTTTTCCATTCCTGTATTCCAGGCCATGCAGGGAAAGCTCTGACAAGGGAATCATCGGGAAAACAGGCTTCGGCATTGCCGCTATTCCTGCGGTTTTTGACTCGACTCTTTTCCTGTCAAGTCCAGTGGGAGAAATGATTGCTGCTTTCCTGTTCCTGCGCTTCGGCATGCTCTCACAAAATATGTGCGGGAACAGGAATTTATTGGTTTGCCTCGCCTGAACGCCTGCCCGGCATTATCTCTATTTGGAGCTGGACTTCGCGCCTCAGGGTGTCCCTTGCCTCTATTGCTGCTGCTTCGAGCGGCGAGCGGTGGAATCCCTCTTCAGAGCCGTAATTTTTCCTCCAATAATCGAAAAATTCCTCTTCGAACGGTTTTTGCGTTTTTTTGCGCGAACAGGCCTCTATTATCCCTTTCAGCAATTCAGGAACGCGTTCAGGGTGCGTTTCATCCAGCATTTCCCTGAATGCGAACATTGCGTGCGCCCTTGCCTTTGCCTTGATTGCCCCGAGTTCGCGGTCGCTCCATTTGTGGCTGCGGATTTTGATAAACGGTATTTTTTGCTCGTTAAGCGCTTTCCTGACAGCATCCGACACTTCAGGCAAAAGCCTTGACTCCAGGATTTCAGGCTCGAAAGGGTTCACAGACGCGTATTGCGCCGCTCTTTTTGGAAGACCTGCGAGCATTTTCAGGCAGTAAAGCCTTGCGTTTTTTGCGCCGGAACTTATCGCCTGCCTTGCAATGCCGATGCCGCGGCTTTTGTGGCTTTTGAAAGGCCCGAATGCGCCTGTATTGAAATGCGATTCAGGCAGAAGGCTTGGCTCTATGCCGCCCAAAAATTTGAATGCCTGGCTGTGCAGGACCGCCCTTTCCTCTTGGGGGGCGGTTTGGGCGATTTCCCTTATGCCGGAAATCAGCCTTTCCGAAAAGGCTTTTTCAGCGCCTGTTTGGGCGCCCTGTATTTCCACCGGCATTCCTGAAGCAGTGAACTGGAAATAGGTGGAAACTTCTCTTGTGCCTTCAACAAGCCTGTCCCTGAGCGCCTGCAATTTTGGCGTGAAATCCGCCTTTGCCGGGTTCTTGAAGGCATGCCTGCGCGACGCCCTTGCTGTGCGCGGCCTTGCCTTTGGGTTGCCGCCGCGCCCTGCGCCACCTCTCACTCCCGAGCCAGCCATAAGCGATAAGATTATTATTGCAAAAAAAAGTTAATTGTTGGCTTGGCAGTCAAACCAAGGAGAAATAGCTTCTTGCCCTTCTTCTCTGCTGGAAGGACCTATTCTCAATCAGCCTTTGGTCCAACCTGTTTCTTCCGTATGCGTGGATTGCTTTTTCGATTGCGTTTTTTTCTTCTTTCATAATAATACATGCGGCGATCTCCCTATTAAGGCAGAAAAACTGTAAGGGCCTGCTTCGGTGCCCTTGAGCAATCCTTAAATACTCCTATAGAAGTAATAGTAATTATGGAAGGAATGCTTTCACATAAAAAATTCCTTTTGCTTTCAATCCTTTTTTTGCTGATTTTTTCAAACTTCACTGTTTTTGCTGGGAATCCCCCCGGAAACTGGAACACTTATTGGTGGACTCCGGAAGGGGAGTTAATGGAATGGAACATTAATGACGCGAAGACAAGGACTGTCACTCACGCTGTGAAAACAGACGAAGGCACGCTTTTCCAGAACCCGCTGACAGGCGCATTGGAGATTGTCCCGACAGGCGGGCCTGCCGCAGTGCCTGCCGCCCCCGGAAGCCTTGGGACTCTTCTTTCGGCTTTAGTCGATCAGGGATTGCAATCCAGCGCTGTCTGGCAGGACCCGGATGGAAAAACCTACATGTACACAACGGCCGGCGGCAAGCAGGAAATTCAGATGACACAAGGCTATTTCGAGCAGGACGGAAGTTTTTTCCAGGTAACCGACACAGGCCAGATTTTTGAAGTGGAAGCCATAGACTATTATGCCGGCACAGGAAAGCAGGCCTGGGCCAGCAGCACAAGTTCGACCTTAGCCACTATTTTCGTCATACAATCCTACACCGTCGAGGGTTCATACACCTCAGCATCAATCAAAGAGGTCTCAAATGCCATAAAGGGGGTAGATGGCCAGTATTATTGGTCTGAAAGCGATAGTGATTATTACAGGTTCAATCCTGAGACCGGCCAGGTGGAAAAAATTGAAGGCGTGGATTTCCTTGCAAGAGGCAGGCCCATGAGCGACATGCAACGCAGGATGTACGAACAACAAATAAGGAATCTGTTAAGGACTGCTGAAGACATGAGCCTTTTTGAAATTTCATATACTGGATTTGGAAGCATGTCAATTATAGCGGCAGGCCAAATGCAAATGCAAATTTCAGTTCCGACCCAGGAAAATTTTGCAAAATACAATACCACTCTGTTGTATGCTTATGACGGCCTTTACCTTTATTCAGGGCCAGATGCCCCGGTGTTACAATCTGATGGGACCGTAAAAAAGATGACGGTGAAACTTGTAGGCTGCGAATTGGGGGGCAGTAACCGTTGCTTTGCGTTATACGGCGTTGACAGCGAAGGCAATCTTGTGAAGCTTGACGATGCTGTCCGCCCAGTGGTTGGTTTTGCGGTAAACGGTTATTTTTGCACTGATACTGATTGCAAGGGGTCAGCAGAGACGATTGAAGTTCCTGAGGACATTGACCCCTCATCCACCAAAATCACAACCGAAACCGGCGTTGCTCCGGAAACTCAAGCCGATGGGCCCGCAAATCCAGCTGATCCAGGCACCGATGGTTCAGGCCAGCCAGAACCAGGCGAAGCGACCACTACTAATGAGTTTGGTGTACACTGCACAACCTCCGGTTGTTCTGACACAAATGCTGGAAAAACCACAAAGGGAATAGCCAGTTGCGCGACCGCCTTGTCCTGCTCTTCGTATTATGCCAGGAACGAGTGCGGCCCTTCCCTTGACGACGGCTGTGACGGCACAATGAACTGCACTTCGTGCACTGCCGGCTTTTCGTGCACAGGCGGGAGCTGCAATTGCGCCAAGAAAAAAGCCTGTTCAGCTGATAGCGCCTGCGGTTATGAGGATGACGGCTGCGGCGGCAAGCTGACCTGCGGTTCATGCCCTGCCGGCCTGCAATGCGACCTTACGTTCAGGGAATGCATGCCTGAAAGCGAAAAAACCTATCTTGAGCTCAGCAACATAAACGTCTTCCCTTACGCGTCCTATGCTGTTTTTTCATGGTCGACCTCTGTGCCTGCTGAGTCAATGCTTGCCCTTGGGAAAACCGAAGCGCTCGGATTGCAGCAAAAAATCTCAGGCAGCACTAAAAGCCATTCTGTTTTTGTGCAGGGCCTTGAGCCTGACACAACCTATTACTACAAGATTTCTGTTTTTGCAGGGAACGAATCGAAAGAAAGCACAGGTTCTTTCAAGACATTGAAGGCAGGCGAGGAAGGCGGCCCGTTGAAAGTGCTGATGATTTCGGTGGAGCCTTCCGGAAAGACCGCATACGAAGGTTATTCTTTTTCGTTCACCGCCCTAACCAATTCCCCGGAGCAGGGAAGCCTTGAATTCGAGTGGGATTTCGGGGACGGGATAGTTTCGCAGAATGCAGGCTACACTTTTTACCATGCATATTACGGCCTGAAGGAAAAGGAAAAGAAGTTCACTGTAAAGGTTACGGCAAAGGACAAAAAGGGAAACAAGGCTTCGGGCGAGGTAGAAATCACTGTTTTAAAAGCCATGTTCAAGCCTGTCATGCTTTCCCCGAAGCAGTTTGAAAGGATTCCAAAGAAAGGCGACATCAATTTCGCTGTTTTCTTTTTGGACGACAAGGATATGACTATCCCGTGCAACCAAATCAAGTTCAAGGGCATTTTTGCAGGCGGGAATGTGAAAATGACATGCGCTGACGGCAATATTTTCTTTGGCTCTGTTCCCTTATGGCACGGCCTTGATGAAATGGAATTGTTTGCGATTTATGCG
>JAZDDY010000126.1:0-15261 GCA_043809265.1 Candidatus Iainarchaeum sp.
AAGGATTATGAAAAACCCATTAATCATCGACGGGAGAAATATTTACGACAGGAAGCATTTGGAAAAAATGGGCTTTGCCTATGAAGGCATCGGGAAATAAAAAAAAGGGGGAATTCTGAAATGGCTTTGACAACTATTTCCTGCATCAAGGCAGATGTGGGAAGCCTGGCAGGGCACATAATAGTGCCGGCGGAAATGATGGAGATGGCAAGGAAAAACCTCAAAAAGAACGGGGTTGACAAAAAATTAATCAACGATTTCCATGTATTCAACTGCGGCGATGACCTTGAACTTCTCATGACGCACTACAACGGCAATAACAACGAGCAAATCCACAAGCTCGCATGGGATACATTCATGATGTGCGCTGACTGGGCGAAAAAAAATAAACTCTACGGGGCAGGCCAGGATTTGCTGACAGATGCCTTTTCAGGGAACGTTAAAGGCCAAGGCCCTGGAGTCGCGGAAATGACAATAAAGGAAAGAAAGTCGGACCCATTGCTGGTTTTTGCATGCGACAAGACAGAGCCGTCTGCATTCAACCTGCCTTTGTTCAGGATTTTCGCAGACCCGTTCAACACAGCCGGGCTTGTCATAGACCCGAACACGACCGCGGGATTCTCATTTGAAGTGCTCGACGTCTACAAGCACGAAAAAATTTCACTGAAATGCCCTGAAGAAATGTACGAGTTGCTTGCTCTTATAGGCACGACAAGCACTTATGCAATCAAAAGGATTTTCAAGAAAGGCGATTTGCCGCCTGAAGAGGCGATTGCAGCCGAAATCTGCACTGAAAAACTGAGCATGGCGGCAGGAAAGTACGTGGGAAAAGACGACCCTGTCTGCCTTGTGAGGTCGCAGAGCGGCTTCCCGGCGACAGGCGAAGTCTTGGAAGGCTTTGCATTGGGGCACCTTGTAAGCGGATGGATGAGAGGGTCGCACAGGGGCCCGTTGATGCCTGTATCCCAGCATGACGCCACTCCGACAAGGTTTGACGGCCCGCCGAGGGTTGTAGGATTGGGGTTCCAGATCGTGAACGGAAAACTTTACGGGCCGAGGGATTTGTTCGACGACGTGAGCTTTGACAGCACAAGAAAGAGGTGCCTGAAGGCAATGGAATACATGCGCGCGCACGGCCCGTTCGAGCCGCACAGGGTTGACGAAAAGGAGCTCGAATACACGACACTGCCGGACGTGCTCAAGAAACTGAAGCCGCGCTTCAAGAAAGGCGACGATTGAAGGGAGCAAATTGAAGGCAATAATTCCTGCGGCCGGGTACGGCACCCGGCTGCACCCTTTGACCAAAGACATGCCGAAAGCGCTGATAGAGATAGGCGGAAAGCCTGTCCTCGAGCATGTGCTCGGGAAAATTGAAGCGCTTGATGAGGTGGATTCTGTTTTTATCGTGACAAACGAACTTTATTTCAAAAAATTCAGGGAATGGCGCGAATTGTATGAAACCGAAATGGAAATCAAAATCATAAACGACCATACAAAATCGAACGAGGACAGGCTCGGCGCAATCGGCGACAAGCATTTGGCGATAAAAGAAGGCAGGATAAAGGAGGATGTGCTGGACATCAGCTCTGACAATCTTTTCGATTTCGGTTTGGGGGATGCCCTGGATTTTTTCAAGTGGAAAAAGGCACCGGTGATAGGGCTGTATGATGTCAAGGACAAATTCCTTGCAAGGCATTACGGCATTGTTTCAATCGATTCTGAGAGCAGGGTGAATGAATTCATGGAAAAGCCAGAGCACCCAGTCTCGACGCTCGCTTCAATCGGGGTTTATTTTTACACCGCTGAAACAGTGGGATTGTTTGAAAAATACTTCAAGGCAGGGCATTCAAAGGATGCGCCCGGAAATTTCATCGAATGGCTGCACAGGGAAATGCCTGTTTACGGGCACACTTTCAAGGGAAAATGGTTTGATATAGGCTCTTTCGAGCAATTGGACAAGGCAAGAGCCGAATTCAAGGAAAACAAAGGGTGAAAATTTGAAAACAGCAGTTGTTACAGGCGCCGCAGGCTTTATCGGCTCGCACTTATGCGATGCACTGCTCGAAAAAGGCTTCAAGGTCATTGCGGTTGACAGCCTTATTACTGGAAACAAGGCAAACATCGCGCATCTTGGCAAAAACAAGCGGTTTTCCTTCGTGAAAAAGGACATTGTGAAAGGCTTCAGTGCGAATGGCCATATAGATTTTGTTTTCAACCTTGCCTCGCCTGCTTCTCCAGTGGATTACCAAAAAATACCGATGGAAACGATTCTCGCGAACTCTATCGGCACGAAAAACATGCTTGATTTTGCGCTGAAAAAAAAAGCCGTGTTTGTCGAGGCCTCGACTTCCGAGGTTTACGGCGACCCTTTGGAGCATCCGCAGCGCGAAACATACAATGGCAATGTGAGCATCAACGGCCCGCGCGCGTGCTATGACGAATCCAAGAGGTTTGGGGAAATGCTTTCCACGTATTACGGCACAGAACTCGGCCTGAAGGCAAGGATTGCAAGGATTTTCAACACTTACGGGCCAAGGATGCGCGCCAACGACGGCAGGGTGATTCCGAACTTTATAACGCAGGCTTTGGCCGGAAAGCCGCTTACTGTTTACGGGGACGGAAAACAGACCCGTTCTTTTTGTTATGTGAGCGATTTGGTCGATGGGCTGCTCAAACTGGCCTTTTCGAATTACGGCAGGCCTGTGAATCTCGGCAATCCCGAAGAAATGACCATGCTTGAACTCGCGGAAAAAATAAGGGCGCTCACAGGCTCGAAATCCGATGTTTTTTTCATGCCTTTGCCTGAAGACGACCCCGCTAAAAGGAAACCGGACATTTCTGTTGCGGAAAAGGAATTGGATTGGAAGCCGAGGGTCAGCACTGACGAAGGCCTGAAGAAAACCATAGAGTTTTTCAGGAAAAAATAATACTATTTTGCGACAGTTTGTGCCCTTTTCCCCGCGGTGGCTTCGTTTGCAAACCTGGCGAACCAATAAGGGCCGTGCTTTTTCTGCCATTTCCTGAAATGCGAAGGCGGGTTTTCGAGCAGCATGCGTTCCGCTTCCTCTGGTGCAACACCCTTACAGACTTCGGCAATGTAAAAAAGGCCGAGGCCCGGCCACATTTCGCGCAATTCGAGGATTGCGGCTTTTGCTGCAAGCATGTCGCCAAAATAAAAGTAATCACTTTCTTTATCCGGGTCTGCGTTCCGCAAACCGGCTTTTGCTTCTTCGAGTCGCCTTTCAATCTCGCCTGGCTTTTTCATTACTTGAAAGCGCTCAAGGCAGGAAAAATAAGTGCCGACTGCCTTTGCTGCCACATTTTCATTTATCCTGCCAAAAAAACCGCTTCCGGCCAAAGCATGCATGGTCTCATGAACAGGGGGTTCATTGCGTGCCATCGGGCTTGTTTTGCGTGGCTTGCCGTCAGGCCTCCTAATAACCTTCCCGTCAGGCGCCCTAACAACCCTGGGCTTAAGCATTCCAAAGTCAGACCTAACCAATATCCTTGCTCCAAAAAAAGAGTGCATGCAAATCCCTATTGCGCGGCCCAAGTCCTCCAGGTCTGCGGTTGTTTCAGGGGTGCTTGATGCTTTCAATACAGCCCTAACTGTACTCTCCCTTTTTGCTTTGCTGAGTTGGGGACCAAAGGCTTCAATAACCGCAGGCAGAACACGGCTTTGCACCATTCTAAGATAATGGGATTTGCCTTGGGGGGAAAGCGCAAGGTGTGACTCGTCAAGGTCTGCCCAGCTGCCGACCTCTTGTGTCAGGCGGACGCGCGCTCTCGGTTTTTCCTTTCCAGGAAAAACCCTTACAGGACGCTCAGAAGCTTTCCAAAGCGGAACCATTTCCCTGCCGACATACTTGTTGCCGACAAAGCCAGGCCTATCAGCCCTGCGCGGCCTGTTGGTTGGCTGCCGCGATGAAGCAACATTTGCCATAATAATAAAAATAGGCCGAGGAAGTTAATAATCATATCCTGGCATGGAAAAAAATAAGAAGAACGCGGCCTTTTTCGGCCGCCTGCTTTTTGGCTTTTCATTTGGCGTGCGCGGGCGCCCTGAAACTCCATTTCTTTCCTGTTTTGCCTTCAACTGCCGGCGCCGGCTTCGGCTTTTCGCCTTGGCCTTTCCACAGGAAATAGGCTCCGGCCAGTATTGCAGCCAGCACTGCCGCAGCCAGCACCGGAATCAGGTCGAATTTGCCTGCAGGCTGCTGTGCTGCCGGCGGCGTGGCTTCCTGTTTCGGCGTGGGGGTTGTTACTTCAATCAATGGCAGCAATTCAGGCTCTTCACAAACGCCATTATTGCAAAGGCCGTCCTTGCCGCATGCAGTCCAGTCTTCCTTGTTGGAATAAACGCACGTGCCTGTTTCCGGACTGCATTTTCCTGTTTTGCAGGCATATTCCTTGCAGGTTATGCCTTCGCACAAATCAACGGCTTCCTCGAATTCTGCGACAACAGCGTTTTCCCAGGATTCGGCCGCCTGCGAGTTCACGTCTTTTGCAATCGAATAGGACACCACGGCACTGCCTCCTTTCCCGATGCCGTCGACCGAGAATTCCACTACCGGGTCTGACTTTATTATTTTGAATTCGAGCAGCGTGCTGATGTCTTTTTCGGCGAGTGTTTTCAGGATGCTTTTCGGGATTGTTTCAAGAATTTTGACTTTTTCCATTTTTTTGCCTGACTTGTTTTCGATTGTGAGCGTGATTGTTGTCTTGTAGGAAATTTTTCCGCCAGCATCTGTTATTTTTTCGACCTTGAATGCCCTTGTTATTTTTGTCTTATCCACTGCGGCAACCGCCTTGAGGATTGCTGTTTCAGAGGCGCCGGCGTTTTCAAGTATTGCCCTTAATTCATCGCCTGTCATGCCTTTCGAAAAGGTTTTTTCAAGGATTGTTTCTGTTTTTGTTTCACTTGTTTCTTCGCCGCCTGAGCCTCCGCCTGCTGTGCTGCATAGCCCGCAGTCGGCATGGCAGGTGCTGCAGTATTCGCCTGTCTCGCAGGTGCCGTTCCCGCACACTGCGCCGCTTGTTGAAATCAGGGTGCAAGTGCCGCTCTGGCAGTTGTAGCCTGTGGCGCAGCCGTTCCCTGAGCCTGTGTCTGTTTCGCCTGAAGAGCAGCGCCCGTCGCCTGCCACAGCGCTTATTGTGACAGTGCATGTGACGTCGTCAGGATTGTTCTGGCTGGAGGTTATGAGCGCGGTTATTGTCCTGGCGCCTGTGTCGTTTGCGTTGAAGTCATAGGATAGCGCGATCTGGCTTCCGGCGTTTATGTCCTGTGACCACGGGTCTGTGCCTGACTTGAGTGCAAAATAGGATGTTGAATAGCTCATGTCTGCCTGCGCGTTTGTTGAACCGCCGCCTGTGTTCTTGAGCGTGAAGCTTACGGTGAGATTTGCCCCAACGTTTGCAGTGGAGGAAGGGCAGGAACTGTCTGAAACTTCAATATAGGGTGGCGTTAAAACGCTCAATTGCGTTGAAGTGTTCGCTGTCGCGCCGCCTGAGGCAGTGAAAGTAATGGTGTATGCGCCGCTTGAGGCATTGTCGCCTGTGACTGTCCAGCTCAAAGACTGGGATTGGCCTGCTGAAAGCGATGCAATTGTCTGGCTTGTGGAGCCTGAAGTGCTGAGGCCTGACGGCAGGCCTATTGTGACAGTGACACTGCTGGCCGAAGAACCGCTTGCGCTTGCGGTGACAGTGACTGTAGCCGATTCGCCCTGGTACACCGGGCTCGGGGTGTTTGCCGAAAGCGTTACTGCAGCGCTTGCGCCCTGCAGGATTGCCGCCAATAAAACCAATGCCAATAGTTCCCTGTACATTTTTTCCCCTCCCTTAAGGTCTCCTCGACCACATGAAGCCGAATGTCGGCGCAATATCGTTGCTGTAGTTTACGTCTATGTTGATTGTGAAGCCAGAGCCGTTCTGGCCTGCAGGGCTGAAATTGCCGTCCAGTTCAATCCTTCTTCCGCTGCCGTCAGGCACAATGCCTGAAAAATTGCTTATAACCGGCAGGCCTGTCATTTCATTGAACACAGAGCCGCTTACCCTGACTTCGCTTGAAACAAGAGTGTAATCCGTGTCCCTGACCTGCACCCTCAGGTATTTTTTGATTGCTGTGCTTGAACCGTATGTTGCCGGATTGTAAAACTGGTCCCTGTAATCAAAGAGATTGTAGATCAAAAGATTGCCGTCCGAAATGTTGTTGTCTGCAAGCGAGTTCAGGTCATAATATGAGCCCGGATTGTAGCCCTGGCCGTCCGCGCTGCACTTTCCTGCGCCGTACAGGCATATCGGGAAAGCGGATGCCGACTCTACAGTTATTTCGTTGAGGTCCTGGTGGCCGCCAACCTGCGAAGCGCCGACATATTGTGCTCCCATATTGGGCCAATAGTGGCCGAATTCCCCTGTCTGGCCGTCATACCAGCCGTCAGGCATGTTTGTGTCGATGTATTTGTCGTCATCGATGAGCAATTTTGCCTTGCCTGAACCGAAGGTTGCATTCGGGCAGCTTGCATCGCCTGTCAAGGGAATAAAATACCAGTTTTCGTCAACAATTCCGGCCCTGTTCTCGTCGCTGTCGTTGTCAAGGTTCACTGCCATTGATGTGCCCCTGATGCTGAAGGATTTTTCGTTGAGCACTCCGATAAGCGTTGTGTTGCCGTCGAAGCAGGCAAGCGGAATCACCTGTGAGTTTATGTCAAGGCCGAGAGTTATGGCATTCTGGTCGAATTGAATGTTGAGGTCTTCGAGGCCTGAGCCTGTGACGACAGTGTAGGATTTTGCCTGGAACACTGCGCCGCTCCACGGCATGATGCTCTGGCTTGAGCCGTCCTTTGAAACCTTGAACCCAAGCATTATTATTCCGCTGTTGTTTACAGCAATCTTCGGGATTGCAAGGCCGTTGCCGTCTGTTGTCGCGTCAAAAGCATTGTAGTCTGTGCCTTCGGCCAATGCGGTTGGCATTCCGCCGCCCATTTCCGCCAGCATTACGGATTGTATTTGCACTGTGGCCCCTGCGACAGCGTTCCCTGAAAGGTCTTTGACGATAATCGGAACGCCGAGGTTGTGGTCCGTATCCACCGTACCCATGAACGGGTCGCGCTGTGTTCCCATGTTTTGCATGCTCGCATAGCTGAGCACAGAAACATCGCCTTCCGCAAAATCAGCCGTGGTATAGGTCAGCCTGCTTTTCATTATTCCGGTTATTACAGGCATTCCGTTGTACGGGTTTTGATACCAGTATTGTGTCGGCGGTTCAGTGGAATCGTCCCATGACTCGTACATTTTGTTGGACCATATCCCGCTCACGTAATCTCCGACTGTGAGCGCAGTGCTGTCCGGTTCCTCGTTGAAATTGCAGTCGTTGTCCCTGTCGACCCAGATTTGCTCTGTGTCAGGGTTCACCAAAACGATTGCATTCCAGTCCCTTTCTGTGCCGTTCACGTCGTCAGAGCCTGCCTGGGCCATTATTATCCTTGAATATGTTTTGCCTGCATCCGAGAGCTGGCCTGCAGTGTATCCCCTCTCATCGGCTATCGCCTGGCAGTTGCCTATTACATTGCTGTCCACGTCCATTTTCATGTAGTTGTCGCCTGTGAGCGTGAACATATATGGGCCTGGCTCGCTCCTTGACCAACTGCCCTGCGGCTCTTTTGCAAGCAGTATCTGCCATTTTTGCGGTATTATGAAGAGTTCCATTATTGCCTCCTGGCCTGCGGCATTAACCGCGTTTATGTCGATTATGTAGCCGTCCATTTCCATGTCTTTTGCAAGAGGCAGGTTTGAAGGAATATTGACATCGATGGTCGCATATGTAAGCGGCGGGTTCTGGCCTGCAATATCAGTCCCTGTGTGGGTGTTGCCGCTTCCTGAAATCCAAAGGCCTGAACTCTTGATGTGCATGTTCAGGTCTGAGGCGAAAACGCTCCAGTTCTTCACATCCATTATTTTTGCCGTGATATTCACGTCCGCCGAGCTCATTATGTTGAAGTCCCACTGCGCTCCAGGCGCCGCATACATTCCAAGTTGGCCTTCGGCTGCAGGCATTGCCGTGATGAAAAAGGGCTGCACCATCACAAAGCCGTTCGTTGTCTCTGTTCCTTTAAGCGTGCTTTGCACTGTTATCTTGAACTTGTAAAAGCCAGCGGCCCATGTGCCGTTGTGGTTGACATCCACATAGTTGTAATCCTTGTCCCCGCAATGGATTGTGCCGGTCGTGAAGGATGAAACTGTCATTTCCACTGGCTGCGATAACGGCTTTGAAGGGCTGCCTTCATAGAACACCTGGACGTTTGAGGCGTTGAGGTCAGAGAGCGTTGTCCAGCGCCATGCGTCCTTTGCGTTCAGCAGGAAAGTGGAGTTCATGTCACCTGAAACCATTGGAAGGCCGCCGCAATCCGCCTTGTTCAATGGCATGGCGTCCAAATAATAGTTTCTCCTCTCGAAGTGCGTCATTACAGTGTCGGTTTTTCCGGCTGTCGCCGCGTTTATGTCCAGTTCCACCTCGAATTCGCCTGAGCCCATGCCCAGGGCGGCATAATCCAGCACAAGCGTGGCAACCCCGCTCGAGTTTGTTGCATTGGCGTCTATTCCTGAAACATCTATTGTTTCCCTTTCACGGAAATTCATTATCCTTGAAACTGTAACGACCGCGCCGCGGATTGCGGTCGTGCCGTCCGATTCGAGCACTGTCACCTTTAAGTATGTGTTCTTGTCGCTCGCGTAAGTCGGCGGGCCGTTTGTGGAAATCGAGTTTCCGTTCACATCCACAAGCGTTGTGGTGGCGTTGAGCACCTTGAGGTAAAAGAAGCCGAATGCAGTGACGTTCGACTGCGCGAGTGCACCGTTGGAATTCACATTGACTGTGAAGCCGCCTGTATAGAATCCGCCTGTGAGGCTTTGTACTGTGCTTGAAGGGTTTATTTCTATTATGTTGAGGTCAGAGCGGAAATTGACATCGGCAGGGCTTGAAAGCATTGTTTCAGAGCCGTTCTTGTAGATTATCGCGCTGCTAAGGGCGCTTATCTGGTTGATGCTTGTGCTTGAAGTCATGTCTATTACTGTCGGCCTGAGGCCTATTTTTTCGCCCATGGTGAACTGGAACTTGAAGCCGCATGATGCCGCGACATCGCTTTCAGTTGTGTCGCATGTCGAAGGGTCCACAGGTTCCATGAAGACAAGATAGTTCTGCACTGTAATCATTGTCGTGTCAGAAAGGTCTAGCGGACTGCCTTCAACATTCAGGTCATCCGCGTTTACCTGTATGTAATAGGTCGAAGCCGAGGCCGGGGTCCTGAAGGAAAGCAGGCAATAGCTGTCCGCTGCAGAGACATTCACGTCATTTTCTCCGAGAGTTGCATTCCAGTCGTTTGCCCCGACTTTTTTATAGTATAAAATGAAATTGTGGTCGTTTATTGCGCCGTTGTTGCAGATGTTTGTGAGCTGCGAGCCTGAAAGCTCTGCGCCGTCTATTTCGGAAAAGTGGAGTTCAAGCGATGCAGCCGAGCTTGTCGGGAAAACGCTCGGCATTTTTTCCTTTTCGCCCATGCCGCCGCCCGCGAATTTGCTGGATATCAGTTCCATCGCATAGTTTTCGACCTTGAATGAAATCTTCTGGCTTTGGGTCGAGCCGCCGTAGGCGACATTGACGTCAAGGTAATAATCGCCGGTTGTTGCCGGCGCAGTGAATGACGCATAATAGCTGCCGCCTGAACTCGAAAAGGAAAGCGCGCTCTGCGGCACATTGCTTGAATTGTATACCGCGCCCCCGACCGTTGCGCCGGAAATATAGCCTGTTCCTGCATAATTCATTACATCAACAGTGACTTTTCCGTTGCCGCCTGGCCTGAAAGAGGACTGGGCATTGTTTGTGTCAGGGTTTGAAAGGCCCATAAACATCCTGAAAGAGTATATGGAAAACGGGAACACCGCAAGGCCGTTGTTTACAGAAAAATAATATTCGCCTGCGCTAAAGCCGGAAATATGGAAGGCGAGCTGCACATTGCCGTCGCCGTTGGTTGTGCCGCTGTTCGAATCGACAGAGGTGTTGGTGGAATCGAGGAGGCTTATGCTGATTGCCTGGCCTGCGCCTACATTCAAATCGCCGGCATTATAGGCGGTAAAAGTCACAGGGAGGCTTGCAGGGAGGCTTGTGAGGTCGAAAGGCGGCATATATGAGGGATTGTCGTAGTTTATCTGGACTGAATTTATGACTGAAACGCTTATCTGCATGGAGGCATTCACGTCATTGTTCAGGTCTTCTGCAAAAATGTTGTAGTCGCCTGCTGCCGCAAAAGAGTATTCTATGGCGTAAGAGCCTGTGCGGCTTCCGAGATAGTTCTGGTCCACGACAGTTCCGCCCGAATTTATCGCCCAAACATTGACGTCGGCATTCCCGTCAATTGTCCCGTGAAATGTGATGCTTTCGCCTGTAACAAAAGGCGCGCCTTCTACTGAAAGCGTTATATACGAAGCACAGGCATACCCAAAAAAAAGCCCGAATACAGCCACCATTAAGAAAAAATTTTTCATTCGACCAACCCCTCCCCAGCCGGCTAAAAAAAGCCGGCCAAGCCTTCCTTTTTGCTCTGTTATATTATGTGTTTCCTTATATTAATTTTTTCTGTTCCGGCTTTGGAAATCAATCAGAAAGGAATAAAACAGTTCAATATCCTTATTCTTTCATGAAAAAGCAAATAGCGGCTGTCGGCATCCTCCTTCTCCTGGCAATTTTGTTTTTCATTGACACAGGAAGACTTCTTGAAGCGCTTTCGAAAACAAACCTTTTGCTTTTCTGCTCGGCAGTCCTGCTGGGCTTCCCTGCGGTCGCATTCCGCTCAATGAAATGGCGGCTGATGCTCAAAAAACAGGGCCATTCCTTTCCTTTTTTCAAAATTTTCAAATATTATTTTATCGGCATCGGCTTGGGCTCTTTCACCCCCGGAAGATTGGGGGATTTTGCGAAAGCGCTTTTCATAAACAAAAAAATAAGGTCCTTGAGCGTTTCTTTTTCCTCTGTGCTTGTGGACCGTGTGATAGACCTTAGCGTCCTGGTGGGATTGGGGGTGGTTTCCATTGGAGTTTTCCTGTGGGTTTACCAGACTGCAGTGATTTCAATTCCGGTCATTGCTGCAATGGTTTTGGGCCTTGCGTTTTGCTTTTACCTTTTGTTCAACAAGCATCTGCTGAAAAAAGTGCTCAGGCCTTTTTACCGCATCCTTGTGCCCGAGCGCTTCAAGGAAAAACTCAGTTCAGGCTTTGATTCGTTCATCGGTTCAGTGCAGGCTCTGCTGAAAAACCGTTCCCTGCTCCTGGCTGCAGTTTCCCTCAGTCTTGTTTCATGGCTTTTCGAGGTTCTCGCCGAATACCTCCTGGCTTTGTCGCTTGGAATTGCGCTGCCTATTTCTTTTGTTTTCCTGACGGTCTCGCTTATAACCCTTGTATCACTCCTGCCATTGAGCATTTCAGGCATCGGCACAAGGGATGCATTGGCGATAATGCTTTTCTCGCTGCAGGGCATTCCGGCCGAAAGCGCCGTAGCCTTTTCATTTTTGGTGCTTTTTAGCAGCACGCTTCTTTCAATGTTCGGAATCGCGTTCATGTCTTTTGAAAAAATCGGAATCAAGGAATTGTTTGAAGGTGGCTCGGAAAGTGGACAGGATTGAATTCCTGCTTTCGGCTGCAAAAGGCAGGGCGCTGGATGTCGGCTTCAACCCGCATTACACGGCATTGCATGATGCGATAGTCGCAAAGCTCGGCCAGGAAAACGTGACAGCAATCGACACTGTCGTGGAAAAGCAGGGCAGGCACATTATCAGGGCAAGCGCCGAAAAAATGCCTTTCCCAGATAAAAGCTTTGATTCTGTTATTGCCGGCGAACTAATCGAGCATTTAAAAAATCCTGAAAAATTCATTTCGGAAAGCGCCCGCGTCCTCAAAAAGAACGGTGTCCTAGCGCTTTCCACGCCGAACAGGGAAAGCTGGGTGAACCGCATATTTCATTCATACGAAGCGCCGCTGCACTTTTCGCTTTTTTCTTTGGAAGAGCTGAAAGCGCTTCTGGAAAGGGAAGGGTTTGAAATCTGCAGCCTTAAAATGTTCCCTTACACTGCGGAGTCAAGCGAGGGCTCGCAGCACAAGTGGTTCATGCCTGTGAGGGCTTTTGTGCACTGGTTTTTGCCAGATTCTCTGAGGGAAAACTTGTGCATTATTGCGGAAAAAAAGTAGTTTATGCTGTTTTTTCCTTTTTGGCTCTTTTCCTGAAAGCCCAAAGTGCCTGAAAGTATTCGATTGTGTCGTGCACCAATCTCACTGTCGATTTCGATTCAGGGTTTTTCTGGAACACAGCCGGAATCTCGCGGATTTTCAGGCCGTTGAGATGGCACAATGCCATGATTTCTGTGTCGAAAAACCAGCGGTCGTCTTTGCTCAAAGCGGCAAGCGGCATTATTTTTTGCTTTTTGAAGAATTTGAAGCCTGACTCTGTGTCATTGTAGGGCAGGCCGATGAGGATTCCCTCCAGAACATGATAAACGCGGCTGAGAAGGAAGCGGTGGAGTGAGGAAAGGCTCACATGGTAGTAGCGCCAGGCCGTGGCGCCGTCGCATCCGTCATTTATCGCCTGCACCATTGCCGGAATGTAGCGGCAGTGCACTTCAAGGTCTATGTCTATGAAGCCCACTATTTTGCCTTTTGCTTTCCCAAAGCCTTCTTTAACTGTGCCGCCTCTCCCGAGGTTTTTTCCGTGGAAAAATGCGCGGGTTTTATCGCTTGTTTTCACCAATTCCCGCAAGTTTTTTGCTGTTTCATCCTTGCTTTTGTCATCTATAAAAATTATTTCATAAGAATAGCGGGCCGAATCCATTGTTTTAATGAGTTCCTTGAAAGCCTTTTTGAGGAAAGCGCCCTCGTTATAGCAGGGCACCACGATGCTGACATCTGTTTTTTCCAATAGAACACCAGCTTATTCATTTTTTGAAAAAAGAAACGATTTTTTGGACTGCTTCGATGACGTTGTCTGTGTCTTTTTCAGAAAGGTTCGGCGCCAGCGGAAGCGAAATTGTGCGATCCGAGATAAATGTGGCATTCGGGAAGTCTTCTTTCCTGTAGCCGTATTTCTGCCTGTAATAGCTGCTTTCGTGCAACGAGAGGAAATGGATGCCTGAGCCTATGCCTTCGGCTCTCAGGGCCTCGATGAAATTGTTCCTGTCGATCTTCAGCTTTTCCGGCTCTATAAGAATCGTGAACAGGTGCCTTGCGTCCTTAAGACCTTTTTCAGAGCGGTCCATCAAGAGGATGCCTTCGGTCTTGGAGAATGCGCCCTCATATTTTTTGCAGATTGCTTTCCTTTTTTTGAGGTTTTTTTCAAGCCTTTCGAACTGGTGAAGGCCGAGTGATGCCTGCAAATCAGTGAGGTTGTATTTGTAGCCGGGCTCGAGAACATCGTAGGGCTTGAAGCCTTCGCTGGAATATCTTTTCCATGCGTCCTTGCTTATGCCGTGCAATCTGAGCACTGAAAGCCTTTCGGCAAGCGCTGAATCGCCTGTTGTCACCATGCCGCCCTCCGCAGTGGTCATGTTTTTTGTGGCATAAAACGAGAAAGCAGTCGCATCGCTGATCGAGCCGATTTTTTTCCCATTGAATTCGGCCTCGACTGCGTGCGCGGCGTCCTCCAATACTTTCAGGGAATGCTTTTTTGCGGTTGCGGTTATTTTTTCCATGTCGCAGGGCCTGCCGTAAAGGTGCACAGGCATAATCGCTTTTGTTTTTTCCGAAACCTTTTCCTCAATAAGGGCAGTGTCGATATTTCCTGTGCTTTTTTCAACATCAACAAAAACAGGCTTTGCGCCAAGGTGCTCTATGACATTGGCAGTCGCCGCAAAGGTGAGCGGGGAAGTGATCACTTCGTCGCCTTGGCTTACGCCGAATGCCTTGAGCGCAAGGAAAAGGCCTGCGGTGCAGGAATTCACTGAAACCGCGTGCCTTGAATTACAGTATTTTGCGAATTTTTTTTCCAAAAGCATTGTTTTCGGGCCTGTGCCGATCCAGCCGCTTTTGAGCGTATCGACAACCTCGTCTATTTCAGCCTTTTGTATGTCCGGTTTCCCGAACACAAGAAATTCTTTCCTTACTGGCTTTCCGCCCTTTATCGCTGGAACCTTCATTTTTCCACTCCAAGAGAATAGGTGCTTAATGTTTAAATTCTTTTTATTCAGGAGTTCATCCCGACAAGGAACAACAGGCCCTCGAAGTTGCGCTTGATGTCTTCGAAGGACCTTACCCTTGAAAGCCTTCTCCAGACATAGCTCGGGCGGAAATAGAAGCGCCTGTAGGCGCTTTTCAGGAGCGCTTTAAGCTCTTTTTCGCTTTTGTAGGCTTTCGGAATGAACACAGGCTCGAATGAGCCGTAGCGCGTGAAATCATAATTTATTTTGCCCTCTTCCGAGCACTGCCGGAAAAGCACAGAGCCCGGGTAAGGCGTTGTGAGCGCGAACTGCGCGTAATCCAGCGGAAGGCTCAATGCCAACTTTATTGTTTTTTCAGCAAGCGCCGGGGTTTCCCCAGGAAGCGCCAGCATGAAGGCGCCCCTTGACTCTATGCCTGCCTTTTCAGTCCATTCGATTGCCTGCTTGATTTGTTTTATTGTGATGCCTTTCCTTATCGTGTCCAAAAGTTTTTGGTCGCCTGCCTCGATGCCATAGAAAATTATCCAGCAGCCTGCCTTTTTCATTATCGAGAGTATTTCCGGGTTCACAAGGCTGACCTTTGCATAACAGCTCCATGAAATGCCCAGTTTTTCCTTTTCAAGCAATTTTGCAAAACTTTCAAGCCAGTCCTTTCCCACAACAAAATTGTCATCCCAGAAGGAAATTTCCTTCACGCCGTATTTTTGAACGAGGCGCTTTATGTCCCTCACCACGCGCTCAGGGCTCTGGCGCCTGAACTTGTGGCCGAAAATGCCTGCTTCAAAGCAGAAGGTGCATTTCGCATAGCTGCATCCGCGCGAGGTGATCATGTTCGCAAGCGGAAGCCGCATGTACTGGTTCGGGAGAGGGATATAGCGCTTGAGGTCGAAAAGCTCGAATGCCGGGAAAGGGAGAAGGTCAAGGTTTTCAAGCATCGGCCTGCGCGGATTTTCCAAGATTTTCCCTTTCGGACCGCGGTAAACAATTCCCTTAAGGCCCTTGAGGGAACGTTTTTTTTCAATCCTTTCCGCGACCTCCCTTAGTGTCTCCTCGCCCTCGCCGACGCAGACAA
>JAZDDY010000127.1:0-4495 GCA_043809265.1 Candidatus Iainarchaeum sp.
ATTTGCCTTGCAGGGAGCAATAACGAGGGGACGCTTTTCGGCGCGCTCCAGCTCATCCGCGTAATCCCTTTCATTTCGGTTTTTATGGCGGCTTCGGCCGGCATATTTTTTGAGCGTATTTTTTCTTTGGCAGGAAAAAACAAAGGGAAGGAAATGATTGCCAACGCCCTGGCTTTCTGCCTTGTGATAAGCCTCGTTTTTTATTTCAACTGGAATGCGATAGATGGGCAGGATTCCATTCCGGTAGAAAGCAGCTACGACGCCATAACAAGTATAAGGCAGGCCGCGGCATGGATCGGCGAAAACACCGGGCCGTCTGAAATAATCGCCAACGAATATTATTGGGGCGGATTCGGCGCTTATGGGGGCGCCCATATCCTGGACCATTACATACCGCTTCTTGCGCAAAGGAAGGTGATTGGCGGCAACCTTAACGAGGGCTCAAAAACCACCTTCACGATAAACTATGTGCCGCAAAGGCTTGATTCGGAAACGCCTGCGAGGCTGCGCTCGCTCGGAGCCTCATTCATAGCGACCTGCAGCGATGAAATCGGCAGAACATTAGAACAAAACAGTGCCTACAAAAAAGAATTCCAGGACGGAAGCGTGAGGATTTTCAGGATAGCAAAAGCGGACAGCGCGGAAACAACAGCAGCATTTACGGATTTCAGCGAAGAAAAAGGGAAAATATTTTTCGAAACAGACTTACCTTTTGAGAAAACGATAACCCTGCCTGTAAATTATTACCCGAACTGGAACGCCGAAATAAACGGCCAAAAGGCAGGAATAGGGATAAGCCAGGACAACCTGATGGTGCTCAAACTGCCTGCGGGAAAGAACAGCGTTGCCCTGGAATTCAGGGAAATGCTTTACGAAAAAATCCTTCTCGTTGTTTCCTTGCTGGCAACAGCCTATTTCCTGTTATTCTTTTTCCCTGAGCTGCAGGCGAAAGCCTTCGGGTTGTTCAGGAAAGCTCGTAATAGTAAATAGTGTTCGCGATTTTCGCCTTCGGCGTTTCCTTTCTCAGCCATTCGTAGCACTTGTGCTCGCCTGAATCACGGCCTGTGAGGATTGTGACGCTGATTGCAATTTTTCCCTTTATCGGCTCGCAGGAAGGGCCGTAAAACGCTTCAGGGAAATTGGCCCCGTAAAAAGGCCAGCCGAAATAAATGAAATCAACCTTTTCAATATTGTTTGCGCGCACAAAATCCATGAAATAATACAAGTCCTGCCCCCAGTCCAGATTGGAGTCGGAAAGCGCCTTGGCTGCGTTCTGAGGGCCGATGGATTCATTGAAGTACGAGAGATAATGCGGATAGATTGAGAGAGAGGAAAAGGCGTGGAAGGCGAGGAGGAGAACCAGGAGTGCAGTGAGGTTTTTGCCTTTCAAGAAACTGTTTTCCGTTTTTTCATCGAGCAGGATTCCGCAGAAAACGAAAAGGAACGGGAACGCAGGAAGCACATAGCGCAGGCCGAGATAGAATTTGCCGAAAAACGAGACCGCAAGGAAAAAAGCCAATGCGGGAAGGAGCAATGAAACAATTTTGAGTTCAGGCTTCCTTGCGAAAAAATAAAATGCCGCCAGCAGGAGCACGAGGAACGGGATTGTTGTTTTTATCAGGAAAGCCATAAGGAAATATTCCGGCATGTCTGCGCGGAATTCCCCAAGCAAAAACCCTTCCCTGCCGCCACTCACCCAATTTTGCATAAATGTGTAGCCATCGAACATTCTTGCCGGGATTACTCCAAAAACATCGGGCTTGCCGTAATTGTCGAATGCGTAAATTAGGTTGGTTAGGAGCAGGGGAACGATGATGAGGACAGCCAGGATAAAAGCAAAATAAAGCGCCCGGCTTTTTCCCTTGAACATGCCAAGCCTGTTTTTAGAAATTTCCTTGCGCTGCAATAAAAGGAACATTATAAGGAGCGGTAGAAAAACCAGCGCGGTGTATTTGGTGAGGATTGCCGCTGAGATGAAGAGCGCGGAGAGCGCGAGGAATTTTAATTTCCCTGAGCGCGCGAAAGCGAACGCGAAATAAAACGAGGCGAAAACAAACACTGTGAGCATCATGTCAAGGGTTGCAATCTGCGAGTGCGCTATGATGTTGGGCTCGAAAACAAACAAGAAAAGGGAGAGCAGACCTGCCTTCCAGCCGAACAAATCCTTGGACCACAGGAAAACCATGATTGCGAGGAAAACCGAAAGCACCAATACAACCATGCGCTCGCTGAAAACAATTTGGAAAAAAGACGCTGAGTTTATTTCAAAAAAATCAGCGGAAAAGCCGTACAGGGAGCCGACATAATTTCCTGAAGCGCCTTTTTCAAGCTCTGCCCAGTTCAGCCTGTCCAACGGCAGGGAAGGATTAAGGAAAAAGAGCGGGATTGCGGTTATGATTTTTCCGAGCACCGGGTGCTCGATATTGGCACGGAAATCGCCTGTTTTCAAATAAGAATAGCCGCCTGCAATGTAAACCGATTCGTCGACCGTGAGGTATTTGTGCAGAACACTGGAGGCGGAAATCAGCACAAAAAGCAGAAGAAGGGAAATTACGGAAATTTGCAGAAAATGCGCTTTAGCCCAATCCCGGCGCTTTTGCATGTTTAGACAATAAAATGAAAGAAATTTTAAAGAGACTCTTCAGGCTTTGCCCGGCCGGTTTTTCCAGAGATACCAGATTGCGGGAATGCAGAAAATGAAAAGAGCTCCTTCGGCCAAAAGCGCGCTCTGGGAGGCGTATGCGATGAACAATATGCCAGCGTCTGTCGCCGCATGCCATGCAACCGCAAGCCACAAAAGCGAGTTCTTTTTTTTGGCAACCGCGGCAAGCACCAGCAAAGTCCAGCACAGGTGCAGGGAAATCGTCATCAGCCTTTCAAATAAGCCGAGCAATACGTCAAACGGCTTGACGTTCATCAGCGCCGTGATTTGCTGCTGGTATGTTTGCACGTCGTTTGCTGTGAGTTTTCCGCCCTGTGCTGTGTTCAGGTCGCTTACCTGCTGCGCGGTAAGCGGTGCCGCTTCAAGATAGGAAAAAAGCGCCAGGAACACAAGGCCGCCTATAATCATTGACTCTATGCCACCCCAGCCCGCACCGAACATCAGGCCGTTTTCCCTGCTTGCCTCGAGTTTTTTTTGCGGAAAAAATTTCTTGAATACAATGAAGCGGCCTATTTCCTCGAACAGGCCGGCAAGCAGGCCGAGGTAAAGCGAAATAATTCCGAAGGCTGCAATGCCGTCAAAGCCGGCCGCCTTGAGGGATTCGGCCAGTGGGCCCTGCGAGAAAATCATTAGGGGGGCATGGAGCACCTGGACTGCGACAAAAAACAGTGCACCGTAAAGGAACAGCTTTTTTCCGATTCCAAATCTCCGCGCAAAAACAAAGGCCAGCGCCAGCGGAACAGCGATTTCAAGAACGCCGACCAAAACGAAAGCTGCAGCAACAAGCCAGTCCATGTCAATAGGGGGCAGGAAAAAAAATAAAAGGCTATTCCGGCCACATTCATATCATGTGCCTTGCGATACCTGGAAAAGTGGCTGAACTGAAGGACGGCGGGAAAACCGCCTTGATAGACTACGGTTTCGAGAAGCGCGAAGCCAACAACGAATTTTTGAAAGCGAAGCAGGGCGAATGGGTTTTGGTGCAGTTCAGGATGGCAGTGCAGAAGGTCTCGGAAAAAGAAGCGCTTGAAGCGCTCAAGGAATGGAATGAACTGCAGTAAGGGCAGCGGCCGCCTATTTTGAAATTCGGATTATCTGCGGACTCAGCCAGAGGTGGTTCCTGAGGCTTGAGATTGCCTTGGAGAGGAGTTTTTTGCTGATTTCCCTTTTTTTGCCTGTGGACGGGTCTATGATTTCATAGGAGCCGCGGGTTTTCTTTTCCACAACCACAAAGTGCGGCCAATGGCATTTGTGGTACAGGCCCATGCTTTTCTGCCAGAGCTGGAATTGGTCGAGGAAGACAATGGCAGGCCTGTCAAGGGCGCTGTCGATGAATTTCAAATCGATTTTATGGCATGAAAAGGAAACGGCTTTCGGCATTTTCCGTTTTTTGGCGAAATCAAAGAGTATTTTCGAACCCGCAATCCAGTCGAGTTTCAGGCCGAAATCCTTGCAGGCTTTTGCCAGATGGCCGACGACGAAATTTTCCCTGTCATAGTCCATGGCAAAAACCAGCATTTCCAGCTCGTACTTGTCAGTGAGCCTTATTCCTTTTTCCCGCTCGGCAAGTATCATCAGGCATTTTGCAAGGCAGGTTTCAAAGTGCTTTTGCCTGTAGCCCATTTTCATGCTTCCGTTGCAAGTCAGCGAACCGAGTTCGCCAGTTCCACATTTTTTATCGTGTATTTTTTCATGCCTTTCAGCTGCTTTTCGGTTATTTCTTCTATTGCGTTGTTCCAGTGCACGGAAACAAGCGAGCCTTTTTTCAGGGAAAGGGAAAAAGGATTTTCTATCAGCTTGATTTTTTCGCCCAATTTCAGTTCGCCAGCGTCC
>JAZDDY010000128.1:0-19403 GCA_043809265.1 Candidatus Iainarchaeum sp.
GCCCTGCGAATTCGATTTCACCCTTATGTCGTAGATTCCTTCCTGCGGGCAGAAAGTGTAACCGTAACTCTTTGTGTAAGTCTTATTGAAATCCGTAACCCCGCATATCCCGGCAGAAGAAGAATAACTCATTGTCTGCCACCCGCTTGTGGTTGAATCGTCAGGCGCCCTGAGGATAAAGTTCATGTCTTGCACGTCGCACTGGCTGCATTTCTGGCCTCCATAGCGATTGATTGTTGCAGTTGAAAGGCCGCCGAGCCAGAACTTTTGGTTCACCCAGTCATATTGGCCTGAAATCGGGTCGTCGGAAGCGTTGTTCTGCGTGATATAGCCGTCTGTGCCGGTTATTGTGCCGTCCGAAATCTTGACTTTCCTGGTTGCAGCCACAAAAGACCCGACCCACTGAATCATGTAAATGTAATCGCGGTCTGCCATGATGCCGTCGACATAAAACGACGAGGATCCGCCAGTAAACTGCCTGACGTAACTGAAATCGCTTGCCTTGTATTCCCTGATTGTGAATCCGTTGTAGCCGCCGTTGTTGATTGAATAGGCAACGCTGTAAACCTTGTCCCCGTTTGTCGTGACCATAATGCCGTTGGTGGCGCTCGAGACGGTCAGGCCTGTGCCCCTGGCAAGAAGGTTCGAGCCGAGGCTCCTGTAGTCTATTGCGCCTGTGCTCACGTTAACGCGCTGGAGGTCGCTGCCATTCGAGGTGTAGCCGTTGTATATGTAGCCGTCAAGATAGAATGCGGTCAGAGAATCCTGCATTGCAGAACCCACATTCCCATAGCTTGTTCCTGCTGTTGTCCCACCATAACCAGAGCCTATCTTTGTGAAAGTAGTGTCTCCCGGATATGAGCCCCACCTTTTAACATAAAGGTAGTTGCCGTCTGCTGCAAGCACTCCGACGCCTGCTTCGCCAGAAGCAGTGAATGTTGCTTCTTCAGTAGAATTGGTGATAACTGGATGCGTTCCGGTGCAGTTGGCCCAGCAATCCGCTCCCCCCACATCCACGCTGGTTTCGTCGCAGTTCTGCACTCCATCTGTGCAATGGTTTGCGTAATATGTTCCGTTCACGCAGGAGCCGCTCCCTGAAGCGCAGAAAGTGTCGTTGGAATTGTCGTCGCCGCAGCATTTTCCGCCCTGGCAGCCAAGCGAACCGCAATAGGTGGCTGCGCTTATCCATGTTCCACCCTTGCACGCACACCAGCTTGAATCGTTGTCCCAATCCACAGTATACGCAATATTCCAGTCAGATTCTGTCCAGAACCAGGGAACCCCCTGGTTATAGGATTTGGCTTTAATGTCGTAAACGCCTTCTTTTGCACAGAAATTGTAATCGCTCGCTTTGGTCCAGATTTCGGTGCAAGTGGTCGTGCAAGTCGTGCACGCGCCAGAAACAAAGGCAAGAGCCACCCATCCCCTTGAATCGTTCACATCATATGGGTCGCGTAGCTTGAACTGGAATGTGTTGACATCGCAGTAATGGCATGGGCTTGCGGCAGTGCCTGTGCAATCCTGTGCAAAAACGCTTGAAGTGGGCAAAAAAAGCAATGCTATTGCAAGAAAGGCCAATGGCAGGACCTTGCATTTTCTGAACAAAAACCCCCCTTTGTCCAACCCAAACATCAGCATCAGCCTACTTTCTGGCAGTTCCCACTACCCAAATCACGACATTAAACCTATTCTATTAATACATTTCCAAATATATATATTTTTGTTTTGGGGAAAAAAACTGCAATCTGCAAAAAAGTTTCGGTTTTTATTGAAAAACGCTGTTTTGCGTTGCTTTCGCAATCATTTATAAGAAATTCCGAGGTCAAACTTTAAGCGAGAACTGCAGTTTTGGATTAATGCGGGTGCTTTTTTGACCGAATGGATGTCTGAAATAAATGCAAAAAGTTGTTTCCGGCTTTCGCCTGTGCAACAGCCAGTCAAAAAAAGAGAGGCATTCGGGATTATGCCCGGGGCAGTGGGGCCACCAAATGAATAAAGAAAAAATAATTGTTTACAATGCGACCGACAACGCTTGGAGTTCCTTTTGCCTTGGCCGAAAAAATGATGGGCTGGCCGAAATTCAAGAAGAAATCCCCGAAAAACTCAGGGTCAAAATTTTGAGTTTAAAGAAAATCTCCTGCTCTGGGAAAAAAGGGAAAGTCAAGGAAATGCGGATGCACCTGAAAAAGAGCAAAAAGATAATGCTTGAATTGGAAAAGCGGTTCATCAATTCCTTTGACGGTTCGAAAACTATTCGGGTCACCGTTGCCAAGGACGGGAAAATAATTAACTCAACAATAAGCGGCATAAACCCATTTGAGGGCTACTTGAGATTCTACCGGGACATAAAAAACCCGAAAAATACCGGCGCGCTGAGGCCGTTCATGTGCGAAATTATCGAACTGGGCGGTTTGTTTAGGATTGCCAGGCTCTCGAACGGGGTATGCCGGCAACTGGAGGCTTTTAGGGCTGCAGATGCCATGGACTTTTTCATAAAAAACAATGGAAAGGCACGCGGCATAAAAAGAAAAAAATTTGTAGAATTGAAATTCCTGGAACGGTTGACAGGGAAAAAAATCCGGCTGGAAGAATCAAAAAAAGAGACAGTTATTTTGGCAAGAAAAAACTTGGTTAGGCTCCTGCAGAAAACAGCCGGATTCGAATTCGATTCCTTTTTGGACGTCGGATGCGGGAGGGGGGCGCTTGGGATACTCGTGGCTTATTTTTACCCTGAAAAAAAAGTCGCATGCCTTGACATAAGGAAGTCGCAATTGGCCAAATGCAAAGAGGCCGCCAGGCGCCTCGGCCTAAAAAATATTGAAATAATCCAAATGGACGCTGGCAGAATTAGCACGGGATCCCTGAAAAAGTTCGGTTTGGTATCGGCCCTGGAAATAGAAGAACCGTTGGTTGAAAAGCTGCTCGAACTGGGAAAAAAAGCGAAAAGCAATATGATTTTCATAAAAGATAATTTGTTGGGCGCTGGAGACCAAGGATTATACGTGCTAAGAAATGGGCGCGCAGAAGCCCAAGAAGGCATCGGCTGAAAAAGGCCGAATATGCCTTTTTAGTCAATTGCGTTCTCCATTTGTTCCCACAGGGAACATGGGCCCCGGTACCGAAAGAAAACAAGGTGATTGTTTCAATCAACCCGAAAATTTTCCCATTGGAAATAATTTATTCCTCGGCTTATGCGTTCCTTGACAGGGCTTATTTCGTTATGGGCGGCAGCCCAAAAAAAAGGCAACGGCCGCCCCGAAAGCAAAGAAAAAATTCTCAAATATGTATTTTTTGAGGGAAAAAGGAGGGTTTTATTGAAAAGCGCTGTTTCCTTGCTGCCATCTCCCTTTATAAGAAATTCCAAGTTTTTTTTATGCAAAAGGAAGTCTTGGCGGTGCGCATTTGACTGAATGGAAACCGGGAATAAAGCCTTGCTTTTCGGTTTTCTATCCCGAAGACGACGAGGACAACGCGTTGTTCGTTTCTTTGGCAGCCAGCTTCAAGTTCGAAGTGAAAAAGCACTTTGCTTTCGATAAAATGATGCTTTTCCTGAACGGCAATTTTACCGTGGAAGAAATTGCAAAAGATTTGGGGATGGAAAAAGAAAAAGTGGAAAAACTGGTCGGCTTCCTGAAGGAGCGCGAGGTTTTCAGCGAGGAAATGGATTTCGATGTAATGTGGGAAAAAATCCGGCCGTTCCTGGAAAAGGCAAAAAAAGCAGGCTCTTATAAGCGAAAGGAAATATTGGTGGTGGGTTTTAAGGAAACCGGGGGCTTTTTGAAAAAATGCCTTGAAAAAATCGGGCTTGAAAGAGTCGGGCTTGTCGAAGTTCAGGAAGAGCGCTTGGATCGTAAATTGCTTGCGGGAAAAATAAAAAAGCCTGATCTGGTAATATGCTTCCTTAATTCGACTTTTTCGGAACACTATCGCACTGTGAACCGGGAATGCCTTATGAAAGGCATTAAGGCGATTTATGCTTTTGTGGACGGCGCGGTCGGGCCGACGGTGACCTCAAAAAAGCAGGCGTGCGTTGAATGCTATTTCAAAAGATTCGAGGAGGCAACCTATTCGAACATAAATTATTCGGTGGTTTTGCGAAAGCACGAAACAGAATTTGGGGTCGGCGAAAAGATATTTGTTCCGCTGGCAAAAACCGTGCTGGGCGAGGCAATGGCTGCCCTGAAGGGCACACCCGGGCTGACAGGCAAAATCCGCCTTTTCAGCAACGAAGGAAGCGAGGAACACCCCTTGATGAAGGCTTTCCCCTGCTTTTGCTCTCCAAAAAAAGGGATTTATTTTCCAGGGATGAAAAAAGAAATAAGGTTGAAAGACAGGGTCGCTGTAGATTCGGAAAACGGCTTCAGGATAATCCCGCCCGAGAAAACGATTGGGAAAGCCATGGACTTTGTCGGCCCCATGGGCATCATCACCTCGATTTTCGAGCCTGAAAATTCCCTTGCCTCTTCCTGCAAGAGGGCAACGCCGTTCAGCAAATGGGAGATGGCAAGGGTTAATTCCGGAAGGTTGTATGTTTCAGGCAAAGGGATGACTCCGGCCCAAAAAAAAGCAAGTGCGTTAATGGAAGGGATTGAACGGTATTGCAGCCTTTTCCAAGGCTATGAAAAAGAAGTTTTTGGGAGCTATAATGAATTGCGGGGAAGGGCGATAAATCCAGCTGGCTTTTTGGATTTTAAGCACAGCCAGCTCAATTACCATGACGATATTAGGCTAAGTTGGACTTGGGGCTATTCGCTCACAAAAAAACAAAGTGTTCTGGTGCCGACAAACTACACTTATTTTTTCCCACATGAGCAAGGGCGTTCCCTTCCGTTTGTAGGCTCAAACGGCCTTGCAGCCGGCAATTGCCTGGAAGAAGCGATTCTTCAGGGGATTTTTGAGGTTTTTGAAAGGTACTGCACTACAGTTGAGGAGTCAAACAGGCTGTGCCTGCCTGACTTGGATATTGGGGACTGCAAAAACCGGTATGTGCTTGGGTTGGTCGATTACCTGGAAAAAAACAAAATAGAATTCTTTGTAAAATATTTTGAAATCGGGCTAGGCATCCACACAATCGGGGTTTTTCTCAGAAAAAAGCTCGGCGATGGGCACATTGGGGTGGGCTATGCGGCCGGAACCCACTCAAATCCCGAAGTGGCATTGATGAGATCGCTGAGCGAAGCATTGCAGGCATTTCCACAGCCCCCCTGGGCGTACTGGGTTTTAAACAACCGGTTTGAGCACCTGCACTGCAAGGGAAAAAAAGCCGTATCTTTCTGGGAACTAAAAGATTTCTCTGATAAAAATCTCAAGAAAAACATAGAAAACTGCGTGGAATGGCTAAAAAAAGAAGGGGCCGAAACGATTGTCGTTGATTTGAGCAGGCCGTTCATTCCGTTCAGCGTTGTGCGAGTCTTGGTGCCGGAACTTGTAAATGCGGGAAACCCTTTCAACGCGGCAATTTATTCTGGCAAAGAAACTGAAAGAAAGGCAAAAATCACCAAGGGAAAAAAACTGTTCCCAGCCTTCAAGTGTGGAACAAGCATTTTCAAAAAGACGCGTAACGAGGTTTAGACTTTCAAAAAGCAGTGATAGCTTTTTAATCAATTGCCCCTTTTGTTATTTTCATGGAAAACATAGAATTGCTTGCTAAAGAAAACAAGGCGATTGTTTCAATCAACCCGAAAATTTTCCCATTGGAAATAATTTATTCCTCGGCTTATGCGTTCCTTGACAGGGCTTATTTCGTGATCGACGGAGACCCGAAAACAAAGATCAAGGTTGTGCTCAAAGCCAAGAAAAAAGCCGGAAAAGAGAAATTGGAGGAATTGGCGCTCGAATTCTACAACGAAATGGTCAATTATTCCTCCTATGCAATCCAGGCAGCCAAAAACCAGGCCGTAAGGGAAGCCATAATAAAAAGGGCGCTTGCCACAAACCTCGGCGATGAAACCGCGGAAGGGCTGGTGGGCTCGGCGGAAAAAACAGAAAGCGGCGGCAAGGAAATCGATTTCAGCGAGGAAGAAGAGCTGTATTTTGACGACCCGGAGGGAATAGCCGAGCCGTGGACCCCGGAAAAGGCAAAAGGCATTGAAAAGCCCAAATCAAAGAAAACAAAAAAGGTTTGCAGATGAGTGTAAAGGCGGATTCAGTGAAAGGCGAGGTGCTCCTTTCCATAAATAAAACATTTTACCCGAAAGCCTTCGTGGAACTGGCAATAAAGGAAATGCCATTGGAGGGCAAGATTTCAAAAAAAGAGGAAAAAGGCCGCATTGTCATCCGGGTAAAACCGGATTCGGGAACTGATTTGGAAACACTGGGCTTCGAATTCTTCAACTACCTGCTCTTCCTTGTCAAAAACAGGGCGGGCTGAAAAGACAGTTAAAAAAAGGTTTTCACGCTAATTCTTTACGATTCCAATGACCGCAAAATACGCCAAATACGAAATCCTCATGAACTGGCAGTGCAACCAGCGGTGCATTTTCTGCTCGACCGGCGCCAAATTCGGCCAGAAAAGGACAATAAAGCCGCTCGGCGAAATAAAAAAGGAAATCAGGACCGCAAAAAGAAACGGTGCCGATACAATCTCTTTTTCTGGCGGCGAGCCCACAATCCGCAAAGACCTTATCGATTCCGTAGAGTTTGCAAAAAAGGAAGGCTTTGAAAAAATAGAAGTGCAGAGCAACGGCATGATGTACAAATATCCAGCGTTCGTTGAAAGAATCACAGGCGCAGGGGCGGACCGCTTTCTTGTCTCGATACACGGGGCAAGGGCCGAAACCCATGATTTTCTGACAAGGACAGAAGGCTCCTTTGAAAGAACAACGCAGGGCATAAAAAACCTGAAAAAGGCTGGGGTTGAATTAAGGTTCAGCATTGTGATAACCAAGCATAACTTCAAGGAACTGGTTGAATGGGCCGAAATGCTTGGCCGATTTGAAGCCTTCAGCTACCATTTCAATTTTATTACGCCAATCGGGTTTGCCAAGGAAAATTATGCAGAGCTTTGCCAGAAGATAAGCGATACCGCCCCGTTCATAAAAAAAGCAGTCGGCAAACTCGACAAAAAAGGGCTGAACTCCTGGGTCCACAACATTTACCCCTGCAACCTGCCCGGCTATGAAGGTAGGATGTCCGAACTGGCCGAAAAATTCACTTTCCTTTCAGGGCCTGACTTCAAGGTCCAGATCGACAAGACAAAAATGGACGGGAGGGCGAAACCGCAGGCGTGCGGCAAATGCAAGTGGAATAACCTGTGCGTGGGCCCGCATGAAAAATACGTTGAATTGTTCGGGAACGAGGAATTCATGCCGGTGAAAGGGCCGCAGGTCATGAAAGGCGAATTTGGGGTGCAAAAATACGGTTACAGCAAAAGGCGTGGCTGAAATGGCGTTAACGGTCTACGAGGATCTTTTCATCGGGGGGCAGTGCAACAACAACTGCAAAAACTGCCCGGCCGGGGGGGAACGAACCTTCAAATCCTTCAGCGAAATACTGGGAGAAATTGAAAAAATCAAAACAGAAAACGTGTGCATTTGCGGCGGCGAGCCCACACTGCACCCCAAAATAATCAAAATAATAAAAACTTTAAGGCAAAGGGGCGCTACAAGAATAAAACTAAAAACAAACGGAAGGATGTTTTGCTACCCGGCCTTCCTCAAAAAAATTCTTTTGGCGGAAGCCTTCGTGCTCGACATAAAGCTTTTTTCATCAGAGGACGGGACGCAGAATTCGATGAGCCGTTCCGATTCTGCAAGGCAAGTTAAAACGGCGCTATGGAACATCGGAAAGCTCAAATACAGCTTATGCCCCAAAGTGAGGGAAACAATCCCGAGAAAAAAAATTTTAGCCCTCCCGATCGTTATTGTGCGGATTCCCGTGATGGCCGAAAACCTTCATTCGCTTGCAAAAACAGTGGAATTCGCATCAAAAAACGAGATTGAAAGAATAATCCTCGACTTTCGTTCGTTCGACGGCGATTTCCAGAAAACAAGGAGGGTTTTAGAGGGCGCCTGCGGGAAGGCAATCCAAAACGGCGTGTGGATCCTACTCGAAAGCATCCCGCTGTGTTTGGCCAGCGGGCTTGAAGAACATATCCCCGACATATACTCGGCGCAGTTGGAGGGCAGCAAAAAGCCAGCATGCAAAAATTGCGTTTTCTGGAAGATGTGCAACGGCGTTCCAGAAAATCCGCACATTGAAAAGGAAATAAAGCCTGTCACAAAAAACCGCCGGTTCTGGGAGATAGCCGAAATGGCAAGAGTGGTATAAATGAAAAAGGTTTTATTGCTCTCAATCGATTTGCAGGAATCGTTTGAAAGCCCGGCAATTTACTGCTTGAAGGCATACGCGCTGAAGTTCAAGGAAATCAATAAAAGCTTCAAAATAATCGCCAGGCACGCCGCCTGCCAAAAATTCAACCTAAAAAAAGAAATAGAATTCATAAAAAAAGCCAAACCGGCCGCATTATGCATCTCCTGCTACACTTGGAACATAAAGGCGGCCGAGGCAATCGCAAGAGAAACAAAAAAAGCGCTTCCGGAAACGAAAATAGTCATCGGGGGCCCTGAAAGCAGTGCAGAAATCATGAAAAGGAACCAAGCAATGGATGTAGCAATACTTGGCGAAGGCGAAAGAAAGTTCTATGAACTTCTCAGGTGGCTTGACGGCAAAAAAAAGATCTCTGAAATAAAGGGGGCTGCCTACAGGGAAAAAGGAAAACTCAAAGAAACAAAAAGCAAAGGAAGGGAAGTGAAACTAAGCGAACTTCCCTCTCCGTACTTAACTGGAATTTGTCAGCCGAGGGAAACCATACACATAGAGTTTGACCGGGGGTGCCCGTTTGGGTGCACTTTCTGCAACTTCGGCAAAAACGAAAAACTGGAGTACTTTCCAATGGAAAGAATCAAGAAAGAAATCGATTATGCGGCAGAAAACGGCTTGGAAATAATGCTCAACACCGCCACCTCAAACCTAAACATCAACGAGGAACGAACCATCGAAATATTCAGATATCTCAGCAAACTGGAAAAAAAGAAAAAAGCAAGGTATTGCATCCACGCGCATTTCAGCCATGCGCTTCCTTATGAAAAAACCATCAAGGCGGCAAAAGAGATGGAAATAAAAATCAGCCCCCATATAGGGATACAAACAATAAGTGAAAAAACATCAAAAAATGTAAATCGCCGCCTAGACATCGGAAGACTGAAAAAAATGCTGGAACTCTTAAGAGTCAACGGCATGGGCTTCCACCTGTATCTGATGACCGGCCTCCCGGGGGACAACTTCTTCACATTTGCCAGGGGGCTGAAGTTCGCAATTGACGAAGGAAGCACGGGGATTGACGTGAACCACACGTTGGTCTTGAACAACACACAGATGAAAAAAGACGCAAAAAAATTCAAAATAAAATACGCAAAAAAAGGATTTCCGCTGGTGATAAGCAACTTTTCTTTCAGCGAAGAAGAACTGAAAAAGGCAGACGCGATGGCGGATTCTGAAAAGCTGGAATGGCACTCAAATGCGAACTGGATGAAAAAAACGTGGCAAGAACACGTAAAAAACTGGGCGTGAACCCGATGAAAAAAAGAATAACCGTGGTTGTGAAATCGAACGATTGCAAAAATCTTCCAGAAAAAGTTTGCGAAATTGCGGAAAAATCCGCAACAATAGAAATCGTTTTCGCTCTCCCGAAAGGGAGGGCAACGCTTATTTCGCAAACACCCCAGCCCATAAAAGAAGCCGCGGACAATTGTCTCCTTAACGGCGCTATCCCGGTTATAAAAAATGTCCCGCACTGCTTCATGGCCGGTTACTGGCGGTATCTTGAAGACGGCCGGGGGAAAAAAACCAAAACAGAAAAATGCAAAAAGTGCTGCAAGTCAGACAAATGCCCCGGCATTTTGGAGGGATATGTGAAAAAATTCGGGGACAGCGAAATCGTTCCGGTAAGCGGAATGCTGGTGGTTACTGACAATGAACGCTGCATGATTTTAATACTGCGAAAAGCTAACAGGGCCACAACAAAGAAACTGCTGGAGCTGAAAGCCTCGAAAGAATTCAGCGATATCTGCGCCCACTGCGTTGGAAGCGACGATGTCATGCTGACAGGCGAAAAATTGCTTGAAAAAGGCATCATCAAAAGGGAACTCGGAAAAAACGGCTATGTGTGGTGGCTGGCATGAAATGGGGCAAGGTCAGGGGGGATTTCCCCCTGCTTGGAAAAAAAATCAAAGGCAAAAGGATAATTTACTTCGATAATGCCTGCAACACACTGAGGCCCAGGCAAGTCATAGATTCCATAACGGATTACCATTCCCGGCTTTCTTCCTGCGCAGGAAAAAGGTCGTCGCATGCGCTGAGCAAGGAAACAGAGGAAAAGTGCATCCAGGCAAGGGAAAAAACAGAGCGGTTCATAAACTCCGCCGACAACGGCAAAATAATGTGGACCAAAAACACCACTGAAGCAGTGAACCTTGTGGCGAATTCGCTTGAAATAGGCAAAGGCAAAAATGTCGTGTGCAGTGTCCTGGACCACCACAGCCTCTCGCTGCCGTTCCATAAAAAAAGCCAAAAGGAAGGGCTTGAATTAAGGGTTGTCGAGTGCAGCAGGGACGGCCTCTTTGAAACAGAAGCCTGGGAAAAAGCGATCGACAGGAACACAAGGGCCGTGCTCCTGACGCATGCCTCGAATGTGACAGGCTCAATACTTCAGGCCGAAGAGATAATCAAAATAGCCCATGAAAGCAAAGCCATTGCACTGCTCGATTGTGCGCAGTCCGCACCGCATCTCCAGTTGGATATGAAAAAACTGGACTGCGATTTTGCGTGCTTTTCAATGCACAAAATGCTCGGACCTGGCGGAATGGGCGTGCTCTTTGCGAAAAACAGCGCTTTGGAGGGATTGGGCGAATTCATGGTCGGAGGCGACACCGTAAGGAATGTGAAATATGCAAAGGGCAGGATTATGCCGGAATACCTGCCAGCCCCAAAAAAGTTCGAGGCCGGCCTGCAGGATTATGCCGGAATCATCGGCTCAGGGAGTGCGATAGAATACCTTGCATCAATCGGGATGGAAAAAATCAGGGAAAGGGATGAAGAACTTTCAAAAATATTCCTTGAAAAAACTGCCGAAACCGATGGAATCGAACTGATTGGCCCGAAAAATCCGGAAAAAAGGCTTGCAACCTTTTCTTTTATATTGAAAAGCTGCGTTTCCCCGAAAGACCTGGCTGAATTCATGGATACCGAACTTAAAGGCAGCGTTATCTGCATCCAGGCCGGAACGCATTGCGCAAACCCGTTCCATTACTTTATAGGCATCGACCCTGAAAAAGGCGAAGGCACTACAAGGGCATCGCTTTATTTCTACAACACAAAAGAGGAAATCGGCGCATTCTTTGAAGCGCTGGGATTGTTTTTGGAAAAAACAGGCTGAGTGTCTTGATGGGTGAGGGCATTGCATTGTATGAGATTCTGACCGGATTCTCGTGCAACTGCAATTGCAAGTTTTGTTCTTTGGATTTCGAGAAGCGGGCATTCAACAAGACCTCAAAAGAGATAACCGCAGACATAATCAAAGCAAAAGGATTGGGAGTCGAAATCCTGGGATTCACTGGCGGGGAGCCAACAATCAGGAAAGATATCATCGGTTTGGTGAAATTTGCAAAAAAAAGCGGTTTCAGGACCGTGAGAATGCAGACAAACGGAATGATGCTTGCGAACAAAAAATTCGCTGAAAAAATAGTCGGCGCCGGGGCGAACTATTTCAAGGTTTCAATCCATGCGCACCGCGCAGACATCCAAGACAGCCTGACGCAGGCAAAGGGCAGTTTTGAAAAAGCAGTAAAGGGAATCAAAAACATAAAGGCACTTGGCAGGACTGTCGAGGCAAATTTTGTCATCAACAGGAAAAACTACGTTTTCCTGCCCCAGACCGTGGCGTTCCTCATGGGGTTGGGCGTCTCACAGTTTGTCATAATTTTCCCGAGCTATTTGGGGAATGCAAAAAAATTCTCAGGGGAAATCGGCGTGAGGCTGAGCGAGGCAGCGCCATATGTGAAGGAAGCACTGGACATCATTGAAAGCTATGGCCTGGACAAAGGCGTCGTGGTTTCGATTCCGCCCTGCTTTTTGCCGGGCTATGAAAAAAACGCGCTTGCAGGCGCCGGCTCTTTCAGGACAATTGTTTCGGGGCCGAATTTTGAGGCAAACCTGGATTCAAAAATAAAATCTGAGAAAACAAAATGCGGGAAATGCAGGCACTGCCTTTACAGGCAAGAATGCGACGGCATAAGGCGCGATTATGCCGCACTATTCGGATTCAAAGAAATCAAGCCGGTTAAGGGCAAAAAATGAAGCACGGCTTCTGCAGGAAAATCATTTGGCTTTGGCCAGAAATTCTTTTGGGGAAATGCCTGAAGGCGCCAATTGCCCTTCGCCGTGCAATGCAAGATAGCCTTTTCTCACGCCAAGGCATATTTTCCCGATGGAGCACTTTCCGCACTTCTTTCCTTTTTCCTTTGCGGCATGCAGCCTCTCGGCCCGGCCCTTTTTGATTTTAAGCAAGTCCACCGAACACTTCTCAAAGCCCTGTAGGTGGCATAGGGGAACGCCGTCTACAAGGGCAGTTATGCCCCTGCTTTTGCAGTATTTTAAGGCGCTCGCAAGGCCTTTGTCAAAACTCCCAAGCGGCGGCACAAGCCACTGGTTTTCCCTCGCCAGCCCTTCAATCTTGACCGTATTGAATTCAAGGATTTTTATGCCTGGAAAATTCTTTGCAACGAATTTTGCATAGCCGGACAGGCCGTCCTTGTTAAGGCTGCAGATTACAAGCGTTATCCTTACATTCGCGCCTGCCGCAAGCAGGTTTTTTATGCCCTGTACCCTTTTGCCGAAGAAGCCCTTTGCCCTTGTTATGCGGTCGCAGATGCTTTCAATGTGCGACGGCAAAGCGATATTGAAGATTGTCACTCCCGCATCAACGAGTTTTTTTGCTGTTTCAGGGTAAAAAAAAAGCGTTCCATTGGACTGCAGTTCGATTTCATTCACGCCCTGCTTTGAGGCAAGTTTCACAAGCTTTGGCAGGTCTGTTCTGAGCAAGGGTTCGCCGCCTGAAAGCACTATTTGGTCCTTTTCGGCCATTATCTGCCTTTCAATCATTTTGTCGTTTGGGGCATCGGCATAAAATGAGCTGCAGTAAAGGCAGGCCTGGTTGCATTCCCTGTTGACCTGCACAATGCAAGACATACAAAATGCTTCCTGTGATAAAAATAAAAACTCTTAATCCCCACTAATATCGGTTTAAATGAAGCTGGACAAAGAAGCTATCCTGGTAATCGCTGTTTATGCGGTGTCCGTTCTGGTTGTCGCGGGTTATTACTTGCCGAAACTCATTCAAACGGAAGGGCCGCGGTTTCACGACCTGGCAGTAACCGAAGAGCCGGTGCCTTCCGTGGACAGGGCCTGCGAAATCGACCAAGGCTGCAGTGCTACCTGCTGCGGCTGCAGGAATAACCAATACCAAGGCGACTGTGCCTTGACCTGCGATCAATCCAAACTGAACGCCTGTGTTTGCTACAAGGGTTATTGCACGGCAACAAGAATGCCACTGCAAAAAACAGTTTAAGGCAATTGCCTGCCTGGGTTTCGCTGAAAAGATATTTCTTTAACCCTTCGCCTCAAACAGTTTTTTATGGAATGGCCCTTGACCTTTGCCTGCAACAACGAATGCATTTCCTGCATTTTTGATTTGCGCCAGACAAAAAACATCGGCACCCCGTTCTTAAAGGAAATAAAAAACGTCATTGATGGCGCCCCCGAAGGAGAAACCCTTTGCCTGACCGGCGGCGAGCCAACCCTGCGGAAGGATTTCATTGAAATCGCCAGATACGCCCTGGAAAAAAAGGCCGAACGAACTGCTTTTCATTGTCTCGAACGGAAGGCTGTTTTCAAAAAAAAGTTTTATTGAAAAATTCAAAAAACTCGGCTCGGAAAATTTGCGGGTCGGCATCCCCCTCTACAGCCACGACCCAAAAATACACGACCTCATCACGCAAAAAAAGGGAAGCTGGAGGGAAACAGTAAAAGGCATAGAAAATCTTGCCGAAAATGGCATAAACGTGGAATTGAGGGTTCTCGTGGAAGCTTTCAATTACAGGAGCCTTGGGGAAACAGCCGAATTCATCTCTAAACGCTTCGGGAAAATCGAACGGGTCGTGTTCATAAACCTGAAATATACCGGCAACGCATTCATCAACAGGAAAAAAGTATTCGTGAAATACCTGGATTCCGTAAAATTTGTGGAAAAGGCCGCCGGCACTTTAAGGGAAAACGGCTTTGAAGTGAAATTGTTCCATTTCCCGTTATGCGTCCTCAAAAGCGAATTTTGGGGCATGGCAGAAGGCATCACCAAAAACAAGACGGAATTGGCTTTTCCAAAACAATGCAGGGGCTGCAGCAGGAAAGAAGAGTGCCCGATGATCTGGAAAACCTACCTGACCATTACGGGCAGCGGCGAATTCCAGTCGGTCGGGAAGGGCGGTTCCGCCAAAGCAAAAAAATAAAAAGGGAGGCAGCCTATTACTATTATGCAGAAAAAGGAAAGGAGTGCCTCAAAAATAAAGAGGGCCCTTCACTCTTTTTTGGTGGAAGAGAAAGGCGGCATTTCAAAGCACAAAATGATTTCGTTGGGTGCCTTCCTTGGCTCTATTTCCATCCTTAACATGATGCCTGAAGTGCAGGCAGCGCACTCCAACTCTTACAGTGTGACCTGGAATGCCGGCACAGTCACAGCACAGCACGCGCACCACGCATCGCACGCGTCACACGGGTCGCATGCATCACATGCATCGCACGCATCGCACGCATCACACGCATCGCATTCCTCGCACGGGTCTCATTCCTCTCACGGGTCGCACGCATCGCATATGTCCTGCGGCGCATACGAAACGGAATAAAAACAGCCTCTTCTTTGATGGAAAAGAATTTATCCATTCAACCCCCAATAAGTGTATGCGTGAAATAATCTTGGGCGAAGCCGTGGAAAAGAAAGCCGGCGGGCCGTTTTTCAGCTTCAAATATGGGGGCAAAAGGCTGGTTTTTGCCCCGAAACGCAACAGGCTGTTCCTGCTTGAAAAAGGGGAACACTTGCCGGAATCGGGCAAAGTGCCAGATAAGTGCAAAGAACTTCAGGCTATGGACTTGCTCGAGGGCTGCTGCAGGCCGCCGAACTACGGAGGGATAACTTTCCTTTTGAACACCACCTGCAACCTCGGATGCCTTTACTGCTATGCGGACAAAGGAAATGTAAGGCAGAGCGGCATTATGCTCAACAAGGCGAAGGCATTCAGTGCGATAGATTTTGTGCGTGAACGGTTCCCGGAGGGAAAAAAGGAATTCGACATTTTTTTCCACGGCAGGGGCGAACCGACCCTTGAATTGGGGCTGATGGAGTCCATTCTGGGCTATTCAAGGAAAAAATTCAAAAAAGTGAATGTAAGCCTTATTTCGAACGGCGTTTTTGGAAAAAAAGCGCTTGATTGGATACTAAAAAATGCGGATTCTCTGGCAGTTTCCTGCTGCGGTCTGCCGGAAATACAGGACAGGCTAAGGCCGCTCAGGAGCGGCGGGCCTTCATCAAAAATAGTTGAAAAAAACTTGAAGGCGCTGGTCGGGGCAGGGAAAAAAGTTTCAATAAAGTGCTATTTGGACAGTGAAGCCACCCAAAGGATGGATGAAATTGTAGAGTATTTTTCAACGCTCGGCGTTGCAACTCTGTTCCTTGCCCCGATATCAGAAACAGCATGTAGCGAGAAGCACGGAGTGGAAAAACCCGAAATGGGCGAATTCCAAAAAAGGCTTTTGCAGGCGATTGAGCTAGCGGACCGACGCGACCTTATGGTGCAGTCCAGCATTTTGCAGGTGGGGGAGATAAAGCATATCCCCTGTGGCGTCCTGTGGCCGCAGATTGTGGTCACGCCATCCGGAAATATAAGCGCATGCAATTCCCTGATAACGCTTGATGATCTGAGGTTTTATTACGGGAAAATCGGCAAGGAAATTGTGCTGGATTTTGAAAAGGTCGGCAAGTGGAGAAAAGAGCTGAACCCTGAAAAAATCTGCAAAGGGTGTTTTCTGAGATGGAGCTGCGCCGGCGGCTGTTATGCAAGGGAATGCATAAAGGAAAAAGGGCATTACCGGCTTGATAGGAAACTGTGCAGGCTGAAAAGGGATACAGCCATAAAATACTTCAAGTATCTTGTTTCAAAGGAATGTAATGAAGGCCAAAAACGCAGACCGCTAGTTTCATAAGGATCAAAAGCGTATCAATTGCCTATTTTTAAATCCGGCGAAGGATTGTTCATGTCGGCAGTGAAGCATTCCGTGCAGCACCATTCGAGCCTGAAAGGCCGCCCCTCGGCTACTTCGGCGCAGGCTGTTGCGGTTATTGCGCCTGTTTTTTCCGCAGGAAGCGGTTGGTTAACAGCCACTATGTCCGTTCCGCCTTTTGTCGGAATCGTTATTTTCACCGAAGAAATTTCCAAGGCATTGGGATTAAAGAAAGGGACCACTATTTTGCCGCCGATGCATTCGTACTGGCCGTATTCTATGCTGCAATCGCCATTTGCGGCCGCCGCATTCTGCTCCGGGGGCGGTGTGCTAAATGCCAGATAAATATATAGCGCGGCAAGCAGGCAAAAAAGGACCACGAAAAACGGGAGGGCTTTTGCCGCAAAATTCTTCTCTTGAACTATGTTATTTTTAATTTTTTCTTTCTTCAAAGCACCACCTCACGGCACAGGCACTAATTCCTCAAAACCTCTTTTCTCCGCATACTCCTTAAATATTCCTTCACAGGAATTAAAATATCTGCAGCCCCGGCACTGTCGGCCCTTTACGCGGCCGTGCAACGCCCTGTTTTTTTCGACTTCCAAATCCTCGAATTCCGGGCCTATGTGCTGTTCTGCGAGGGAACCCCTAGACATCCTTTCGCTCACATATATAAGGTTGCCAAGCATATAGCAATACGGGACATACCTAAAATAAACATGCTTTATCCCTTTTTTCATTCCGGCAGCTATCGTTTTTGGCACAACATCGATCAGTTCCTCCAGCTTCGGCACCAGTTCTTCAAAATTTTCATGCGCGTTTCCGCGCGGGTGGGGAAAAATGAATTCGAGGCCGTTTGCACCAAGGGCAATGGCTTTTTCCGCTATTTCCGGGAGAAATAAAATGTTCTGCTTCACAATCACGGTATTGGTGCACACGTAGCCTTCGCTTTCCTTCCTGAAATTCTTCATCCCCTTTACAAGCTGTTCAAAGGAGCCGCTGCACCTTGTAAGGGAATCGTGCAATTCTGCGTTATGGCCGTGGATTGAAAAGACAGCGGAATTGAGCCCTGCCTCGACCAGCGCCTTTGCAAACGCCGGCTTGGACAGCATCCTGCCGTTTGTGGTGATGCTTATCGTTTCATAGCCTGCCTTTTTCGCGTGCATTACCAATTCAAGAATGTCTTTCCTTATTGTGGGCTCGCCGCCCAAAAAATCCACAAATTTTGAGCCGCGCTTTTTTGCAAGGTCAAGCTGTTTTTTTGCCTCGGTGGTCCGCATGGGGGGCAGGCGCCTCTTGTCCCCGCAATAACAGAACCTGCAGTTGTTGTTGCACTCGTAGCCTAACAGGAGGGAGGTCTTCTTTTGAACCATTTCAATCCAAAGAAAGTAAGGCAGAAATCATTTAATATCATAACGCGCCTGCAGAGGGAATAGTTTCAGACAAAAACCGTGTCTGTTTCGCACCATTTGAAAAATGCTTTCCTGTAATCGCCGGAGTGCAGCAATTTGTCAAAAACAAGCCGGATGGTTTCGCCCATTATTTTGCACCTTTCGTCGTTCGCTTCCTGGGAAACAATCGTGCCCTGTGCCGAAAAAATGTAGACAGGGCAGATTCCGCAGTAGGGGCTCCAGGCGCATTTGTTGCACAAAAAGCTCTTTTTTGAGGAAATGTCTATGAGGGAAATCGCTGTCTTGTTGTTGAAAATATCGCCATACGCCGAGGTTTTCACGTTGCCGAGCCTGAATTCCTCGAAGATTTTGCCCTCGTCGCAGGAATGGATGTCTCCGTTGAACTTGTACAAAAGCTGGCCTATGGCGGCACCGCACGGCGACATTATGTCAACCATCATCGGGTCGCGCTTCTGGAGGATTTTTTTCGCAAAAATTGTGGCCATTGCCTCCCTTATTTGAACGCCCCCGGAATTCTTTTTCACGATGTAATCCAGAGTTTCCCTGTAAAACTTGTTGTACGCATCCGAAGAGTAGCCGATTTTTTGCCATGATTTTGCCGCAAAGCCTATGTTGTTCAAAGGCCTCAGCCACAGGCTGTCAAAGCCCAGGGAAACATATTCGTCCACTATCTCTTTTCCCATCGGAAGCGAATATCGCGTAATCGTCCCCAGTGCGCTCAGGTTGAAGTTTTTTTCCCATTCGCTTTTTATCCTCTTGATCCAGTAAACCACATCGTCATAAGTGCCTGTCCCGCCCAAATATTTCCTGTTTTTGTTGTGCACTTCTTTAGGGCCGTCGAGGGAAGTGGAAATGCCCATTATTTTCCTTGACGCAAGTTCTTTGAGGATGGTTTCGTCCATTTTCGTGAGGTTTGTGACAAGGGAAAACTTGAGTCTTTTTCCAGTGGCTTTGGCTTTCTTTTCGGCATAATCGAAGACGAACTGCATTGTGGAAAAATTAAGCAGGCATTCCCCGCCCTGGAACTCTATCACGAGGTTTTTTGCAGGGCTTTTGAAAATAAAATCGACAACCGCTTTCGCAGTATCGCGATCCATATCGTTTCCGATGGTGCTGTCCGCTTCAGGGCTCGAATGGCAGTAAGCGCAGTGCATGTTGCAGCGCATTGTGGGGGTGATTATGTGGAGCGTTGGCCCGTAGAAAAGGAAATGGTGCCTTTCCCTGTAATCCCGGACAACCTTTTCCACATTGCTTTCCGTGAGGATTATGCCCTTTTCCTTCAATTTGTCGAAAAGGTTCGGGTCCTCGCCGAGTTTATGCGATCTGAGCAAGGCATATTCTTCTTTGGAGAGAGCTGCCCACGAACCGTGCTCTGTTGTCAGCAGGAATTCGTTTTCATTGAATTTATGGGTGCTGAAATCGTTCAGGATGTATTCTTCCCTCAGGAAGGCGGAATCAAAATAGCTTTTGACCATTCAATCACCACAACATTCAGAATATTAGGGCACTAACATTAAATAAATAACTAGGCCGGTTCGGATTCCCGGCCGACCCAGGAGGATAGCACCTCGACGCATGCGGACTTTATGCCTTCATCCCCTATTGAATCGCATTTTTCGGCACTTCCCTGCTTTGCTATGCCGCAAAATTCAACCCACGCCGGCT
>JAZDDY010000129.1:0-18363 GCA_043809265.1 Candidatus Iainarchaeum sp.
CTTTCAAATCAAAGAGGTTGGCCGGCTTTTTCAGGTCAATGTCCTTGAAAGTTATGAATAATTCCACGGACTGCGCGAAGTTGCGCTTGGGTGAGTTTGCATCCAGTTTTGCCAGTGCAGAAAGCACTTGTTCTTTTTTCATCGAAAGCCTCCTGCTTCAAGCAGTAGTGCAAGGCTGAATTCTCAGCCTCGTGCAAAAAAGGTTAATTTTTTGCGGCTTTATACTAGAAACTCCATCGGAAACATTTAAATAGGTTTCCGGTGGCGAACCTTTTTCAGTTTTTTTTGGCTTTTCTTGAACCGAACGGCTTCCCGTAGTAAATCATCAGGCCGATAATTGCCGACTGCATTACAATAGTCCTGCCGACATACACGAGTGGGAGGATGCCCCCGCTTACTATCGCAGGGAATAAAGCCAACAGCCCGGCCGAGTATGCAATCAGCCAGGCCGAGAAAGACTCTGTATTTTGCTTCTCTGTGACCAGTTTTTGAATGGTTGGGAAATATCCGACCAAAATCAATACTTGGACAAGCAGATTTGCCTCAAAAGGGTTTTTTGTCAATAACCAAAAAAGAGCGATCAGCCCTGCAATAACCAGATACCCTTTTTCAAATGCCCTGAACTTTATTTTGCTTTTGGACCAGAGCAGTGTCGCGGCAATAATGATGATTGTTACCGTGACATCCAATAAGTTCAGTATGCCGCCGACAAAATTCCAATTCGAAGCCGACAAATAGGTGAGTAAGCTCAATGCGGTTCCGACAAACATTATCAGCCAAGTAGAGAGCGCCGGCTTGGTTTGGCCCTTGAAAACCTTGTAAGAATACAAGGCCCCGAAACCAAGCATAATCAGGGCAATCAGAAACGCTATCAAATCTTCCACGGAACACGCCTTTCATTTTTTCCGATTTGCTTGAGCGTTCAAAAAAATGCGCTCACTTGAGCTGCGCGTCGTATTTTCCCTGGTCGATTTCCGCGATTACTTCGCTTCCGCGCTTTCCTTCGACCTTGACGCCCATTGCGTTGCAGGTGCCCAAAACCTCTTTCACATTGCTTTTGAGGTTGTACGAGGTAAGGCTTGACGCCTTCTTTTTCGCAATGCTTACCGCCTGCGCAATCGAAATGTTCCCTGTAAATTCCCTTTTCGAGTCCTTTGAGGCCTTTTCGATTTTTGCCTCCTGCTTTATGAGCGCGCTCATAGGCGGGCTTCCTACCTGAACTTCGAATGTTTTTTTGCCTGAATCGACAAGCACTTTCACAGGCACCTTCATGCCTGAAAATTCCTTTGTCTTGTCGTTTATCTGCTTTATTACTTCGCCGATATTTATTCCCAACGGGCCCAATGCCGGGCCGAGCGGTGCGCCGGCAGACGCTTTTCCGCCTTCAACCATAACGCTTACAGTAGCCATGAGTTCACCTGTTCCTTATTTGAGCACCCTGATGTTTTCCGCCTTTATTGTGAGCGGCATTTTGACCGCGGCCTCAAGCAGTTCGACTGTCACTTCTTCTTTGGCCTCGTTGACCCTCATGACCCTCGCCTTTTCTCCTTTGAGCGGTCCTGTGACAATCTTGACCTTTTCGCCTTCCTTTATGGATTCCATCAAAGGCTTCGATTTCAGCAACGGAGCCAGTTCTTCGACTTTTATGCTCCCGCCCACAATGCCCTTGCCTTTGATGTGCGGAATGTCGCTTATCGCCCTTCTCACCGAAAGCTCTGTGTCGCCTTCAATGAGCACATAGCCTTTCAGGTCAGGGAATACCGTGAGGGAATATATTGCCAGCGGCTCGGATTCCAGTTTTCTCTGGAGCATGTCCACAACCAGACTTTCCTGTCCGGCAGTTGTTCTTACAGAAAAAATCATTTTTTACCACGCAATAAACAGCGGTTAATAACTGTATAATTTAGGATGTTGAATGTTTTTATTCCTTTCCAAAGCAATTGCGCCTGCTTCGGAGGCTCGGCAGCAAAGGATTTCAGTTCCTTCCCTAACTGCAGCCTTTAAGCAGGCCTGCCTAGGCTGGTAAGGCTGAAAACCAAAAGCACCGCAAAGCCCAGCACCCCGATAAGGAGTATGCCGAGTGCCGTGACCTTCAGCATCAGCTTGTATTCTTCCCAGTCAGGCTTTTTGCTTACAGTGAAAATCCTTTTCCATGATTCCAGCATTTTCCCACCAGCCAAATTTTACCCTGTGAACCTTATCCCCAAATCAATGCCCTTTTCTGTCTGCCCTTTTTCAAGGTCGTCAAGGTACGGGAATTTTCCCCCTGCAACCACAACCATCGCCTGAATCCTGTTCTTTGGCATCTGCGAATCGACCATTGCACCCCAAATAATGTGGGCTTCAGCGTCGATTTTCGAGCTGACAGTTTCAACAATCATTTCAGCTTCCCTCAGCGTCATGTCCGCGCCGCCTACCACGTTCACGAGGGCGCGCTTTGCATGGCTTATGTCCACATCAAGCAAAGGCGAAGTGAGAGCATTCTCGACTGCTTCGAGAGCCCTTGCGTCGCTTGCCTCTTCGCTGTGGCTTTCCCCGAGGCCGATCATTGCGGCCCCGCCCTTGCGCAGGATGGTGCGCAGGTCGGCGAAGTCGAGGTTAATCAGGCCTGGCTTTGTGACCATTTCTGTGATTCCTTTCACCGCGTTTGTGAGCACTTCGTCCGCGACCTTGAATGCTGCATTCACTGGGAGGTCGGGCGCGATTTCCAGAATCTTATCGTTCGGTATCACGATCACTGTGTCGACGTGCTCCCTCAATTTTGCAAGGCCTTCAAGCGCGTTCTCTGTCCTGCGCTTTCCTTCAACAGTGAAAGGCAGCGTGACAATTGCGATGGTTAAGCATTTCATTTCCTTGCCTATTTCCGCGATGACCGGGCTGGCGCCGGTTCCTGTGCCACCGCCCATCCCGCATGTAATGAACAATAAGTCAGAGTCGCCTAAAAGTTCTGTGAGCTCTTCGACGCTTTCTTTCGCCGACGCTTCCCCGACGCTGGGGTCAGAGCCCGAGCCCAATCCCCTGGTTGTTTCCCTTCCGACCAAAATCCTTTTGTCGGCCTCGGTGTTAAGCAAATCCTGCGCATCTGTGTTGACAGCGAATGTTTCTGTTCCGGTAATGCCGATTTCGTGCATTCTCTGCACTGTATTGCAGCCGCCGCCTCCGACCCCGACAACCCTTATTTTTGTTTTTGAAAGCTCAAGCATTTTCTGGAGGTCTTCGGCGTTTTCAATAAGGCCTTTTGTTTTCTTTTTTTTCGGGTCCTTGACCGCTTCCTTGACAAGCTCTTTAACGGATGGTTCGTCCTTAAAATCGTCCCTTGCCTTAGAGGGCTCGTCTTTCATGGACTGAACCCTTTTAATCGCCTTCCTAACCATGCTCTCCAAGGTGAATGCACCCCTTTCAGTTAAAAAATTAAGTAATAAAAGATTCTCCCATTAAAAACGTTTAAAACCTTTCGGTTCAACCCGCAAAGCCTCACGGCAAGGCAGAAAAAACCAAGAAGGCTAACGTTACTGATAAGCCTTGAAAAGGATTAAAAAATGATTTTTCCGCACTGCAACATAACCGGAAACAGGCAAACAAGGCATCTGCTGAACAGGCTGAGGAAACAGAAAAGATTATATCGGATTAATCGCTAATTATACTGATTCATATGGGAAAACCAAGGATTGCAAAAACCCGCTTCGACAGGCGCGCAGGAATCGGCGGCGGCATCGGCCTGAAATCCAGGGGCGGAACCCACACCGCAAGGCTCAAAGCGCGGAGGGCTTTAAGGAAAGCAAGGGAAAAAGTTTACGGGACAAAGGAAATCACGCTGAAGCACGACGAAATACCCGATTATATTATGGAACCGCTCCAGCAGAAGGCATTACACGCTTTTATTGAAAAAGGATACAAAGCCGCAGGGACTATTTGCCTTTGTCTTGGAATTGGAGGGGGCATTGCCATTCAAAACCCGGCCTACAAAGGTGCCGCTGTATTCTTGGGAGCGGGAGGAATGACAGTGAGCCAAATTGGGGCGAAAACTTCAAGAAAATTTCAAGTGGTTGACGAGAGAATATTAAGGCATGGTTTAGGGTTATCAAGCCGCCAGCCAATCATGGAATCTGTTTTCCTGTCCCTGCCTTTAAGGCGAGGCCAAGGTTCGCCGAACCAAAAACAAATCGAGGAAGCAACAAGAAAATATCCCTATCTCGTCGCAACGATAAAAAAGACAGGAAGCCTAAAAAAGGACCCGAAAAAGCCCTGGAACGTTTTCAGGGTCGAGGAAATCACCTTCACTGACAACCCAGGTATGGGCAAGCGCAGAAGGACCACACAACTGTGGGCGACCTGAACAGCCAAGCCAAAACCTTAAATTTCCCTGCTGTGTTATATTTCCGGTTTTTATGCCATCCAACGAACTGCTGAAAACAGTGAAAGACATCCGTTCGCTCAAAATACAGGGCGCTTCGCAGGTGCGCCGTGCCACAATCCTTGCAATCAAAAGGCTTGCCGAAAAAAGCAGGGCCGAGAAGCCTGAGGAGTTCAGACGCGAACTTAAAAGGGGAATGTTGCTGCTTGCGAGAGCAAGGCCGACAGAGCCGGAAACAAGGAACGCGCTTATGCTCATACTGAAAACAGCAATGAAAAACCGCCCAGCAGAGGAGCTCAAAAGCGCGGTTGTGCGCGAGTGCTCTGAATTCGAGGAAAACAGGGAAAAATCCATGCATAAAATTGCAGAGCTCGGCGCAAAAAAATTAAGGCACTGCCCTGTCATACTCACACACTGCCATTCGAGCACAGTTGAAGGCATCCTGCTTGAAATGCACAGGCACAAAAAACTCGAGCAGGTTTTCCTCACAGAGACAAGGCCGCGCTACCAGGGCAGGATTACGGCGCGCAAACTTGCAAAGGCAGGCATCCCCTGCACAATGATTGTCGATTCTGCTGCGCGTTCCTTTATCGGGAAATGCGACGCATTCATTTCGGGCGCGGATGCAATAATCGCCAATGGGGCGATAGTGAACAAGATTGGCACTTCCCAGATTTCATTGGCTGCAAAAAAAGCCAATGTGCCGCACTATGTTGCCACCAGTTCCCACGCTTTTGATGCGGCCACATTTTTCGGCGCAGAGGAAAAAATAGAAGAACGCTCGCAGCACGAGGTCTGGGATGAAAGGCTGCCGAAGCTTACTGTGAGAAATCCGGCCTTCGACATCACAGAGCCCGAGCTTGTGAAGGCAATAATCTGTGAAAAAGGCGTTTTCTCGCCTGACAAGTTTGTGAGGCAGATGGCAAGGGAACTCGCCCTAGAAGGAAAGAAATTCGTGTCGCTGATCGAGATGCTGAAGCAGTAATCCAGATTTTAATCTTTTCCGCGCTATTTTTTGATGGATTAGAATGGATTACTCCGCTTTGGGCCTCAAGTGCGGCCTGGAAGTGCACCAGCAGCTTGATACTGGAAAACTGTACTGCAGGTGCCCTTCGCTTTTGAGGGAAGGAAAGCCTGATTTTGTTTTCAGGAGAAGGCTGAGGGCTTCCGCTTCCGAGATGGGTGAAATAGACAGGGCCGCGGCAGAGCAGTCAGGCAGGCAAATGCTTTTCGAATACAATTCCTTCAATGACTGCTGCTGTTTGGTGGAAGCGGACGAGGAGCCGCCGAAGCCCGCGGACCAGCTGGCGCTCGAGACAGCGCTCAAGATTTCACTGATGTGCAATGCAAGGGTTTTCGACGAACTCTTTGCAATGAGGAAAATTGTCGTGGACGGCTCGAACACAACCGGATTCCAGCGCACGATGCTTGTGGCCGAAAACGGCTCGCTGGATTTGGGGAAGAAAAAAATAGGCATCCAGACAATTGTTTTGGAAGAGGATGCATGCAGGCCTGTGGAAAAAACCGCGGACAAGGTTATTTTTTCGCTTGACAGGCAGGGCATTCCGCTGGTCGAAATCGCCACTGCGCCCGAAATAAAATCGCCGGAGGAGGCGCAGGACTGCGCGCTCAAAATCGGGGAACTGCTCAGGAGAACGTGCAAGGCAAAGAGAGGGCTTGGAACGATAAGGCAGGACATCAACATAAGCATCGAGGGCGGTGCGAGGGTTGAAATCAAGGGAGTGCAGGAACTGGAAATGATTGCGAAGGTCGTTGAATTTGAAGTGCACAGGCAGGCCGCGCTGATTGAACTGAAAAAAGAACTGGAAAAGCGCGGAGTGAAGGAAAAGGATTTGCAGGAAAAAGAAATCGATGTTTCTGAGATTTTCTCCGGCACACAATGCAAGTTTGTCGCCTCGGACCTGAAGGCAGGGAAAAAGGCTTTTGCAATAAAACTGAAAGGCTTTTCAGGGCTGGTTGGGAAGGAATTGCAGCCTGACAGGCGCTTCGGCACAGAAATAAAGGATTATCTGAACGCACGGCACGGCATAAAGGGCTTGCTGCACAGCGATGAACTCCCGAAATACGGCGTGTCAGAGGAAGAGAAAGGGAATGTTGCCAAAAAATTGGGCTGCGGCGGGAATGACGCTTTTTTGGTTGTGGTTGAATTGCCTGAAAAATCAGGGAAGGCTTTTGATACTGTAAGGGAAAGGTGCTCTATGGCGCTTCGCGGAGTGCCGGAAGAGACAAGAAACACGCTAGAAGGCGGCACTTCCTCTTACCTGAGGCCTTTGCCTGGCGCCGCAAGGATGTATCCTGAAACAGACCTGAAAACCGTGGAAATCGAGAAAAAACGCTTGGAAGAACTGAAGCGCTCGCTTCCGCTCACTGTGGCGCAAAGGCTTGAATTGTACAAAAAAAACGGCTTAAGCTCAAAACTTGCCGAAGAAATGAAGCTCAGCAATTGGGCGTGCTTTTTCGAATCCCTGCTTGCGAAAGGCTTCAATGCGACCACTGCGGCTGCATTTTTGCTCGAGGGCCTGAAAACCATTGAAAGGGAAGGCGTTGAAGTTGAAGCGATTGCAAATGAAAAAATCGAGGCGCTTCTCAATGCTGAAAAGAAAGGGAAAATTTCGAAAGATGTTTTGCTTGATGCGGCAAGGGAAACCGCAAAAGGCATTCCGGTTGAAAAGGCGATCGAAGGGATTGCCGGGAAAAAGGCCGGTGCAGGCGAAGCGGAAAAAATAATCGAAAAAATCCTTGACGGAAACGAAAAGCTCGTTCACGAAAAGGGAAAGCTTGCAATGAACGCCTTGATGGGCGATGCAATGAAGGAATTGAAAGGAAGGGCTTCAGGCAAAGAGATAATGGAATTGCTGGAAAAAGGCATAGGCAAAAGGTTAAATGAAAAGAAGGCGTAGTATTTTGGGTGCTGGAATGGACAAAAAAAAGGAAGAAATCCTTGAAATCGTGCGCTCTTTCCCAGAACAGTTCTGGAAGGCTGTCGAAATCGGCTATTCATGGAAACCGCCTGCGCGCCTGAAAGGCAAAAAATTCCGCGGCGTGGTAATCTGCGGCATGGGCGGCAGCGGGATAGGCGGCTTGATCGCAAAAGGCCTGCTTGAAGAAAAATCTCCTGTGCCCATTTTTATTTCCCAGGATTATTCTTTGCCAAAATTTGCGGACAAGGGCTGGCTTGCGGTAATCGTTTCATATTCCGGCAACACAGAGGAAACGCTTTCGGCTTTCCGCGAGGCCAAAAAAAGGAAAATGGGCATTGCCTGCATTTCTTCGGGCGGCATTCTCTCCGAAGAATGCGAAAACTGCATTTCCATTCCTTCGGGCTTTGCGCCAAGGACACAGTTAGGCATGACCTTTGTGCCTGTGATGGCGGTGCTTGAAAAAACAGGAATTGCCTGCGCCGGGGCCGAGATTGAAAAAACAGCCGTGTTCCTCGGGAGCAGCATCGGCTGGGCCGAAGAAGACGGAAGGAAAATCGCTTCTTTCCTTAAAGGCAAAAGCCCGGTGGTTTATTCTACGCGAAAATTCGGTTCTGCCGCCCTCCGCTTCCACGCCCAGCTCGCGGAAAACAGCAAGGTTTTCTCGCACTGGAATTTTTTGCCCGAATTAAACCACAATGAAATCGTGGGCTTTAAGCCCTTGGAGAAAAATCTTGCTTTTGTGCTTTTCAGGGAAAGGGGGGAAACGGAAAGGGAGCGCAGGAGAATGGAATTCACCAAAAAAATCATCTGCAAAAAAAGCCGTTTCATTGAAGTTTGGGCAAAGGGCAATACCGCGATGGAAAAACTGTTCTATTTCATTATGGCAGGCGATTTCGCCTCTTATTATCTCGCTTTCCAGAACCGCTCGGACCCTTTGAAAGTCGAAAACATCGAAAGGCTCAAGAAGGAACTGAAAAAATGAATTCTGTGAAAGCGGTCGGCGTCGACATCGGCGGCACAAAAATTTTTGCGGCTTTGGCGGACTGCAACGGCCGGATTTTAAGTGAATGCAAAACCAGCACCCCAAAAACAAGAAGGGAAATCCTTGCCGCACTTGCAAATGCGATAAGCAGGGTCAAAGGCAAAGAGAAAATCAAGGGCATCGGCGTGGGATTTGCGGGATTTGTGGATTCAGAGAAAGGAATTGTGATCAGTTCGCCGAACATGCCTGCAATAAGGGGCACAAAGGTTAAGGCGTTCCTGGAAAAAAGGTTCGGCTGCAGGATTGCGCTCGAAAACGATGTGAACATGTTCGCATTGGGCGAATATTTTTTCGGCTTCGGGGGAAAATTCAAAAATGTCGTTGCGCTTACAATCGGCACAGGCATCGGCTCAGGCATAATAATCAACGGGCGGCTCCTGAAGGGGAAGGGGATTGCCTCGGAATCCGGGCACACGATAATTGCAGCCGATTCAGGCCGGAAGTGCGCGTGCGGGAATTCGGGCTGTTTTGAGGCGATGGCCTGCGGCGCTGCCCTCGTGGAAAGGGCAAACGCGCTCGGGTTAAATGCAAAAAACGCGGAAGAGGTTGCAAAAAAGGCAAAGGCCGGGAATAAGGCGGCAATAAGGGCAGTAAAGGAAACCGCACGCTTTTTGGGGATCGGGCTGGCAAATTTGGCGAATGCCTTCGACCCCGAAGCGATAGTTATCGGCGGAGGGCTGTCCAATATTCCATTGCTTTTGGGCGAAGCCGAAAAGGAAATGCAAAAGCATGTTGTGGTGAAAAAAAGGACCAAGGTGTTCAGGGAAAAATTGCAGGGGAAAGGCGCGGTTTTGGGGGCGGCAGCCTGCGCGCTGGATAGTTTCATTCTTTTGGAAAAAAAGCCTGGGGCTTCAGGCTTGGGAAAACGCGCGCATTGCGTTCGGATGCAAAAAAATTTTAAAGGAATGGGCAAAACAATTCAATAAGTAGGCTTTTTCTTTTGCCTTTTTTGCCAATGCTAAGGAATTTAAACATGGAAAGCGTTAGTTTTTGGAAAAACCGGGTGTTCTGATGAAAGCCGAACTGCATTCCCATTCGTTTTATTCTTACGGGACAAAAATCTCGGTGGAAGGCCTGAATTCGCCTGCCGAGCTTGTGAAGCAGGCCAAGATCCTCGGGCTTGGCGCGATTGCAATAACAGACCACAACGAATTCAGGGGCGGAATTGAAGCCGAAAAAATCGGGAAAAAAATCGGCGTGACAGTCATAAAGGGCGAGGAAATCCAGACAGACATGGACAGGCATGTCCTCGGATTGGGGCTTTCAGAAAGGATAAAGCCAGGGCATTCCGCAGAGGAAACCATCAACCTTATCAGGGCGCAGGGCGGCATTGCAATCGCCCCGCATCCTTTCGACCTCGCAAACAAGGGATTGAGGCAGAAGGCAAGGAAGTGCGATGCCATAGAGGTGTTCAATTCCATAAACCTCGACCGCCTCTCGAACAAGAACGCGAAAATCTTCGCAAAAAAATATTCGCTTAACACTGTCGCAGGCAGCGACGCGCACTGCATCGAAATGGTCGGCTACGGCGTCACCGAAATAAGCGCAGAAAACGACGTGGACAGCATACTGAAGGCAATAAAGAAAGGCAGGACCTCGATTCACGGGAAATACATTCCCATAAAAGTCATCCAGGACTGGAGCATGCGCAGGTTCAACGACTCTTACTGGCAGGTAATGCAGTACATACAGGAAAACTATTCCACGCCGAAAAGATGGGTTGCCGGCAGGCTCCTCAAGCTGACCACAAAAAGCCCTGGGAAAATAGACTATTTATTCAAGGGCCTCGCGTACTGCAGCCTCGGCGCCGCGGTCTGCTACAGCGCCGCAAAAAGCACAAAGCACTTTGTGCAGATAAAGGCGGCAAGGAAATAAAACAGCTAATCAAACAAAAGAAAGATCAAATCATTCCCTTTGCTGTTTTCCTCATCTGGCGCATGCATTTCTTGTGCCAGTACTGCCCGGCCCATTTTTTCTCGCAGTTGTTTTTCCCGCACAAAGCGCAGGCATCATCAGGATATTTCACATCGGAAGCCGCCGAATTTTCGGCGCCCTCTTTTTCGCCTGTCACAAATTCCTTGATTTTTCCGCCGATGCCCATTTTTTCACCTAGTGCCTGAAGTGCCTTGCCTTTGTGAAAACAAGCGATACATCCCTTTGATCCGCCGCCTTTATGACTTCGCTGTCGCGTATGCTGCCGCCCGGCGCAATGAATGCCTTGACGCCCTTGTCGGCGGCAACATCGATGTTGTCCCTGAACGGGAAAAAGGCATCGCTTGCAAGAGCCGAGCCCTCGCTCCTCTGCCCTGCATTTTCAAGCGCTATCTTAACAGAATTCACCCTGTTCATCTGGCCTGCGCCGATCCCTATTGCCGCCCCGCCCTTTGCCAGCACAATCGCGTTGCTTTTGACATGCTTTGCGATGCGCCAGGCAAACTCGAGGTCTGCATTCTCGCCTTCAGAAGGCCTTCTTTTTGAAACGACCTCCCTGCCTTCCTCTGCGGCAAGAATGTTGTCGGATTCCTGGAGAAGCAGGCCGCCTTCGATGCGCCTGAAATCAACGCCTCCCGCTGGGTTTGTGAACTGCAGCCCCAGCACCCTCAAGTTTTCCTTTTTTTTCAGCAGCCGCAATGCTTCGCCTTCAAACGAAGGCGCCACCACAGCCTCGTTGAAAAAAGCCGAAATCCTTTTCGCGGTGCCTGCATCGCATTCCCTGTTCAATGCGATGATCGAGCCGAAAGCGCTTTTTTCGTCGCACTCCAGCGCGCGCGAAAATGCCCCCTCAATGCTTTCTGCAACAGCCACCCCGCAGGGATTGCCGTGCTTGACTATGGCCGCGCATGGCGCCTTGAATTCCCTTGCAATCGCGACCGCCGCGTTGAGGTCAAGGAAGTTGTTGAAGGAAAGCTCCTTGCCGTTCAATTGCCTGAGGTCAAGCAGTGAATTCTTTTCAGGGAAAGCGCTCCTGTAAACCGCGGCATTCTGGTGAGGGTTCTCGCCGTACCTGCAGCCCTGCACCTTCTCGAAAGCAAGCGAAAGCTTTTCAGGCATGCCCGAAAGCGGGGCAAAATAGCGGGCAATGACAGAATCATATGCGGCGGTTTCGCAGAAAACTTTTGCCGCAAGCTTTTTCCTTGTTGCCTCGGAAAGCAAGCCTTTTTTTCCCTGCAGCTCCCCGATAACTTCTACATAATCATTAGGGTCGCAGACAACTGCAACCGAGGAAAAATTCTTTGCCGCCGCCCTGAGAAGTGCCACCCCGCCGATGTCTATGTTTTCCACAAGCTCTTTTTCAGGGCGGTTTTTTTCAAGAACAGCGCGAAACGGGTAAAGGTTCACGACAACCAAATCGATCGGCTTGATTTTGTATTTTTTCAGCTCGCTCATGTGCCCCCTGTTTTCCCGGTCGGCAAGAATGCCGGCATGGATTTTTGGGTGCAGGGTTTTCACTCTTCCCCCGAGCATTTCAGGCGCCTTGGCATAAACAGATAATCTGACAGAGCCGACGCCGGCATCCGCAAGCGCATTGAATGTCCCCTCTGAGGCGATTATCTCGATGCCGAGCTTTTTCAGGCCTTTCGCGAACTCCACAAGCCCTTTCTTATCGGAAACCGAAATAAGCGCGCATTTTACCTTCATTTCTTCCCACCCCTTGCAAGCGCAATGACCTCTGCCTCAATCACTGTGTTTTCCATGGCCATCATTTCTTTACGCCACTTCCAAATGCAATGCCTTCCGCGGCAATCACCGTGTTTTCCATCAGGCAGGCGACGGTCATCGGGCCGACGCCGCCCGGAACCGGCGTGATGAAAGAGGCTTTTTCTTTAACTGCCGCAAAATCCACATCGCCCTTCAATTTCCCTTCAACCAGCGTTGTGCCGACATCGATCACAACCGCGCCCCACTTAACCATTTCCTTTTTTATAAGGCCCGGGACGCCGGCGCAACTAATCAAAATGTCGGCCTGCGAAGTTTCTTTTCCAAGATTTTGCGTGAATTTGTCGCAGACCGAAACAGTGCAGCCCCTGTTCACCAGCATCACAGCCAGCGGCAGACCGGCGGCAAGGCCGTGGCCTACAACGCACATCTTCGTTCCCTCAAATTTTTTTCCTGCCGATTCCATGAATTTGAGGACGCCTTTCGGCGTGCAGGGCGCAAGCCTTTCGGTTCCAAGTGCGAGCAGGCCGAGGTTGTGCGGGGTGAAGCCGTCAACGTCTTTTTCAGGCGCAATCGCCTCGATCGCCTTCGCCTTGTCGATTCCGGCAGGCAAAGGCAGCTGCACAAGGATGCCGTGCACTTTTTTGTCATTGTTGAGTTTTTTTATTTCTTTTAGTATTCTCCCTTCAGTAACGCTTTCGGGCAATTCAATCCTTTTTGAGGCGATGCCGAGCCTTTTGCAGGCCTCTTCCTTCCTTGCGACATAAACCCAGGACGCATCGTTTTCTCCGGCCATTATCACCGCAAGGCAGGGCTTAACCTTTTTTTTCAGCAGGGCCGCAATCCTCGGCTTCAGCGATTCTTCAAGCTCCAAGGCAAGTTTTTTCCCGTCAAGAATGCATGCAGTCATTTTTTTCCGAACTCTTTTTTGATTGCGCCGTCCTTTTCAGCTATTTCTTTCCCGATCGCAGCCATATATTGCGCCGCCTTCGCGGCAAGTTTTGCATCGCAGATTGCAAGGATTTTTACGGCGTGCAGTGCCGCATTCTCAGGCTCAAGGACTGTCGCGCAGGGAACATTGCTCGGCATGCGCAGCGAGGAAAGCAGGTCCATGAAATCGAATTTTTCACAAAGCACAGGGCAATTTATTACCGGAAATTTCGAATGCCCCGAAATAAGCGGGCCCAATGCGTTGCTCCTTCCCGCAGCCGCGATGAAAACAAGGCTCTTGAATTTCTTTTCGTATTCTCTCACGGCGCCAAGCACGCTTTCCGCCGCCTTGTGCGCGGAAACAGCCCTCACCTCGAAATTAATTCCAAAACCGTTCCTTTTCCAGAACGCAATCATTTCCTCGGCAATGCCCCTGTCCTTGTCGGAACCCAAAAATATGACAACCGCGCTTTCCATTTCATTCCCTCCAGGAATACAATTTTTCCAATGCCTCGCCAAGGCCGCGCGCCCTGAATATTTCTTTCCCGCAGTACCTGTTTGCGCCGGCGCAGTACATTTCGCTGACAAGCTCAAGCAGGGCAGGCGGCAGGCTTTTCGGTTCAACCTTACAATATTTTTTCCAGTCCCTGTCCTTTTTTTTCTCTGCCTTTGCCTTGGCTTTTTCAACCGCATCGGCCCAGCCAGGCTGGCTTTTCTTGTAATGCTGCCTTATGACTTCCTTGCTTATTTCCTTCCCTGCAAAAGAAAACCTGTTTTCATCGAAAGTGCCTGCGACATCAGCAACAAAAAGTTCGCCGCGGAAACAGAACATTTCGATTTTGCCGTCCTCGTGCTCCAATCCCTGCCTTTCGGCCTGTTCGGTGATTATCCTGTTCACTTTTAGCGCGATTTCCTTCAGTTCAGAGAATTTTTCCTTTGAAAGGCACGATATTTCTAAAGCCTCCTTTTCTGAAAGGTAGCGGTCCTTTGCCTCGAGCTTTGTGGAAAAATCGATTATCGGCTTTTTCAGCCTCACGTTTTTCTCGGGCCATTTTTTTCCCTTCAGCCCGGCCTTTGATGGCAAAAACCTTTTTCTGGCAGAGCTGCCGACCGGCACGGAATTGCGGAAGATTATTTCCAGCGGCACCAGGAAATTTTCCCCTGCCTTTTTCCGGAAAAGCGCGTAATCATACTTGCCTTTTTTGAATTCCAGTTCAGGCTTCCTTGTCACCATGACCTTCATTTCCCCTGCCGGCTCTGAAACATCGTTGAACTTTTTCACAACGCCGTCCTCGATAAGGCCGAGATAATGGGTCTGAACCCCGATTTTTTCCATGAGCTCGAAATTGAATGCCGCCATCATGCAGAGCGCCCTGCCTTTGAGCAGGATTGTGTCAGGCATTTTGCCCCAATCGAAGACTGAAAAATCGTTCGAGAAAACGAATTTGCCTGTGCCGAGCACAGCGTCAGCCGGACCGCTTTCAAGCACAAGTTCCTTGACCGAACCCACAAAAAAAGCCCCTGGAATAAAAAAGGAATTATGGTATTTTAATTGTTTGCGAGCCTTGTTAATTTGAGGGGCTTCCAGATGTTCGGGTTGTTTTCGCCAAAACCGTTGTTCGAGCCGAAAAACAGGCCTTTGAAGCTGGCGGTGCTGTTTTCAGGGAATGCGGGCTCCGCAAATTTTATTCTTGAGGAAATGAAGAAAAGGCCCGAACTCAAGCAAAAAATAAAGTTTGTGGGTGCCTTTTCGGACAATTCGATGTCGCACGGCGCGCACTCGCTCAAAAACCACGGCCTGGAAATAGCCATAGTGGACAGGGACAAGTTTTTCATCATTCATGCCCTTGACCCGAAAAACCAGGACGCAAAGAGAAAATATTTCGAGCGCGCACTGCAAGAACTGAAGGAGATGGGTGCGGACTTTTTGATGCTGAGCGGTTTCATGCGCATTGTGGGCGAGCCTTTGCTTTCGGAATTCGTGTTCCGCATGCTCAACGTCCATCCCTCCAACCTAACGATTATTGCGGAAGGAAAACCGGCTTTTACTGGAAAGAACGCGGTAATCGACGCCCTCACCGCGGGCCGGGCGGAACTGCGCTCGACAGTCCATTTTGTCACAGGGGAAGTGGACTGCGGCCCAGTGCTTGTGCTCTCGAAGCCGGTGCCTGTCGACACCGCAAAAGTGAAAGAACTGCAGGACAACAAGGCAGGCTTGCAGGCTTATGCTGATTCCCTGCAGGAAAAATTGAAGCGCGAAGGCGACGACCCTGCATTCCTGAAAGCCCTCGAATTGGTCGCCGACGGCCTGGTCGGCATAAAAAACGGCAGGATATTCATAAAAGAAAACGGGAAATGGAAGCAGGGCTACTTTGATATTGAAACGAATTCTGTTAAATCCACTTAACCCACTATCCTGCCTGCTTCTTTCGCCCTGATGCCGTGCTTTTCCGCGATTTCAATCGCCTTGTTCGGTTCCGGGGTTACAACCAAAAAGCAGTTGCCCATGTTCCAGGACCTGAAGGCGTCCTGTTTCGGCACATTGCCCAGGCGGACCATTTCAAGGAATTCCGGATTCGGTTCCCACAAATCCTCGAAAACAGCCGAAAGGCGCGGGTTTTTCATTATGCGCTCGAAATTGCCGAAAATGCCGCCGCCTGTGATGTGCGCAAAGCCGTGCGCCTCGCACTTCCCTTTCTCGCCGTAAACGCCGACCATTTCCACAATCGCGGGACTGACAATAATCGAGGGCTTGAGCAGGATATCGCCCCACCTTTGACCTTTAAATTTTTTCAGGTGCCATTTTTCCCCGTAATTTTTTTCGAGAATCCTTCTCGCAAGGGTAAGGCCGTTCGAGCGGATGCCGTTGCTTTTGAATGCCACAATCGAATCGCCTTTCCTGATGCGCGAGCCGTCGACTATTTTCTTTTTTTCAAGCACGCCGATAAGGTCGGCATTCCATGCAAAGCCTTTCACCTGGTCAGGCATTTCCGCGATTTCCCCGCCGACCATTGAAATCCCTGCGCGCTCGCAGGCCTTCGGAATTCCTTTCATTAAGCCTGAAATGACATTTTCATCCACTTTCCCTATATCGATTGTGTTCGTGGCTGCAATCGGCTCGCCGCCCAGCGCCGCACAGTCGTCTGCAACCATTGCAATCAGGTCAAAGGCAAGGGAATCGTATTTTTTCATTTTCCATGCGGCGACAGCCTTGCTGCCGACGCCGTCGCAATTTTTCACAACAATCGCGTTTTTGAGTTCCTGGAAAAATATCGGGCCGGAAAACCCGCCATCGCAAAGGATGGCCTGCCCGATTTTTCCTTTCCTGTTCCTGAAGGTCTTTTTGGATTCGTTGTATGCGATTGCCGAGCACCTGTCGCCGAGCTTAACATCCACGCCTGCCTTTTTATAATCCATTTTGTTTCCCTTCCTTTTTCACCTGAAATTTTCCCTCGCGTACTTAACTGCATTTTCGAAAACCTTTAAACCCTGTCCGTTCAATTCCTGCGGTTTTTGGCGCGTCCATTGCGGGTGGTTGGTTGCAAAAAGGAAGGCTTCGGGATGCGGCATCAGGCCGAGCACGTTGCCTTTCTCGTTGCATATTCCTGCAATCGCATTCATTGAACCGTTGGGGTTTTCAGGGAAATCCATTGTGGGCTTTCCGTCTCCGCCGCAATACTGGAGTGCGACAAGCCTTTTCTCCCACAAAGCCGAGAGCATATCGCTGTCCGCAATGAATTTTCCTTCGCCGTGCCTGCACGGCACTTCAAGCGAGCCTATCCCCCTGAGGAAAATGCTGTTCGATTCCGGCGCTTTAAGTTTCACCCACCTGTTCTCGAACCTGCCTGAATCGTTGTAGAAAATCGAGGCCTGCTGTTCGCCGTATTTTCCCCCGACGGCCGGCAGGAGGCCGCTTTTCACAAGTATCTGGAAGCCGTTGCATATGCCGATTACGGGCTTGCCTTCCTTGATAAATTCCACAAGCGAATCAAAAAGTTTTCCCTGCCTTCCGGCGGCATGAACGATTTTATTTGCAAACGCCTTCCCTGCCCCCAAATCGTCGCCGAAAGAAAACCCCCCCGGAATCGCAAGGACATGGAATGCCTCGAGCTGTTTGGGGCTTTCAATGAGGTCGTTGATGTGCATTCTTTTCGCCTGGGCGCCGGCTTTTTCGAAGGCAAGCGCTGTCTCATAATCGCAGTTGATGCCTTCCCCGGTAAGAACCAATGCCATGATTTTCATTTTTTCACCAGTCTAATGTGCGTTGCCACTCCTTTTTCAAATCGAAAATGTTTTCCTTCAAAATCCTGCCGCCATTAAAGCCGGTTATTTCCAAAAAAGGCCCGGAAGCGGTTTCCCCTATGCATCCGGATTCTTTTCCTGAAAGGATTGCCTCGAATTTTTCCCTGTTTTCAGGCTTTACAGTCGCAATAATCCTTGAAGCGCTTTCCGAGAACAATGCCTGCGCATCATTCAATGCGCCTTCGCACGGCAGCTTTTCAAGGCTAACCTTCATCCCAAGGCCGCCTGCGAAAGCGCTTTCCGCGAGCGCGACTGCAAGGCCGCCCTGCGAGCAGTCGTGCGCGCTTTCCACCACCCCTTCAAGGATTGCCTCGTGGAACGCCTTGTAAAGCGCGAGCGCCTTTTCCGCATCCACCTTTGGCGTGATTCCTTTCCGCGAGCCGTGTTTCTGCAGGAAAACAGAGCCATGCAGTTCGGCCCTTGTGATGCCAATGGCATAAACCAAATCGCCTGCACTCTTTGAATCCATTGAAACCGCTTTCCTCACGTCATTTACAATGCCGAGCGCAGAAATAAGAAGCGTGGGCTTTATCGAATATCTTTTTCCCCCGACATCCCTGTCTCCCGCAAGGGAATCCTTTCCCGAAATGAAAGGCATGCCGAATGCAGTGGAAAAATCAAAGCACGCCCTGCCTGCCCTCACAAGTTTTCCCAGGTGTTTTTTGCCTTCGGGATTTTTCAACTGGTGGAATTTCGGGTCAGGCCAGCAGAAATTGTCAAGCAATGCGATTTTTTTCGGGTCAGCGCCTGTTGCGACAGCATTCCTCACGGCCTCGTCGATTGCGTTTGCAGCCATCCAATAGGAATCATTTTCCCCGATGCAGGGATTTATCCCATTGGAAACAACAAGCCCTTTCCAGGAATCGGCGAGTGGCTTTATCACGGCAGCATCGCTCGGCCCGTCGTTGGCTTTTCCGGCCAATGGCTTTACAACGCTTGCGCCCTGCACTTCGTGGTCGTACTGCCTTACAACCCAGTGCCTCGAGCAGACGTTAAGGTCTGAAAGGATTTCTTTCAATTCGCTTCCGAAATCCGAAACCGCAATCCCGCCCTCAGGCTCTTCAGGCGCAGGCGAGAATTCCGCCTCAAGCTCAAGCCTTGGAAGGCCGTCATGCAAAAAATCAAGGCCGAGGAAA
>JAZDDY010000130.1:0-3863 GCA_043809265.1 Candidatus Iainarchaeum sp.
CAGGTTCATATCGTTCCTCAAAAGAAATTCGTCAATCAAATTTGGCATGACAAAAAGCGCCAAAACGAATATTGCCAAGGCAGCCAAGCAGATCAAAATAACATAACGCTGAAATTGCCGAGACCAGCGCATGCCAAGTTCGATCTCCCTCCTGTATTGCGCCTCGTTCTCTTTGGTTATTGCCCCCTTTTGCCTGCCCTGCTCTACCAACAAATCCACTGATTCATCGATGCTTTTCTCTTTGCCGCTGCAGGCTGGCTTGAATCTCAAGCACCCGCGGCGAACCAGAATAAACAAAACGATTGCGGTTATGCATCCGAAATAAAACAGCTCGCCCCACTGGCCGAACGGCCCAAAATCCAAATCGAAAAAAGCCAGGGCTGCAATCAGCGCCCAGGCTGCAAAAAACAAAAAAAGGGAAACCCAGTCTGTTTTACTTTCAGAATTTTCCATCAGCTCGCCTAACCAATTACTCTTTCCCAATATTTAATCCTTTTCAAAGGTTTTCAGCCTTTGCTTGTTTTTTTAACCTTTCCCGCCTAATCTTTTCATGCCTTCTGGCTCCAAAACAGTCAGGGATTTTTACTCCTTTTTCCCTTACCCTTCCATCGGGCTTTTGGGCAATTACTGCATTCAAAAGCACGCTGGCAAGGTGCTCAAGGCCTCAGGCTTCAAGGCCAAAGATTTTAATGGCAAATCCGTTCTCGAAATCGGGTGCGGGACAGGCGAAATCGGGTGCTCGCTCGCATTCCACGGCGCGCGTGTCACAGGCGTTGATTTCTGCAGTGCCTCACTTGAAAGGGCGGAAGCGCTTGCAAAAAAGCACAAATTGAAGGGAATAAAATTCATCGAATCAGACCTTTTTGAATTGCCAAAAAAACTTCACGAAAAATTCGATTTGGTTTTATTGGTCGGGGTTGCGCACCACACAAACGCCCCGAGAAAAGCATTCAGTATCGCGTGCTCTTTCCTGAGGCCGGGCGGAATAATCCTTTTGGGCTTATATAACAAAACAGGAAGGGACAAAAAAAGCAGGAGGCAAAAAGCGCTCTCAAAAAAAGCAGGCAAGGATTTAATGAAAAAACTTGAACTTGCCGAAAAAATGTTCTTTGGCAGGAAACCAAACGAGATTGAACGCATTTATCTTGCCGACAAATACTGCCATCCTTTGGAGAAAACCTTTTCTCTCGGGCGGGCCCTTGATTGGATTGAAAAAGAGAAACTGGAGCTAATCGGCTCAGACCCCAAAATCCTGAAAGGAAAAAGCATTGGAGAAACCGAGCTGGACTGGGCAGGGCAGAAAAGGAGCTTTTTCACTCTTGCGGGAAAAAAGCCGGAAGCCCAAGCATTCCACGTTTACCTTGCCGAATGCCGCGACGGCTCTCTTTACTGCGGCTGGACAGATAACCTGCAGAAAAGGATAAAAGCGCACAATTCAGGCAAAGGCGCAAAGTACACCAGGGCGAAAAAACCAGTGAGGCTTGTTTATTCTGAGGAATTCACAGGCAAACCCGCCGCGATGCGCCGCGAATTTGAAATCAAGAAAATGGCAAGGAAAGAAAAAGAGAGGCTGGCGTTCGGGTAAATTATTTTCCCAGTTCTTTCTTCAGCTCTTCGGGTTTCAAAAGCCACAATTCAATGTATCCGCATTTAAGGCATGCAAAAGGCCTGAACTCGTGGCCTGAATTAAGCAATTCCTGCCGGTCCGCCTTGAAAAGGTCAGGCTTGCCTGTCAAAAGCATGCCTCTTTCTATTTCTTTGCTTCCGCATTTCGGGCATTTTTCCATCGGCACCCCATCACTCCAAAGCCTGCCTCAAATCTTCAATCAAATCCTCGGCATCCTCTATGCCTATCGAAAGCCTTACCATGCTGTCGGTTATTCCCACGGCTTCCCTCTGCGCTTTGGGAATAACCGCGTGTGTCATGCTTGCCGGGTGCTCTGCAAGGCTTTCCACGCCGCCCAGTGAGACAGCGCGCTTGAACAATTCCAGTTTGTTGATGAAAGCCAGTGCTGCCTTATATCCGCCTTTCACTTCAAAACTCAGGAGTGCAGGCATTCCTGACATCTGCCTTTTTGCAAGCGCGGCATCAGGATGCCCTGGCACGGCAGGATGGTATAATTTTGCAACTTTGGGATGCGATAAAAGGAATTTTACTATTTTCAGGGCGTTTTCCTCGTGCTTTTTCATCCTGACCTCCAAGGTCTTGATGCCCCGCAGGACAAGCCATGCAGCGTGCGGGTCGAGCACAGGCCCGGTGGTGAAAAGAACCGACCTGAGCGAAAGCCTGTCCTTTTTATTGCAAAGCACTATTCCGCCCACAACATCGCTGTGCCCGTTAAGGTATTTTGTAAGGCTGTGCACTGAAATGTCCGCTCCCTCCCTTATCGGTTGCTGGAACACAGGGCTCATTAATGAATTATCAACGACAAGCCTGATTCCCTTCGGTTTTGTGAGGGCAGCCGCGGCCTTTATATCGGTTAGCCTGAGAAGCGGATTCGACGGCGTTTCGAAAAAAACAATTTTTGTGTTCGGCCTGAGCGCTTTTTTTATGTTCTGGGCATCGGTTGTGTCGACAAAAGTCGTTTCGACGCCGAATTTCGGCATGATGCTTTCGAAAAGGTTGTGGGTGTCGCCGTAAGTGACATTGCTTACAATCGCATGGTCACCGCCTTTAAGGAAAGTCATCGCGATAAGGGTGATGGCTGCCATTCCGGAGCAGGTGCAGATCGCGTCCTCCGAACCTTCTATTGCCGCAACAGTTTTTTCCAGCGTCCTTTGCGTGGGATTGCTGCCGCGCGTGTAAACATAAACTTCGTTGTCTGGGCCGCCTGAAATCTTTTCGCCCAAGGATTCCGCGCGAGGGAATTCAAAGGTGCTTGTTTGGTATATCGGCGGCATTGCAGGGCTTTGCTCTATGGCATCCATGCGGATTTCGTGCACTGCGCGCGTGGCAGGCCTGAGGTTAGAGGTTTTCTTCACTTACAGCGCCCCTCCCCTTTTCCGCATTGCCGCAGTCACCATTTCCTGTTCGGCAGTAGTTAAAATTATCGACTGGCCTGCTTGGTTGACATATTTTCCGCCCATTACATAAATTTGCGTTTTGCCTATTCTCATTAGGAATTCCGGCTTTTCAGGCATGCGCGGAACTGGGCTTGCCCTGCGCTGAGTTCTTTTTCTTGGCGTCCCCATAACAAAACCTCAGGATTCCTGCCTTGTTTTCAGGCAATTATGATTAATGCTTGCCTGCAAGACTTTTTATTCCTTTTTCCGGGCGCCCAGCCACCTCGAGGCAATCGAAAAGTTTTAATCGAATATCTCTCTAATTGGTAAAGGTGATTTGTGATGAAAATAGTGTTTTTTGGCGTATTGTTTGTGGCTCTTGTGCTCTTGCTTGGTTGCGCTTCGCAGCCCCCTGCAGGGCAGGTGCCGACCGGAAAATTGGTTTTGCTGGTTTCGGACGAAGAAGCCAATATAGGGGACTTTTCCTCTGTTAACGTGACTTTTGACAGTGCAAGAATATTTTTCGAGGACGAAAACAAGGGTTTCAAGGAAATGCCTTTGAATGGTGCAAAGGCCGACCTGGCCCAACTTATAGGGGAAAACACAGTGCCTGTCGGCGAATTCCAGCTCGAGGCAGGCAGTTATTCGAAAATCGAACTTGAAGTCCAATCAATTGAGGCGGTCTTAATCAGCGGCGATGCCGCAGATGTGAAAATTCCAAGCGAAAAACTCATTGTAACAAAGCCTTTCACAATAGATGCAAACACTGAAACAAGGTTTGTTTTCGATATTCAGGTAGTGAAAAAGGGCCAGTTGTACGAATACAATCTCCTGCCGAACATCGCAAAGAGCGGGGTTGT
>JAZDDY010000131.1:0-6033 GCA_043809265.1 Candidatus Iainarchaeum sp.
GGGATAATCCAGCTGAGAATCCTGTTCTATTTTGTCGGCACCATGCTGTGCTGGTTTGCCTTTTACTTTATTATAGACGCCCTGAAGGGCATTGAGTCTTTCACAAAAAAGAAAACAGACTGGAAGCTTGTTTATGTCAGCCTTCCGCTCTTACTCATAAGCCCGATAGCCGAACTCCAGTCCTATTATTTCCTTGGCAGGCCGCTCGGCGGCATAGAAAAGATGATTGCAGGCGGCTTCATGGTGATGTCGGCAATATTCCTCCTGATGTCGATATATTCCCTAAAAAGGCACCTTAAAGTGCGGATGATGATGCCCGGGGTAATGCTTGCGGCATCCCTTGTCTTCATCGCGTCCGATACTGTGTGGCTTGTAAGGACGCCGGACTTTGTCTCCTTTGCGACCGCTGTCCTGTACTCGCTTTCATTCTTTTTCCTTGCGGTCTCTTTCTGGATAGTCGGCTCTTACACAAAGGAATTCAATTCGATTTACCCCATGCCTGTATTTCTCATCACTTCGAGCATCCTGCTGCTGACAGGCCAGATACTTAACAGTTACGCAATTGCAACGCATTACCAGAATCTGATGCTTTTGAACACCTTTGATTTTGCAACCACAATTTTCATGTTTTTGGCTTTCACGGTCGCAGCCATAAGCACCTATGTTTTCAAAAAAACAGTGCTCGAATTCAGGCTTGACACAGGCTCGAACATGGACGGCACCTGGAAATAATGCCGAATTCGCAAAAAAATTCCCAAATTGCCGCTGCCTTTTGGCACAAATTCCAGTTTTTCAGTCCAGAACCGGCTTCTCTTTTTGCCGTTTTCAGCATCGTCTTTTGTGGAACTGCATTGGCTTTTAAATGTTTATTCAGTAAAGATTATTCCGTCAAGATGATCTGTTCTCTTTGGCTGATTGGCCGGCGTTTGGGGGTTAAATCGTGGTTCAAATTGAAGCGTTCCAGGCATTAAGGTATAACGTGAAAAAAGCGGGGAAGCCAGAGCGCCTGGTTGCTCCGCCATATGATGTGATTTCCCGCGAATACCGCGAAGAATTGAGGCAACGATCGCCCTATAACTGCATCCATGTCACGCTGGGCGAGGAAATAGAGGAAAACAGGCAGTTGAACCTCTATGCACAGGCAAGGAAAAACCTTGAAGACTGGGCCGAAAAAGGAATCCTTGCCAGGGAACCAAGCCCTGCAATTTACGCCTATGAACAGGTTTACTCCGCCAAAGGCAAAAAAATACAGCAGGAAAGGCTTTATTCCGCTGGTCAGGCTCGAACCGTTCGAGAAAGGCAATGTGCTGCCGCACGAATTCACGCTCAGCGGCCCGAAGGCCGACAGGCTCGAGCTTTTGAGGGCAACCCAAACCAACACCGAATGCATTTTCGCCCTTTACCAGGACGATTCCGGGAAAATCAAAAAATTGCTGGAAAAAACATCGAAAAAAAAGCCTTTGTTCAAGGTCAAGGATGACAACGGCATAACAAACAGCCTTTGGGCGATAACCGACCCGCAGGAAATAGGCCTTGTCGTAGAGACAATGAAAGACAAAAAGCTTTTCATAGCGGACGGCCACCACAGGTACGAAACCCATGTCAAGTACCATGAAGAAAACCCTAAAGCCGACGCAATGCCGATACTCCTTGTGGAAATGAGCGATTCAGGCCTTATAGTGCTGCCGACCCACAGGCTCTTGTACGGCATCAATGGCTTTGATTTTGCAAAATTCGGCAAGGCCCTGCAGCAATGGTTTGAAGTCAGGGAACTGAAAGGAAGCGCAAAAGAACTCGAGAAAAAGCTTGCTGCAAAAAAGGAAAAGGCGTTCATTGCGAGAGGCAAAGGCAAAACATTGCTGTTCTGGCTGAAAAAAGATGCCGACCTTTCTTCGCTCATGCCTGATTTGGTGAAAGAAATAAGGGAACTGGACGTTTCAATCCTCCACCGGATTGTGATAGAAGGAATGCTCGGGGTGACCGCTGAGCAGGTCGCAAGGAAAGAGCACATCGAATACGTGAAAGACTTCTCAGAGGCACTCAAAAAAGCGGATTCAGGGAAATATGACGTGGCGTTCCTCATGAATGCGACAAAAAAAGGGCAGGTTGTGGAGAGCTGCCTTGCAGGGCAGAGGATGCCGCAGAAAAGCACTTATTTTTACCCGAAAATACTGAGCGGGCTGTTTTACAGGAAAATAGAATGAAATCTTTGGAGGCTGGATGAAATGGCAGTGAAAATGAAGTACAGGAAATTGTTCATTCCGGGGCCGGTGGAGGTAAAGGCGCCGGTGCTCAAGGCAATGTCGCATTACATGATAGGGCACAGGAGCCAGGACTTCATGAACCTTTACGCTGACACGATTGCCAAACTGAAGCAATTGCTTTACACAAACCAGAATGTCTACCTGAGCACCAGCTCCTCGACAGGCATATGGGAGCTCGGGGCAAGGAACCTTGTGGAAAAAAAAGCGCTTTGCTGCGTGATGGGCGAATTCAGCAGCAAATGGGCGGAAACAATAAAACTCTGCGGAAAAGAAAACGAGGTCCTTTCTGTCGAGCCAGGCAAAGCGATCAAGGCCGAGCAGATAAGAGCAAAGCTCGAGCAGGGCGGATTTGACGCGCTGACCTTGGTGCACAACGAGACAAGCACCGGCGCAATGGTCGACCTTGAAAGCATTGCCGCGGTCATGAAAGACTTCCCTGATGTCACCTTCATGGTCGACGCTGTCTCCTCGCTGAGCGGCGTGAAAATCGAAATGGACAGGCTCGGGATAGACCTGCTGTTTGCAGGAGTCCAGAAGGCGTTCGGCATCCCGCCGGGCCTCACAGTCTTTGCGGTCAGCAACAAGGCGCTGGAGAAATCCAAGAGGATTCCGAACAGGGGCTATTATTTCGATTTGGGGGTGTTCCAGAAATACGCCGAGAAAAACCAGACCCCCTCAACACCTTCAATCTCGCACATTTTCGCATTGAACGCGCAGCTTGACGCCTTCCTGAAAGAAGGCCTTGACAAGAGGTTCAAGAGGCACACAGACATGGCGGAATTCACCAGAAAATGGGCGTTGAAGAAAGGCTTCGGATTGTTCGCCGAAGAAGGCTATCGCTCGATCACCCTGACAGCAATCGACAACAAGCCAGGCATAATAATCGCAAAACTCAACGAAGAGCTTGGAAAGCGCAAAATGCACCTCAGCGACGGCTACGGCCCCTTCAAGCAGAAAACCTTCAGGATAGCGCACATGGGCGACCTCGGCCTCAAGGACATTAAGGAGCTCACAGGCACAATCGACGAGCTCATGGCAAAGGGGGTGTGCAAGTGAAAATAATAATCACAGACAAGCTTGCGAAGGAAGGCGTTGAAAGGCTCAAAAAAGCGGGTTTCGAGGTTACGGAAGACTTCGAAACAAAGGGCGCTGCCCTCGCAGCCAAAATCGGCGCCTATGACGCCCTCATTGTGAGGAGCGGCACGCAGGTCACAGCCGAGGTCATAAACGGCGCGTCCAAAATGAAGGTCATAGGCAGGGCGGGCGCAGGCCTCGACAACATCGACGTTAAGGCGGCAGAAGCCAAAAAAATAAAAGTGATCAATTCGCCCGAAGGCAACACAATCAGCGCCGCAGAGCACACGATTGCGGTCATGATGGCGCTGTGCAGGAACATTCCCAAGGCACACATGTCTCTTCTTGAAAAGAAATGGGACAGGGACAAGTTCAAGGGCGCGGAAGTCTGCGGAAAAACATTGGGCGTAATCGGCTTGGGCAAAATAGGCTTCGAGGTAGCGAAAAGGATGAAGGCCTTCGACATGAAAATCCTGGCTTTCGACCCCTACGCAAAACCCGAGGTTTACGCTGCAGTCGGAGCCAAAAAAGTCGATTTGGACACCCTTTTCAAGGAATCGGATTTCATCACTGTGCACGTGCCCAAAAGCCCTGAAACAGCGAAAATGCTGAACTCGCAGGCATTCGAAAAAATGAAACAGGGCGTGCGCGTGGTGAATGTGGCGCGCGGCAGAATAATCGACGAAAAGGCGCTTTATGACGCGCTCAAAAGCGGCAAAGTCGCAGGGGCTGCGATTGATGTCTACGAAAAAGAGCCGCCGGAAAACTGGGATTTGATCGGCCTGGACAATGTCGTGCACACCCCGCACCTCGGCGCTTCCACAGTGGAGGCGCAGAACCGCTGCGGAGTGCAGATAGCGGACAAGGTCATAGCCGAACTCAAAGGCAAAAAATAAGCCGAAAACATTTTCGCGACCCCGGGGCGAAAGCCCCTTCCTTTTTCTTTTTATTGACTGCAATTTATAGGTGCGTTATGCCTGGACATGTTTTCTCGGAATGGGGCTTGCTTACAAGCATTGACCTCTTCAAATGCAATCCCAAAACCATAAGGGACAAGGCAAAAATAGCGGCATATGCCGAAAAACTCTGCAAAATGCTCAAATTCAAACGCTTCGGGAAAACCGAAGTAGTGCACTTCGGTTCAAGCGAAAAAGTCGAAGGCTATTCCATGGTGCAGTTCATCGAATCCTCGCTTGTATCCGGCCATTTCGCCAACTCCTCAAACAACGCGTACATCGACATCTTTTCATGCGGGGATTACGATTCGAAAAAAGCCATAAATTTCACGAAAAAATTTTTCTGGGCAAAATCCGCTGTTTCGAATGTCCTTCCGAGGAAAATGGGCGCCTCTGTTGGCGAAGCCGACCGCATTTTCGAAATCCCGAATTCGTGGGTTTTCGAATCCTACGGCCTTGAAGAAGGGCGCACGACCGGCATAAAAATATCAAAGGCGTTGGCAACTGAAAAAAGCCAATTCCAGAGGATTGCTGTTTTCGAAACCCCTGCCTTCGGCCGCATGATGACCATTGACGGCATCGTGCAATTCACAGAATCCGACGAATTTGCATACCATGAAATGATGGCGCACCCCGCAATCAATGTCAAGCCTGAAGTTGAGCGCGTGCTTATTATCGGCGGCGGGGACGGCGGCGTCGCAAGGGAAGTATTGAAATACAGGCTGGTGAAAAGGCTTGACCTCTGTGACATCGACAAAAAGGTCACAGAACTGTCCAAGCGTTTTTTCCCTTCCGTTTCCGTTGCCTTCAAAGACAAAAGATTGCATTTGTTCCACATGGACGGCTTCAGGTTTTTGGGGAAAAAGAAAAACGAATACGACCTCATAATCGTGGACAGCACAGACCCAATAGGGTTTGCGAAATCGCTTTTCAAAAAGGATTTCTTCAAAAAAGCATCCGCAGCCCTGAAGGGGGACGGGATTCTGGTAAGCCAGATGGAATCAGTTTACTATGACCGCAAATTCATTGCGGAAACGCTTTCCAAAATAAGGCGCTTTTTTCCGTTGGTGCGCTACTATTACACTCTCATTCCGACCTATCCTTCCGGCACGATAGGGTTTGCGTTTGCGTCCAAAAAATATTGCCCGTTAAAAGATTACAGCCCGAAAAAGCCCAGCAAGCCTTTAAAATACTACAATGCAGGAATCCATAAGGCCTGCTTTGCCTTGCCGGAATTCGCAAAAAAAGCATTTTCGGAAAAGTGATGCTATGGAAACAGGTTTCATGATTATCGCTGAATTCAAGGGCTGCAACCCGGAAAAAATCAAAAAGATAAGGGACATAAAGCCGGTGCTTGAAAAAGCCGTGAAGGAAAGCGGCCTTAAAAAATTGTGCTCCAAATACCACCAGTTTAAGCCCTTCGGGGTCACAGGCTTCATTCTCCTGGCGGAATCCCATCTGAGCGTGCACACATGGCCGGAAAAGGGCACGGTGGCAATAGACATTTTCACCTGCAATTCAAGGAAAAAGGCGGAGAAGGCATTTGTGCTTCTCAAAAAAGGCTTTAAGCCCGAAAAAATAGAAAGAAAGGAATTCGCCCCCTAAGGCGCGTGGTTTTCTTGTTTTTCCATGTGTTGCTTTCAAACAACTGCAACCTTCTTTGCAGGTACTGCGGTGAAAAGGCGTTCTCCTGCAGTTCGGGAATGGAAAGATTCGCGCTTGATGAAAGCCTCCCTGCG
>JAZDDY010000132.1:0-3535 GCA_043809265.1 Candidatus Iainarchaeum sp.
AAATCCAGTTTTTGGGCCTTGAAAAAGGCTTTCTTTTTTCGCTTTTTGCCATTTCTTTCAGGTACTGGATTGTTTCGTCGTGCAATGCGTTCACGTGGTGCAATGTGCCTGTTTCAAGGAATTCGAAGATGGTTTTCATGAAAACATTGGAGCCAGCGACCTCTGGCATGCAGACAAAGTCGGCGCCCCCCTCATAGAGCTGGGCTGCCTCTTCAAAGGAATGGGCCCTTGCAAATACGACCAGGTTTTTATTTTCCCCCTTGGCGTATTCCAAAAGCTTCCTGGCGGCCTGGACGTTCGGGATTGTAATCACAAGGAGCCTTGCATTTTCAAGCCCGAGTTTTTTCCAGATAACCCTGTTCCTTGACTCGCCGAGGAAAATGTTTATTTTTTCGCCCTTAAGCCTTTCCACAACGTCCGGGTCGTGTTCCATTACAAGCAATGGCTGTTTTCCGTTCAGCAGTCGCGCAATCGAGCCGCCTACAACGCCTGCGCCGACAACGACAATATGGTTTGAGGTTTTGCCGCCTTCCTCAAGCCAGCCAACTTTACGGTAGAATTTTTTGCTTTTCATTTTTTCAGGTATTCTTCCTGAAATCCAGAGAAGCCTTGCATAAAACCATTCCGAGCCCTGCAGGAGGTAGGGGGTCAAAAGCATTGAGACCGCGATGACAAGGATTGTCACAGAATAGAATGCCTGGCTGAGGATGCCCTGCGAAAGGCCCTGGCTTGCGAAGAGAAAGGAAAATTCCGAGACCTGTGCAAGGCCGAGCGCCACAAGCAAGGAAACCCTTTTCCCGTAGCCTGCAAAGTATGTTATCGCAAAGAAAATAGCCGGCTTTAAAACCAAAACAGTGAAAAAAGCCAGTGCCAGCGTCAATAAAATGCCTGCGCTGAAGGCGAAGGAAATCTGGAGGCCGAGCGTCACAAAAAAGATTGACACAAAGAAATCCCTTATGCCGCGAATCTCCTCGGATATCTGGAAATTGAAAGGAAGCATTGAAAGCGAGATGCCGGCAATGAATGCGCCTATCGCAAGCGGGATGTTTAGCAGATGGCTCAAAAACATGAACGCAAAGCAGGTTGAAAGCGCCGCAAGATAGGTCATTTCAGGGTCTTTTGAGGCGAACCCGAAAAGCCTGCCGTAAACAAACCTGCTGAGGAAAAAAGCGATTGATAAAAGCACGATGCCTGCAAGCAAAAGGCCTGAAAGGAACGAGGGGTGCAGCATGTGCTCCCAATTCCATGCAATCGGCATCAGCACAATGACTATGACGTCCTGCACAAGCAGGAATCCTATCATCAGGCGGCCCTGCATTGTGTCGATCGAGAAGTTATCCGACAGAAGTTTCACCACAAGCATTGTCGAGGAAAAGGCGAGCACTATCCCGAGGTAAAGCGCTTCAATAGGGGAAAGGATGCGGAACACCGAGGCAAAGACCAGCACAAAGGCGGCGGTAAGGAACACCTGCAGTGTGCCGCCGAAAAAAGCAATGAAACCGAGTTTTTTGAGTTTTGCAAGTTCGGATTCGATGCCGACCGAAAATAGAAGGAAAGCTATGCCGAGCTCAGAAAGCAGCCTTATGGTTCCGCTTTCCCCTGCGAGAAGCGCAACATCAGCCCCGAAAAGGCTTTTCATTGCAAGCGGAAGGCCCCAGGGCCCTATGAGAATGCCTGCAATGATATATGCAACAAGCGGCGGCTGCTTGAGCGCGCGGGCAATGAAGTTGAGCAGGGTGGCTGCAATGATTATGACGCCTATGTCCCAGACAAGGCCGAGAGGCTGTACGGCAGAAAGGAGTTCAGCAATTCCCGCAGCCATGCAGTTTCACCTGTTTTCTGTTCTCCATTTCACTCCGTTGGGAGTGTCAAGCAGTGTGATGCCCTTCTCTTTGAGTTTGTCCCTGATTTTGTCGGCTTCGGCGAAGTTTTTTTCCTTTCTCAACCTTTCTCTTTCGCTCACCATTTTCTCTATTTCGGAATCAAGGCTTCCCTGCACCCCAAAGGAAAAAACATCAAAAATCGAATTGAGTTCCTTCAGGAAGGAAAGCGCTTTTTCAGCCTCGTTTTTGCCGGCCTTGCCTGCAGCCATAAGCCTGTTCATTTCGGACTCAAACGCGAAAATCTCGCTCCAGGCATTGGGGAAATTGAAATCATCGTCCATTTCATTGATAAACCGGCTTTTTGCGGCTTCAATCGCCCTCTCAACCGCCCCAGAGTCACCCTCGGTTCCGGTGGTTTCCTGCAGGCGCCTTATGAACTCGTTGAGCTTTTCAAGCGTGACCTTGTATGTTTCCATTTCCTTTTTCGAAAAGTTTATCCTGCTGCTGTAATGGGTTGAGGCGATGAAAAATCTGAAAACAGGGGCGTCGAATTCCTTCAGCAGGTCCGGAATTGTGATGAAATTGCCGAGTGATTTGCTCATTTTCTGGCCTTCCACGTTAAGGAAACCCGTGTGCAGCCAGTATTTCACAAAAGGCTTTATATCGAAAGCCGCTTCGCTTTGCGCGATTTCGTTTTCGTGGTGTGGGAAAATCAAATCCACTGCGCCGCCGTGGATGTCCACCGGAATGCCCAAATGCCTTGAACTCATAACACTGCATTCGATGTGCCAGCCAGGCCTGCCTTTGCCCCATGGCGAACCCCATGAAGGCTCCCCTGGCTTTTCTTTTTTCCAGACCGCAAAATCCTGCGCCTGCTTTTTCTCGTACTTGTCTGTGTCGACCCTAGTGCCTGTTTTTCCCTTTTTGTGCTGTATGCCGCTCAGTTTTCCATAATCTGCAAATTTTTCCACTTCAAAATAAACACCGTCGTCGGTTTCGTAGGCAAAGTCTTTCTCCTGAAGTTTTTTCACCGCACCTATTATGCCGGGAATTTCCTGCGTCACGCGCGGATTCACATCGGAAGGCTTTATGTGCAGGGCCTTCATGTCCTCGAAAAACAATTTTATGTTCTTTTCCCCGAGCTCGAAAATCGTAATGCCCTGCTCGTTCGCCTTTTTTATCATGTCGTCGTGGACATCGGTGATGTTCATTACAAATTTGACCTTTAAGCCCCTGAATTCCAGGTAGCGCCTGATGATGTCGAATGCAATGTAAGTGCGGGCATGGCCTATGTGCGCAGGCCCGTAAACTGTCGGTCCGCACACATACATGCGTACCTTTCCTGGCTCGGCAGGCTCGAATGCCTCTTTCTTTCCGCCGAGTGTGTTTGTTACTCTTATCATCCAAAACAGCCTTCAAAGCCTTGATTTTTTCTTCCAGTAAGCGCAGGTTTTTGCGGTTTTTTTGGCGGCAATGCCTGTGTACAATTCCGGCTTTTCAAGGAGCCTTTTCTCGGATTTGGAGAATTTTGCAATGAAAGGCGCCAGTTCAACGGAAGTTATTGCCTCGGCAAGCACAGTCGAATTTTTTTCCGATGCCTTCAATGCAATCCGCCTCGAGGTTTCGTGCGCATTCGGGTGAACGTGCTTTGCAAGGAGGATATAGAGTGGTTCTGCGGTAAGCGAGCCCTTTGCCTTTTCGAAGTTTTCCCT
>JAZDDY010000133.1:0-3440 GCA_043809265.1 Candidatus Iainarchaeum sp.
TTCATGCCGAGCCTTTGTGCGCCCATGATGTCCCTTTTCGGGTTGTCGCCGACAAAAAGAATCTGGTCAGGCTTCAATTTCAGTTTTTTCAATGCCCTTTTGAAAGGCATTTCATGCGGCTTCATTTCGCCTTTGCCTTCCCTTGCGATTACAACATCGAAGAAATCGGTCATGTTCAGTTCCGCTAACCTCAGCCATGCCTGTTTTACAGGCGCATCGCTCACAATGCCCAGTTTCAGGCCTTTTTCCCTGAGCCTGATAAGGGTTTCGGTGGTGTGCGGATAAGTGGCAAGGCTTCCCAGTTTCACCCTGCGGTAGGCGGCAATCCCGCTTGCAAGGATTTTGTAGTCCATTTTTCCGTTCACGCTTTTGATGAATTTGTCGAAGATTTTCTGGTTTTCCATTCCTTCTTCCTCGTAAAGCCTGAAAAGCATTTCAATGCCCTGTTTTTCCTCGATTTTCAGGCCTGCGTCAACCATTGCCCTTACCGCTTCCTGCGAGCAGAGCCTTTTCATTTTCCAGAAATCGACAAGCGTGTTGTCCAAATCGAACAATATCGCCTTTATCATGAAAGGATTGGGCGGCAATATTTTTATTAATGCTTTGAGGCTTCAATTGCCTGATCGATATGGAATGCCCAAAATGCGGAATGGAGATGTCAAGGGCCGGCCTTGAAGGCCTTTCCGGCGCAGACATAGTCGAGCAATGGGTTTGCCCTGCGTGCGGTTACAGGCTTGAAATGAAAAAGAAAAAGTTGCAATTCGAATAATGGCTTTATTGCATGTTTTTCATTTTCATGAAGCAGTGCTCGCAGACAAACTTGTTGTTGAAGTCCATGCCGAGGTCGTGCATTTCCTCGCACAGTGCGCACCTGCGCTCCGCGGGCGATTTCTTGCTTTCGGCCCAATCGAGCAATAATTCCCATGTCACCCAGTTCGGGAGGACAAGGTCTTTCATCACGGTCCTGTCGTTCTGCTGGATTCTCCTTACATAGGATGGAAGGATGGTGTTGTCAAGGCTTCTGAGGCATGCCGCCTTCTTCATTTCGCCGTGCTTTGTCAGCTCCAGGACCTTCTGTTCAAACATTTCGCCCATATCTGATCAAACCAATGTGTGCTAGCGAGTTATTTTATTCTTTTCATCCGGCTTTTTATTTCAAATAAATCACGTTCTTCCCGTTTTTTACCTTTTTTCTCTGCGAATATTTGACAAGGTAGTGAACAGTGCTTTTCGGGATGCCGGTGGCTGTTTCGATTTCCCTGAGCGGCCTGAAATCGCGCCTCATTTCTATTGCATTCCGCATTTTTTCCAGCGGCATCGAGATTGCGCGGCCCCGTTCCCCGATAATTCTGGTTTCAATGCCTTTTTCTTCCAGAAATTTTTTGGCTTTCGGGCTAATCCTGCCGAAACTCGAGGCGCTCATTGAAACCTGCCTTATTACCTGGAATTTTTCCAGCACCGCAGCCAGCTGTTTCCTTCCGGGCGGCCTTGCAAAGTGCACGCTTTCGATTCCTGCCGGAAGGCTTGAAAGAGTTGTGCCAGGGTAAATTGAAGCCTTCAATCCCTGACACCGGCCAGGAGGCCCTGCCTTTTTTCAAGCATTTTCCCGAAAACCGAATCCATCAGTTTAAGGATTCCCTGCCTTGCATTTGCGATTTTTTCCAGCAATGCCTGTTTTTTCAGTTCCAGGATTTTTCCCTCGGCCCCGGATTCCTTTTCGCTTGCCGAAAGCCCGAGCTGCAGGATGCTGACCTTTTCAGGGATTTTGAATTCAAAGGAGTCCAGCCCTTCCGCGCAGGCCCTGATTTCCTGCTCGCTTTCCCTGTCGCACGGATAAAGTTCTTTTCCGAGTACAGAAACAATTTCGGCGCTGAATTCCTGCCTGTTTCCGGCTGTTTCTTTTATTTCGAGCAATTTCCTGTACGCCTGCTGGAGTGCATTGAAGCCTTTTTCTTTTATGAAATCCCTTACATAGAGTTCTGAAAAGGCATAGCCAAAATCCCTTGTTTCCTCGCTTTCAGTGTCCCATTCTTCCATAAACCGCTTTTTTTGCAGCAGGTATTCGGCCAAATCCCCGGCATTCCCGGCCGGCTTGAGCGTGTATTTGTAGTTTCCCTGCAACCACGTGATGTCGCCGTAAAACAGGTTGGGGTTTTTTTTTCCCAGAATCTTTTCCGCCCTGCCTTCAAGGAATTTCGCGGTGCCCTCGTCGAACCATGATGCGCCGGATTCGTTCCATTCCATTGCCTGGGCATTGAATGCGTGCACTGTTTCATGCAATATCACTGCGGCCGCGTTTTTTTCGAAGGCGTTTTCCCTTAAGACGATGATGCCGCCTGTCCTGTAAACGCCCTCGCTGTAAGAATTGATTTTTTCGTTGTATTCTTCTTCACCGAGCGCCAGCACCGGGATTTTTTCGAACGGCACATTGAATCCAAGGAACTGCGGGGCAAGCCAGAAGAGATTGCCTGCCTCGGCAAGGCCGTTTTCATTGATTTCCTTGTCCGAAAGCCCGCTCCGGTTGAAAAGCACAAAGTGCTCTGATTCCGTCCCGCCCGAGGAATAAAATGCGGAAAAGCCGGCCGGGCCTTTTCCCGCGATTTTCAGAGTGCCGTTGCTTATTTCGCCGTTGAATCCGGGCGTCGCCTCGAAAGAAATTATTTTTTCGCCTTTCATTTCAATTGAAAGCGCGGAATCCGCGCTTCCAGGCAGGGATATTTCGGCGGAATATAACGGCGAATATTCGTCTTTTGCTATTCCAGCCACCTTATACTTCAGTTCGATTGTTTCCTTGTTCCGCATTCCGCCCGAATTCGTTTCGAATGAAAGTCCGTCCTTTGAAACCGAATGGTTTTTTATCTGCCCGATCGAATCCCGCATTGAAATAACGGTGCTGTTCTCCGGCAGGAAAAAATTGTTGAGGGTAAAGGATGTCGCCTGCGCCTGCGATTCAAGGCCGAGGGTGACAGTGAAAAGCGCGTCCTTTCCCTGCAATTCGATGAGATAATTGAAATAGCCTGCGGAAGCGATATTGCAGGCCAGCAGCAGGAAGGCAAGCAGGGCAAGCCGTTTCATACCAAAACTATTGTTATTGCATGTTAAAATTCTTTTCCATTGCCTTGTTTGCTTTCAGGCGCCTTTCCGCAAGCTTTTTTAAGCAGGAAGCCGTATTGTTTTAGTATTGCTTTTCTTGTTTAAAGTTGCTTTAAGATGGTTTCAATGAATGCTTCGGTTACAGGTCTCGGAGGCTGCAGGGAAGTCGGCAGGAGCGCTTTTGTGCTGGACGCAGGCGAAAAGTTCCTGCTTGACTGCGGGATAAAGCTTACGCCCAACGGTTCTGAATACCCGTCGCATGTGGACACGAACATTACGGCGGCAATCATTTCTCACGCGCACCTCGACCATTCAGGGAATCTGCCTCACTTGTTCCTTAAAAGCAA
>JAZDDY010000134.1:0-6502 GCA_043809265.1 Candidatus Iainarchaeum sp.
CAAGGAAGCGCTTGAATCCGAAAGGCAGTCCCTTTTATCGGTGGCCGACGAACTGAAAGGGATAGAACTGATTGTGGAAAACGAATGCAAGTAACATCAAAAGACAGCAATACTGGTATTTTCTAAATGTCCTTTGATATAATTCTATTTTTCGTGCAGCCCCCCTGCCGCCCCCTAAACCAACAAAAAAAAAGAAAGAGAGTGGCTTATGGGAAAAACAGTGGCTTAAAAAGAGTTTAAGAGGAGGGGCCAAAAACCCAGTTCAAAACTGGCACAGGTAAAGCCTGGTAAGCCGCCCTCCTCTTCCATCCATGCGTTTCTTGGATGAATCCCTCCCGGAATTAAACAATAATACCACGGCTTTGATATTTAAATAAATTGCCGAATGCTGGCTGTCTTAAAAGAACATTTAAATAGTATTTGGGTGTTTATTTTGCCTATCTTAAGGTGGTTTATTTGTCCGTAAAGATGAAAATAGACGACAAGGTGCGCCTGAGCATCCTGGAGGCGCTCATGAAAAAGCGCTCTGTGAAGCCAGACCTCAAGCGGCTAAAGCAATACACAGGCCTCCACAAAGCCACGATTAAAAGTTCGCTGGATTTCCTAGAAAAGCAGGGCGTAATTTCAGGCTACGGCCCGAAAATAAATTTCAGGCAAATGGGCTTCCATCTTGAGGTCACAACGCTCCTGCAGGCCGACCTTTCCAAGAAAAACATTTTCGACGACCTCGTGAAAAAGGCGAATTCGGATCCGCACCTTTACTGGTTTTCAGGAATGCTCGGCTCAAGCAACTGGAACCTTGTCATGAGGCAGGTTTACCGCGACGTCGAATCATACAGGAAGCATTTCGAGGAGCATTATTTCAAGGGAATCCCCTCGATTTACGATTTTGTGAGGGACAGGCAGATTCTTTTCACCACCGAGCCCGTGTATAAGGCGACATCCAGGACAAATTCAATTGTCGAGAGCATTTTGGTTGAAAGGGGCATCAAATGATTTATGGAAGGGCTGTGAATGGTTCAGGTTGAAATAGATTTTTCGAAAAGCCTTGAAGAAAACGCTTCAATGTATTTTGACAAGGGCAAGGAAGCGAAAGCCAAGGCAGAGCGCATAAGGAAAGCGATTTTGGAAACAGAGAAAAGGCTTTCAAAGGAATCCAAAAAAGCCGAGGTGGCAAAGCCGGAGATTTTCAGGAAAAGGGCAAAGGAATGGTTCGAGAAATTCCGCTGGTTTTATTCGAGCGACGGCTTTTTGGTTATTGGCGGGAGGGATGCGCAGAGCAACGAAATCATTGTCAAAAAGCACATGGGCAAAGGCGACCTTTATTTCCACGCGGACATAGTCGGCGCACCGCACTGCGTTGTGAAGGCTGCGGGCGGGAAAGTGCCTGAGAAAACAAAAGAAGAGGCGGCTGTTTTTGCGGCAGTTTTCAGCAAGGCATGGGCTGTCGGCATTTCGAATGCCGATGTTTATTCCGTGAATCCGGAACAGGTTTCCAAAAAGGCGCCGACCGGCGAATCCATCGGCACAGGGGCTTTCATGATTTACGGCGAAAGGCGGTGGTTCAGAAAACTTCCGGTGAGGGTTGCGGTAGGCATCGACAAGGAAGGCAGGGTCATTGCAGGGCCGGAGAGCGCAGTAAAAAAACATTCGTCTTTTGCGGCTTTCCTTTCCCCCGGCGCTGAAAAAAAGAGCGATGTTGCAAAAAGGCTTAAAGCAATCTTTGAAAAGAAGTACGGGGCAAAAGGCATTCACATAGATGAGTTCATTGCGATGATTCCGTCAGGGGAGAGCAAAATCGAAGGAAACCATTAAAAAGGCTTTGATTAAAAAATACTGTAAATGATTAAAAAGTTTAAACGGTGTTTTTTTGGCTGAAAAGGAACTTCACCTGAAAGTGCAGGATTCTGACCCAATGCATGTGGGCAGGAATATCGTGACCCTGGACCGCGTTTCCAAAACCACGCTTGGCGTCACAAGCGGCGATATTGCGGAAATCCGCGGCCCGACAAGGAGCACGGCGGCTGTCATCTGGCCTTCGCGCAGCGAGGACGAAGGCAAGGGCGTTGTGAGGATGGATTCTTTCATCAGGCACAACAGCGGTGTCGGCTTGGGCGACAGCGTAATAGTGTGCAAGGCCGATTACAAGGATGCAAGGGATGTCGTGCTTGCGCCGACCCAGGAGATAAGGATTATCGCTTCAGGCTATAACCGCATTTTGAAGAAAAGCTTTTTGGGCAGGCCGATTGTTCAGGGCGACAATGTCTGGATAAGCGTTTTCGGTTCCGGCTTTGTTTACCAGGTCGTGAGCACCAAACCCAAAGGAATTGTCAAGGTCACTGATTTCACGAATTTTGTGTTAAAGGAAAAGCCTGTCAAGGAAGGCATTGAAGGCATCCCAACAATCGCCTACGAGGACATCGGGGGCCTCAAGGAGCAGGTGCAGAAAGTAAGGGAAATGGTGGAGCTTCCAATGAAGCACCCGGAATTGTTCAGGAAGCTCGGCATTATGCCTCCAAAAGGCATTCTTTTGTTCGGTCCGCCAGGCACAGGCAAAACACTCATGGCCAAGGCGGTGGCAAGCGAAACCAATGCGCACTTCATCAGCGTTAATGCTCCAGAAGTCATGAGCAAATTTGTGGGAGAGGCCGAAGAGCGCCTGAGGGCAATGTTCAAGGAAGCCGAAGAGAACGCCCCGAGCATTATTTTTATCGATGAAATCGACGCCATTGCGCCGAAAAGGGATGAGGTTGTCGGCGAAGTGGAAAGAAGGGTTGTAGCCCAGCTCCTTGCGCTGATGGACGGCCTTGAGGCAAGGGGCAATGTCATTGTGATGGCTGCCACCAATCGGGTGAATTCTTTGGACGAGGCCTTGAGAAGGCCCGGCAGGTTTGACAGGGAGATAGAATTTGGAATACCTGATAAAAAAGGAAGAACCGATATACTGTTGATTCACACTAGGGGCATGCCAATCAAACCCCCCACTAGCGATGACTCTTTTAAGAACACCTTTAGCAAATTAAAGGATGGGGCAATTGACGATAAGAGGAAGCAAATTCTGTTATATGAGTTTCTTAAGTTGCCTGCTTCCGAAAAGGGCAAGGAGAGATGGGCTTTTTTTGATTTGCTTCCGGAGAAAGAACAAAGCGTCTTGAAGAATGCAATGTTAGAAACTTTTATGGAGGAACTTGCGTCGCAGTTGCATGGTTTTGTTGGTGCTGACTTGGAAGCTCTTTGCAAAGAATCTGCTATGAAAGCACTGAGGCGTTACATCAAGATAATTAATCCGGATGACGAAATTCCCCAAGAAGTTCTAGAAAGCTTGGAGATAAACCAGAAGGATTTTGCCGAAGGCCTCAAGGAGGTTCAGCCCTCCGCCCTGAGGGAGGTTTCTGTGCAGGTGCCGAAAGTGAAATGGAAAGACATAGGCGGCCTTGACGACCAAAAAGATGAACTGATGCAGGCGGTCGAATGGCCTTTAAAATACCCGGATTCTTTCACTGAAATGGGCATAAAGCCGCCGAAAGGCATCCTCCTTTACGGGCCCCCTGGCTGCGGCAAAACCATGATAGCAAAAGCCGTTGCCACCGAAAGCGAGGCGAATTTCATTTCAATAAAGGGGCCTGAGCTTTTGTCGATGTGGGTCGGCGAAAGCGAGCGCTCTGTAAGGAAAATTTTCCGCAAAGCAAGGCAGGCGGCGCCTGTCATTGTTTTCTTCGATGAAATCGATTCGATGGCAGGAAGCCGCGGCAAAGATAATGATTCCGGGGTCGGAAACCGCGTGCTTGACCAGATTTTAACAGAACTGGACGGCCTTGAGATTTTGAAGAACGTTGTTTTCATGGCTGCAACAAACAGGCCTGACCTTGTCGACAAGGCACTATTGAGGCCTGGAAGAATCGACAAGATGATCGAAATAAAGGCGCCGACCTTGAAGGCAAGGGAGCAAATCTTCAAGGTGCACACTATGAATGTGCCGATGGCAAAAGACGTTTCCCTGAAAAAACTCGCTGAGCAGACAGAGGGCTTCAGCGGAGCAGATATAGAGGGCATTGTAAGGGAAGCCGCAATGGCCGCGCTGAAAGAAAACAAGATGAAAAAATCGGAAGTGAAGCAATCGCATTTCGACAAGGCGCTCGCAAAGCTCAAGCCTTCAATCAGCCCGAAAGTCCAAAAATCCTACGACGAATTCAAGGAACACGTTGCGGATTTCACGCCTAGCTACGTGGGATGAAACCGGCTGCTTCTTTTTTTTTTGCCTAAAGCAGGAAGAAAACGTAAAACAGCGGGAAAAATGCCGCAGCCCAGACGGCGGCATTCCATGCTATTACCTTGCTCCCGTCAAGAGGCGGGACCGGGATAAGGTTGAAGAAAGCAAGGAAAAAATTTATCTGGGCGACTGTTATAAAGAGTTCGACAATGTATGGGTCTAAATCCATGGAAAGCCTTGCATAAAACCATACAGCCAGGAAAACCAGCCCTATCACAATATTGGTCGCCGGCCCCGCAATCGAAATCAATCCGTTCTGTCTCCTTGTAATGTGTTCGCCGTAAATATAAACCGCCCCGGGCGCGGCAAACATGAACCTGCCGAATGTCAGCAATGGCAGCGCGATTGCCAGCACAAGGCCCCAGGTCCACGCCCTGAATTCCGCATAACACCCAAAGTGCCTTGCGACCTGCCTGTGCGCGAGTTCGTGGAAAATGAACGCTGTTCCGACCGCCACAAAGCTTATCGGGAGAAAATACAAAAAGTCGACCGCATTCAAAAGCCCGGGCCCCAAAACAAAAGCGAAAGCTATGCTTATCGTGAACCAGCTTATCAGCAGGTCGTTCCTTTCCTTTTCGCTCATTCCCTTGTGCTCGAATTGGCCTTCCATTACTAAAGTGCCTTCCGCAATCATTAAAAACATTTTTTAGGAAGAGATTTATTGCCAAGAGAGGTATTGGAATGGATTCCAAAGCGCAGATATCCATCGAGTTAATCGTCATTATGGCCGCCCTGATAGTCGTGGCGCTGGTCCTTGTCTCGAGGTTTTACAGCACAAGCAAGACCGCAACCGACGAAATAGACAAGAAATCCAAGGCGCTGTTCGACAACCTTGGGGACCTTGAAAAACTCTGAGTGATGGAATGAATTGCGGGCGCGTTTCGCAAAAAGGCCAGTTGTCGCTGGAGTTCCTGCTGATAATGGCGGGCTTTGTGCTTGCCCTTGCCGTATTCGCCCCGATAGCGCTGAAAAGCGCCAAAGCGGCGCTTTTTGCGCTGGAAGTCCAGCGCGCGCAGGATTTCCTTTCGGAATTCAAAAGCTCGGCTTCCGTGGTTTCCTTCCTTGCCGACGGCACAGTGAAAGAAGTGAAAGCCAATGCCCTGAAAGAATGGCTTTTTGAGGCAGGGAACGGCACAGCAAAAATAACCGTGGAAAGCGAAGCGCTCGGCAGGAAAAAAACCCTCTCGGAAAAAATCCCTGCCTGCGTCCCTGAATTTTCCAAAAAAATAAACGGAAAAACAGCCCTAAGGCTGGAGAAATCAGGCGGTTCTGTGCTCCTTTCATCAATCGAGGAAAACTGACGCCCTCAATTCAATTCGGTTCAAATTTGCGTAATAAAACACAGCGCTGTCCGCAATCGCCGCCCCGCTGCCTTCGCCGATTTCAATCCTTTTTCCGCCGGCTTCGACAAACCCGCTTTTTCCCGGAAACAGCGCCTCAAAATCCCCGCGCATTTTTTCAGCTGAAAAATCGCCCTCGATAATCCTTGCTTTCAGCAGGTCGTGAAGCCCCTGGGTTATGTATAAATCCCCTGCTTTTTCTGCCGGCTTCGGCGCGTCAAACGCAGAAAGCGAAAAAATTATTGCAGCCATCAGCGCAAGCGCAACCGCGGATTCCATGAGATAAAAAATTCCCTTTTGCATTCAATCACCGCAGAACCTTGCAATCAAAATGCATTTTTCTCTTCCCATGAAAACAATGCGCTGCATCACATCGCACCCTTTGCCTTTTTCAGGCCTCGAATAAAGCGTTTTGGCGCCTCCCAAGCATTCCGCCCTTAGCTCTGCAAGCCCGAACCTGCCTTCCTGTGCCACATATGTTTCGGCAATCCTGTTTTCCAGCGTCCTTCTCTTTGATTCATCAAACAGCGCAAGCCCTGGCTGGTTGCCGTCAAAAGGCCGCTTGACCAATGAATCCAGGAACAAGGCCCTGTTTTTTGCCTTTGAAAAATCGGCGAGCTCTTTCTCCCTTTCCATTCGGAATGAAAAAACAGAAACCGCAAAAACCAAAACCATCGCAAGCATGAGAATGAATGAAATCGAAAAATCAAGCGAAAACAGGATTCCCTTTTCCTTTGCCCTAACGGTAATGCGTTTCATTTTCAATCCTCGCCTCAAAAATGCCGCCTTTCTGGATTGTCTGGATTGCCGCTGCAATGGTTTCCGCTCCCTGCTCTGCATTGCCATCCGCATAATATACGGCCGAGCCGCCTTTTCCATAGCATTTTTCCCG
>JAZDDY010000135.1:0-6905 GCA_043809265.1 Candidatus Iainarchaeum sp.
AAATTATGATGGTAAATTTCTGCAAAAAACAACTTGGACAAAACCAGCACGCCGCCTGAATCCTTCACCCTTTCCAAAAATTGCTCGGCCTCGACAAATAATCCCCTTGAACCCTTGCCGATTTCTCTGTCAATCAAGGAAATGAACACATTCGAGTCAAGGTAAATGCGCACGCAATGCCCTTTAAATTCAAGAAAAAAACCGCTTTTAACAGCATTCAGGGCTCGCTTCCCCTGAAATTCCGCAAAGAAATAAATAACCTACAAGGCACAGTCTATAACTGGTGGGAGATTGCCTAAGGAAAACAGCCCTAAGAGAATAAAGTTTAGAGCGATTACTATTGAAGGGCATGATACCTCGTTTACAGCCAGAGTGGAAGAGAGGGAGCTAACCGGTCCGTATATTATGATTGACACCGGGGATGGCCGGAGGACCTCCAATTATGCAATGGACACTTATTGCAAGTATTGGGGTCTGCTCCCAAAAGAAGTAGCCCTGACCGAGGGGGCTGTGGACAAGAATTCCCTGAGAAAATTACTTGAAAAAAAAGGGCTGGAGGTCCACGGTGTCTTCTGGACGCCAAACTCGCGGACAGTTCAGGTAACCGCCACCTTCCCTGAATTGAAAAGAACTGCCACTGGGCGCATCCCCTTAAGTGTGGCTTATCTTTGGAAGCCGGACAAAGGCAGGTATGAACTCATTCAATTTAAGCAGGAGGCCGGTAATTCAATAGTAATGACAAAGGCCCTTTACAACCTTTACAGGAAAAACAAACTGCGGGTTTTTCTTAAGCTTGGATTGAGCATGCCAATCACAATGGCAAGAATGAACTGGCGCTACAGAAGGGAAAAGAAAGCTTACCAAAGGGCAACAAACCCCAAATCCCCAAAGCCAAAGCCCGCGCGCAGAGCCTAACTCAGTCAAACTCCGCCAAACATCTCTGCGTCGCTTCATCGCTCGACAAAGGCCTCGCCGGAATGCCCAGTTTTCTTTTGACTGCGCGCGCGAATTCAGCGCTATAGCCGTGCATTGTAAGCACCTGTTTCGGCCCTGCGGCTTTCACGTAGGATAAGAGCTGGTCGAAAGAAGAGTGGTCTGAGAGGTTGAAGATGCGGTCGAAATGGTTGCGGTACTTCCACCCGGTTGCCATCGCGCTTGCGATTTCCTTTTTTGTGGAAAACTCCAATGCCTGCAGGAGATGCTGGTTGCAAAGCGAGGGCGGCATGATGAGAACACTGCTTTCGGAAAGATTGTGGTCCAATTTCAGGAATTCGCCCAATTTCACCCCATGGGACTCGTACACTTTGTTATTCTCGTAGATTTTTTCGTGCACGATTGGCGCTGTTTTCAGGTAATGGTTGCTGAAAGCCGTGAGCTCCTGCGATTTGCCAATGGAATAGCCGGCAAGCACAACCATTTTGCCTTTGCCTATTTCCTTTTTGCACCACTGCGTCATTTCATCATAAACGTGCGCCCTTTCCGAAAATTTGAATTCAGGCAGGCCAAATGTTGCTTCCATGACAAGCGTGTCGCATTTCAATGGTTCTGCTTTTTTTGCCACAAGCGAGTCCTGCATCTTGAAATCAGAAGTAATGGCAATCGTTTGGTCGCCTTCAAGGAGCACCTGGGAAGAGCCGAGGATATGCCCGGAATTGTGCAGCGAGAATTCGAATGAATCGAAGCGCTTTTTTTCCCCGAATTTCATTGCGTGCGGCTTTCCGACTTTTTTGTAGTTTGTTTCAATCAGCGAAAGCGTTTCCTTCGAGCAGTACACTTCAGTGTTCTGGTTGAAATTCACGTGGTCTGAATGCGCGTGAGATATCACCGCTGCCTTGGCGCCCTCGCAGGAACTCGGGTCCACCTTAAAGTGAGTGCCGTCAATGCAAATCCCTTTTTCTTCGAACACTTTCACAAAAAATCGCCCTGGCGCATCCGATAATGGAAGAATGCAAGCCAAGGAATAAAAATGTATTCAGGATTTGGCTTTGGGCTGCTTTTTCTTGAGGAATGAGGGGCGCCAGCCGAGCCAGTGGGCTGCAGGAACCAAAACTGCCAATGGCAAAAACAGGGAAAACACAAAGGCCAATAGCCCATCAGTGAAATAGAGGTATGGCAAATTCAGTGATACCATTCCGCCGAACCACAAAAGAACTCCGGCAATAATCGTGCCCTTTTCCATCACTTCAAGCCTGAACCTTTCCCTTGTGAAAACAAGCCTTGAAAACAAAAAGCAAACAATGCTGAGAAGGACAAAGTAAACGCCTTGGACAAAGGAATCGTCTGGCAGGCCTGATTCCCGAAATTGCTCGCCAAGGCAGCTGTTAAAAAGCCTTTGGGCGTCCCGCTCAAGATCGCCGGCCAGTATGCTGTTTTTGAGGAAGTCTGTGCCCAATGCATCAACGTAGGCCCTGGACCTTTCATCCGAATACTGCCCTGCAGCCCAGCCATCGACTTGCATTTCAGCGGACTCAGTGTGGCTCTCTATGACTGATTTCTGGTATTGGGGCGTCCATTGGCTTGCAAAAAAATCCTGGCAATGGCCATATGCCGGCTCTGAAACTGACAGTTGGGCGGCAACAATCATCACATTGGAAAAAATAAAGCATTCCATCAAAAACAATACTCCGACAAAAAGGGAAGTGCAATAAACGGCATGCTTGTCTGCCTGCCCTTTGAGCTTTTCAAAAAGGACAGCGCCCAAAACAACGAAAAGAAGAACCGCTGCGTTCAGCAAAAGAACAGGCACTACCGCCTTGACGAACGAGCTCAGGGCGGAAAACGGATAATCATAAGACCAGCCTATGTCCGGCGGAAGCAGGAACGGCGTGAAAAAATTATAGTATGCAAATACACCAAAGAAAAAAGCAGCAATCATGAAAATGTTTTGAAGGAATTCGTTTTTGGAGCGCTTTTTTGCAATAAAAAACAGAGCCGAGAAAACAAGCAGGAAGAAAAAGCAAACAAGAAAAGAACTGAAATAATAGGGATAGCCGATTACCTGTACAAGATAGGACTGCTCAAAGAAAACCCGCAAAAAGTCGCTGGGATAACCAGAATTATAATTGAACAAATAGCTCAAAATACAAAACAAAACCGCCGCAGAAATCCAAGGCAGCAAATCCTTCTTTAGAGACATACGAATCAAGCAATAAATAGGCTTTCCGCCTATTTAATCATTTGCCTGGGCTTTACGTCACATATCTCAAGGCAATAAGGCAACAGGTCTTTTCCGCCAGCGCCGGGTCGGTGACGCACTCGCAGCCTGAAGCCCATTCTGCCTTGATGTCTGGGTAGTCTTTGCCTTCACCGACAAGGGAAAGAAGGTCGCTGCCCGGAGCGCACAAAACAGAAAACTTTGCATCCATTTGGGCGCTGCCAGTATAAGTTATCATTTGCGTTGTGCCCTCAAAATTTGGGCTGCCGCTTAAATCCCCAAGGCTCAGGCAGAGCTGCTCTTCGTCAATGCCGATTTGCGCCCTCTCGGTTATTGCCCCCCTGGCAATAGCCGTGCCTTTGGCGAATGTAACAGCCTGATAGCTGTCCAGCAATAGGTACGGATTCAGATATGCGCTCTTCAATGCATCAACTGCCAAGACCACTGGCTGGTTCCTCGGCGAAAAATCAATAACGCCCAGGATTGAAAGCAGCACAGTTAGAACTATGACCCCGAATACCAGGAGGAAGAGGCCAGCCAATATCAGGATAATTGCCAGCACATGCGGCTTCATGCACTAATTATTGCTTTGCCTTATTTAATCCTTTTCCCTGGCTTTCGGCTTGCCCTGGCAGGCTCAGGCGAAAGCCATATATATTTTAATCGCCTATTTATATCGGTTTTTTGCGATGGCCGGGGAAAAGATGGAGCCAGGGAATGCAGAGCTTGCAGGCCGGGTCTTGGATGCAGCGACAGGCAGGGTTTCCGCACTGCAAATAAGGCTCAGGGACGTGAACTGGGGCGGGCTCTCAAGATTAGGGTTTTTGAAGCAGGCGGAACAATCCCTTGACATGCTGACAGGCATCCGCAAAAGCATGGAAGACCTCCATTTTTACCTTAAGGAAAACGAGGAGCTAGAATTCGAATTCATTATAAACGATTTCAAGAAACTGGAGGGAGTGCTTGAAAAAAACATAGAATTGGAGGACAGGAAGGAAAGCCATGGGCTGCAGGAAGTCCATTTGCAGATGAAGGAAGAGCATCCGGAACTGTTCGCATCGCTCCAGCAGAGCCTTTTATCGCATTTGATGAAGGCAAGGTTCCTGCTTGAAAGGGTTTCACTGCACCTCCAGAAGGCAACGCCTTTGGAGGAAGAAAAAGGCAAGGCTGCGGAAAAAAACGAGCTGGTGAGCCTGCTCGAGCAAAAGGAAAGGGAATTGCAGGAACTGCATTTGAGGTTTGATAGCGTGAGAAAGCACGCTGTCCTCGGGTTCGCGCACGAGGAAAGCGCTGCAGAGCTCGAGCACGAGCTCCAAAAGGCAGGCAATGCATTCGAAAGGGAAAGGGCTTCCTTTGGCGCGCTCTCAGGCAATTTCAAAAGCACTGTTTCAGGGCTGCAGATGTCTTTTTTGGAATTGGCCGACAAAATGGAGGGAATAGAAAAATTGTATTCCGAATTTGTGGAAAAATCCTCTGAATTCACAATGCTTTTGAAAAAGGAAAGGGATTTCGCGAAAAAAACATTGCTGGACGTTGAAAACGAGGTATTGCAATTGAGGGCAACATATTCAAGGGAAATAATGAGGTTTGAGGAAGGGAAGGCGGCGGCAAGGGAATCGGCTGTTGCCGATACCAAAAAATCAATTGAAAGGCTCCAGAACGAGCTCGAGGAAAAAGAGGAACTGGTAATGCAGTTCAGGGAAATCGCGCAGAGGAAGGAAAAGGAAAACCTGGAGTTAAGGGAAAAATTGTCCTATATGGGCGCTGCTTCAAAGGCAAAAGAAATGGATGCAAAAAGGAAAAAGCAGGAAAAGCCCAAAAAAGGAAAATGAAACGCTATTTTTTCGGGGCGAATTCTTCCGGGTGGAACAAAAGGCTTGCAAGGAAGGCAGCCCATTTTTCCGCAATCGCTTCCTTTTCCATGCCCAGTTCGTCCTCTGATTCAAGGCTTGAAATGTCTGTTTCTTCCACTGCTTTCACTATCGAAATGCCTGTTTTGAGCTCCACCTCGATTAGCTTTCCGACAACCATGTCGACCCTTGCGTTCCTTTCAGGGCAGAGAATCAGTACAAAAATCAGGTCTGTTTCCTGCGCCAGGTCCATTGCCTTTTTCGGCAGGTCGTCTTTTGCAGGAACAAACACTTCCTCTGTCTCTATGTCTGCTATTTCGCCTTTAAGTTTGCTGAAAAGCCCTGGAAAAACGTTCACGCCGCTTTCGGCATCCGAAAGAAAAGTTATCTTCATGCAAGCCCAGATAATATGGGAAATCAAGGTTTTAAGGCATTTTCTGTTCCATGCCCAGAAAGAAAGGTTTTTATTTGGCAAAATTCTACTTATTGGCATGGATCTCGTATTTACTGCGGTTATTGTCGGCATTGCCGGCTTTGCAGGGCTCGCGGCCTGGTACTTTTGGCGGATTGGGCGGCTTGATTTCCTGCTCGCCTGGCTTGGCAGCATCCAGGCAGGAAAAAAGCAGGAAAACGGCCTTGAATTCATAAAATTGCCTGAGGACTGCACGGCAGTGAAAGGCAGCCCAAATGAAATCGAATTGATTCATTTCAAGGGAAAGGACGGCCTTGAGCTTTTAATCCCGCCCCCGCTGAAGGATGTGATTGAGAAAAAGGAAAAAACGCTTTCAATAAAGCCGCGGGCGACGCTGCTCACAGGCAAAAATCTTACAGGCTATTTCCTGCTTCTCACAAGGCTGCTTGCGGTAATGGACAAAAAGCCTGTTTTCCTTGTCATAAAAGAAAGGGACATCGAAAGGTTCAAGCAGTACTCTAATGTGACTGTTTCAATCTTCAAGCAGAAAAGCCCTGTCGAGGATGAGATAAAGACACTGCAATACCAGTACATGAAAGGCATCATAACAGAACAGGAATTCAAGAAAAAAATGTCCGCGTTACAGGTGCAAAGGGAAAAACATCCGCTGACAAGCAGGCTGTACGAAGGATATACCTATTTTTCATCGCCTTCCGAAATACTCAAAGACATAGGCTGGTTTTTGCTGAAAACAGACGGTAAAGGGATTGTTGTCATGACAATCGTGGACGAAATGCTCCACCAAAACCCGAAAAAAGCCAAATCATTCATCGAAAACCTTTTGAGGGCCTGCACCAACCATTCCACGCCTGCCATTTTCACGCTTGAACAGGGCTTTTTCTCAGAGGAAACAAACAGCATCCTCAGGTCATACTGCGACATGGTAATGGAGACAACGCTTGAAGGCGGGAGAAGGAACGTTACAGTCTACGGCCTTGAAAAAATCTTCCAAGCCACGCGGGTCAGCGAAATCCTCTCGAACTACGAAAAATTCCTGAAAAACGTGGGATTCCTGGAAGAAAAATGAGGTGAAAAAATGACAAAAGAAAAAACATTCGAAAACTATCCTTCAACAACAGTCATTTTATCCGCTCTCCTGTCGCTTGCAATATACGCAATCGGCCTTTACCTAATGTCAGGCATCGGAATCCTTTGGACCGCAGTATTCCTGCTCTTCATCCTCGCAGTGGAATTCAATGTTTTAAGGAATTCCTGCACCAAGTGCTATTATTACGGGAAAACCTGCGCGTTCGGCAGGAGCAAAGTGTGCCCTGTCTTCTTCAAAAAAGGCGACCAGAAAAAATTCGCAAAGAAAGAGGTTTCATGGCTTGCAATACTGCCGGATTTTTTGGTGTTCCTTATACCATTCATTGCCGGCGCATGGCTTTTAATCCAGAATTTTTCTTTCATCCTGCTCGGGCTTCTCATC
>JAZDDY010000136.1:0-4792 GCA_043809265.1 Candidatus Iainarchaeum sp.
ATTCTCGTGTGGTTCGCATATGCGGCTCTTGCCCTCATGCCCTTGTATGTCTGGTTCAATAAAAAGGACTATCTTTCCCCGGTTGTTTTCCTGTGGATTGCCTCATCGCTCTTAATGGCATGGTATAAGCTGAAATTCACCTATATTTTCGGCCTGCCAATAGCGTTCGCAGGAGGCGCGATTGCCGGAATTGTGTTTTATTATTTCAGGGACCTCAAGAGCTTCAAGGCACTGGAATCAAAAATAGTGTTTTTCGCGCTCGCATTCATGATGCTCGGCGGCTTTGCCATGGGCTTATATTTTGCCACACAGAACGAGCCGAACATCGAGGTCGACCCGCTCTGGAAATCCACACTTTTCTGGATGAAGGACAACACGCCCGCAGGCGCAAAATACATGAACTGGTGGAGCTACGGCCACTGGATCACCTTTATCGCAGGCAAAAGCGTTTTCGCGGACAACAGGAACGTGCAATGGGACATAAGCGACGGAGGCTATGGAAGATTCCTTATGGCGCAGGACCTCAACGAAAGCCTTGCCCTTGCGGACGAATGGAAGCCAGATTATGTCCTGGTGGACAACGGGTTGTTCCAGGGATTCAGTTCCATGGCAACATACGCTTTCCAGACAAAGCCGGAAGACTTCGACAAAAATTCCTACCTGAGAAACCTTTTGATGTTTGCCGACCCGAACAACAATTTCCAGTTGCCGTGCTCGTTCCAGAAAGATAACAACACCTACAATTGCGGCGGGAATTCAATTCCTGAAGCCGAAATGTCTTCACTGCCGGCTGCCTGGTCGAATATTCCGCTCAGCGTAAACGGCGGCGTTTCGGTCTGGCTCTACCGCGAAAAGGACAATTCAGGCATTGCAAGAATGCTTTCCACTGTCAACAATTCCACGCTTGCAAAACTATGGTTCCATGACCCTGAGGCAATGAAATACTTCGAGGAAATATACAAGGCCTCGTCAGGCACCGAAACAATAAAGATTTTCAGGGTTAAAAAGGAAGCCTTCGGATGGGGCCAATGAATTCTTGGATGGAGGCAGGCCAGATGTGGCCGGCGTTTTTTTTATTGTTCCTTTGCGCTTTCACCGCGACTTTTTTGGTGCTGCCGAAACTCATCGGGCGCATGAAAAAGCGCGGCTTAGTCGGAAAGGACATGAACAAGGCAGGAATGCCTGAAATTCCGGAGCTTGGCGGCATTGCTGTCTGGCTGGGTTTTTCGTCCGCGATAATGCTTTCAATTTTCTTTTATTCCTACCTGCAGTCTTTTTTTCCTTTTGAAATGAACCTCACAATCCTGCTCGCCGGCTTTGCGACCATAGCAATGGTCGGCTTTCTCGGCCTGATGGACGACCTCCTGGGATGGAAGGACGGCATAAGGCAATGGCAGCACGCTCTGATTCCTATGTTCGCGGCTCTTCCTTTGATGGCAATAAACATAGACAATCCGCCTTTCTATATCCCGCTTGTGGGATATGTGGGATTCGGGATATACTATTCGCTGCTGCTTGTTCCGGCAGGGATCACAGGCGCAAGCAATGCCGCAAACATGCTTGCAGGATTCAACGGATTGGAAGCAGGCCTCGGCTTAATGATAATAAGCACGCTGACCGCAATAGCGCTCTATTCGGGCAGCATTGAAGCAGTCATAATCGGCCTGGCCCTCATGGGCGCACTCCTGGCCTTCCTGAGGCTTAACTGGTTTCCCGCAAAGGTTTTCGGCGGGGATTCCCTCACTCTTATGGTGGGCGCAGGCATCGCCACAATGGCGATCGTAGGCGACCTTGAAAAAATAGGCATCCTTCTCATGGCCTTGTTTTTTGTAGAGCTGATTTTCAAGGCAAGGCACAAATTCCAGAGCGAGTGCTTCGGCATCCCCCAAAAGGACGGCACGCTCAAAGCCGACCCGAAGGGCGGCTCTCTCACCCAATGGGTGATGCGCAGGGGCAGGTTCACTGAAACAAAGGTTGTACTAATAATTCTGGGCATGCAGGCCATAATCTGTATAACTGTTTTCCTCCTCTCTTATTTCCAGAAAATATACATTTGAACAGGAAAAAGAGCATGCGTATGAAAATCTGCCTTGCAGCCTCGGCCGGAGGCCACCTCACGGAACTGCTCCAGCTGAAGGAAGCCTGGAAAGGAAAAGAGCATTTTTATGTTACCGATAAAAGGTCCAACGGCCTGGCGCTCGCTGAAAAAAACAAAACCTATTTCCTCGAATGCCCTCGGAGAAACCCCCTGAAACTTGCAGCCAATTTTTTCCAGGCGCTCGGAGTTTTCCTAAAAGAAAAACCTGATTTCGTGATAAGCACAGGCGCCGACACCGCGGTGCCTTTCTGCATCATCGCGCGCGTTTTCGGGAAAAAGGTGGCATTCATCGAATCCTTCTGCAGGATCAAAGAACCGAGCCTCAGCGGAAAAATAATGTACAGAATTGCAAGCCTTTTCCTTGTGCAATGGAAGGAAAACCTTGAATTTTTCCCCAAAGCCGAATTCAAAGGGAGCGTGTTTTAATGCGAATTTTTGTCGCCCTCGGCACGCACCCCCAGCAGTTCGACAGGCTGCTCGAAAAAATAGATTCGCTGGTTGAAAGCGAGAAAATAAAGGCCGAGGTTTTTGCGCAGACAGGCAGCTCCGGATACGGGCCTAAAAATTATAAATCCCAAAAATTCCTTTCGCCTGAAGAATTCTCAAAGGAATTCGATAAAGCGGACATCATAATATCGCACGGCGGCGCAGGCGCAATCATTAACGCGCTCGAAGCCAAAAAGCCGCTCATAATCGTTCCCAGGCTGAAAAAATTCTGCGAGCACACAGACGACCACCAGATCGACCTTGCAAAGGCAATGCACGAAAGGAAAAAGGCAATCGCGGTCTTTGGCCTCGAAAAACTGCCTGAAGCAATAGAAAAGGCGCGGAATTTCAGGGCCGAAAAGGAAAGCGAAAAGGAACTGCTTGTTAAAAGAATAAAAAAATTCCTTGAGGAAGGGAAATGAAATGGCTTTTCCCGAAGTTTCAGCCATTGTCGCCACAAGGAACCGCGCGAATGCCGTGGTGAAAACAGTCAAAGGCATCCTTGCGGTAGATTACCCGGCTGGCCTCGAAGTTATTGTGATAAACGACGGGAGCACAGACAATACAAGGGCGCTTCTCGAAAAAGAATTCGGGAAAAACAAAAAAGTCTCACTGATAAACTTTTCAAAGAATTTCGGAGTCTGCAAGGCCCGCAATGCAGGCATCAAAAAGGCGCGCTATCTGATTATAGCGAACATGGACCACGACTGCATTCCAGAAAAAAACTGGCTGAAAAACCTTGTTGAGCCTTTTTCAGACAAAAAGGTCGGCATCACTTCAAGTTACGGCGGCTATGGCGGCACTTCAACAGCATTCAGGAAAGATGTTGCGGAAAAAGTCGGAGGCTATGACGAGGATTATTTTTATTATAGGGAAGACACTGATTTTGCGTTCAAGGTAATCGGGGCAGGCTACGAATTCAAAAGCGTGAAAGCGGATTATTTCCACGACCACACCGAGACAAAGCCAAAAGGCTTTTTCGGGCTTGCAGGGTATGTTTTCCAGCGCCTAAAATACCACCAGAACGACGTGCTCCTTTACAAAAAGCATCCCACAGAATTAACGCGCAAATTCCTGGACATAAAATTCGGTTTCCTGGTCAATCCCGCAGCGGATTTCGGCCTTGCGACAGGCAGGTGGAAAGGCAAAGGCGGTTTGGAGGTAAGTTCTCCGAGAGGAATCAAATTCATCGAAAACAAGAGCCCGCTGCACCTAATCGCAATCGTTTTCCTCGGCTTCTGCTACATGCTCGCGCTCAAGGCAACAAGGCTTTATGCGAGCGCGAAATTCCGGAAGCTTCTCCTCTGATTCAGAAAGTAATAAAAACATTCAACTCCTTTTATTTGGGGGTGTTTCAATGAAAGGAGAGGTTTTGGAAAAAATTGCGGCACTGATGACGGCTGCATTCGGTTTGGTGGCTGCACTGGCATGGAACGACGCGATAGGCGCTTTGTTCAAGCCGGGCGGGGCGCTTGAATCGCTTGCGGCATACGGGCCATGGGCTTACGCGATCTTTGTCACAATACTGGCGGTCCTGATGACAATCTGGATCGGCAGAATGGTGGAAAAATCCAAGAAATAATTTTTTGGGTTGGCCGGCGTCCGCGCCGGCTTAATTCCTTATTTTTTTGCCAAATTCGGATTCAATATAATAATTTTTCCACAGTATAACTATTCGAGGATTCGGGATGCTTGAAGAGCCTTTTTTCGCCCAATACCTGCAGTTCCTTGCCATACTTGCAGGCACGGCCATCCTTGCTTTTCTCTTCGATTTTCTTTTCAAGAGGTTCGCGGAAAAAACAATGGAGGGTCTTAACCTGGGCGTAGATGTTCGGGTCATTAAAAGGATTGCAAAGCCAATTTATGTCCTCATAATTGCGGTTGGCTTTTATCTCGCCCTGGGGTCCCTGCCGTTCTCTGAACTGCATGCGCAGTGGATAAGCGGCCTTTTCTTCATGATAGGCGCGGTCTGCGTCACAATTTCGGTGTCAAGGCTTTCGACTCTTGTCATAGAGCACTGGTTCAGGACAGCGCAGCACATCGACAAATCGCCGAGGCTCCTTGAAAAGGTTGTGGCAATAATAGTTTACCTTATCGGCCTTTCCGCAGTATTCATTTATTTCCAGATAGAGACAACGCCTGTCATTGCAGCGCTCGGCCTCAGCGGCCTTGCAGTCGGCCTCGCATTGCAGAGCACGCTTTCAAACC
>JAZDDY010000137.1:0-6923 GCA_043809265.1 Candidatus Iainarchaeum sp.
AGTTTTTTTAAGCCCTAATTAATGCATGCACGTGCGTGAACCTGCAGTGGCCGGGCAATTCTATCCTGGCAATGCGGCAAAACTTAAGGAAATGCTTGAAAGCTTTTCCTCTGGGGCAAAAAAAACGCCTTCATCAAAAGCAATAATTGCACCCCACGCCGGATACATTTACAGCGGGAGAATTGCCGCTCTGGGCCATGCAAGGCTTGCACAAGCAAAAACCTTCATTCTGCTCGGACCGAACCACACCGGGCTTGGGCCCGGCATTTCGGTTTCTGACAGCGATTCATGGAAAACGCCGCTCGGCGGCATTCAGACAAACAAGGAAATCGCTGAAAAAATCATCAAAAAATCAAATGCGGAATTCGATTCAATGGCGCACCTTGGAGAGCACTCGCTTGAAGTGCAATTGCCTTTCCTCCAGCACAGGTTCGCTGCATTCAAAATCGTGCCGATCACAATCGCTTCACAGGAACTCAGCGAATTGCTCAAGCTCGGGAATGCGATTGCCTCATTGAAAGAAGATGTTTCCGTAATCGCTTCAAGCGATTTCTCGCATTTCATTCCCTTGAAAAACGCGAAGGAAAAAGACCTTGAAGCGCTGGAACTGGCCAGAAAACTCAAAGCCAAAGAATTCCATGCGCTCGTGGAGGAAAAAAACCTGAGCATTTGCGGCGCTTCGGCAATAACGGCGGTGCTGCAGTACTGCAGGAAAAAAGGCATGAAAAAAGGAACATTGCTGGAATACGGCTCTTCGGCTGACATGACAGGCGACACAAGCAGCGTGGTCGGATATGCAAGCATGGCATTCAGATAAAGGCGGAACGCAGGCCCAAAAAAGCGCAAAAAAGGCGGAAATAGCCCTAAAATGCCTTAAATTCGGCAAACAGTATGTTTAAATAAAATTAACTCGCTAATGTTATATGTAATGTATATAAATGAGAATGATGTTATTATATTGAATCGTTTGCGCTGGCGCTAGGGTGTGTTTTTATGGATTTTCGCGAGATTCAAGAGATTTTGGCAAGGCTTGGCTTAACAGAATACGAGTCCAAGACCCTTACAAGCCTTTTAAGGCTGAACGAAGCCAAGGCTCCGGACATCAGCAGGGAAGCCCAGGTGCCGAAAACAAGGGTTTACGATGTCCTTGACAGCCTTGTGGCAAAAGACCTGATTATAGAAATACAGGGCAGGCCGAAAAGATACAGGGCAAGGGAACCCGACAAGGTTTTCTCCGAACTCCTCAACGGGAAAAGGGAAGAGATAAAGGACCTGGAGAACGAAACAACAAGCATGCAGTCAAAGCTCGGGGCGGTCTTCATAGAAGACGATGCCATAGAAAAAGTCCTTAAAGTCAAGGAAAAACAGGACTTTGTAAGGATACTGGCCCAGGAAATCGCAAGGGCAAAAACCTCTGTTTTTGCATTCACCGAAATCACGCCGAAACAGTCTGTTTTAAGGAACGCGCTTGCACAGGCAAAAGCAAACAAGGTCAACGTCAGGATGCTGCACGCGCTCGACGAAGGCGAAGTCGGCAAAATAAGGGATTTGGGCGTTGAAATGAAAAAATCAAAGCACGGAATGGAAGCATTCATAATCGATGGAAAAAGACTCGTGCTTGCATTGAGCGACTTCAACAAGACCCAGCCGGAATACCATTTCACAATCTGGAACGATTCGCCAATGATAGGGCCGTTAAACGACCACTTCGCAAAACTCTGGAACGCGAAATAACGCGCAAACCGCAGAAAGCCTTTTTTAAACTGTTTCTGATAATTCATAGTTGTTGGTTTTTATGAGCGTTGAAGAACAGGCCTACAGGTATGCGGTGAAGAATGCTTTCCAGCACGGCGGAAAAGCCGACGTTGGCGCGGTAGTTGGAAAGCTGAAAGCATTGAACCCTGAAACAGAAATGAAGGCGCTTGCCCTGGCTGCAAAAAAGGCCGTTGACACTGCAAACGCCCTTCCAAAAAGCGAACTCGAAGCAGATTATAAAAAATTCGAAGAAGAAGGCTACGAACTGAAGCCCAAGGAAAAAGAGGAAGGCCTCGCGGATTTATCCTGGGCTGAAAACGGAAAGGTCATGACCAGGTTTGCGCCAAATCCAAACGGGCCGATCCATTTGGGCTCCTCGAGGGCCGCTGTTTTAAGCCACGAATACGCGCGCAAATACTGCGGCAGGTTCATATTGCGGTTCGACGATACAGACCCGAAAGTGAAAAAGCCGATTGACAATGCCGAGGAAGTTTTCAGGGAAGACCTCGGCTGGTTAGGGTGTAAAATCGACCAGTTATTTTTTGCCTCTGACAGGCTGCAGATTTACGAATCCTATATGGAAAAGCTCCTGAAAATGGGCCACGCTTACGCTTGCACATGCCCTGTCGAGGAATGGCGCGCGCTTGTGAGAAAGGAAAAGGCATGCCAGTGCAGAGAGCTTTCCCCTGAAAAGCAGATAAAAAGGTTCAACCAGATGCGCTCGCACAAACTCAAGGAAGGCGAAGCTGTGCTGAGGATAAAGACCTCGCTGTCGCACAAGGACCCGAGCATAAGGGACTGGTGGATTGCAAAAATCGTTGACAAGCCTGTGCACCCGAGGGTGAGCGAAACACAGCACTTGTGGCCGAGCTATAATTTCGCATCGGCCATAGACGACCACGAGCTCGGCACAACCCTTATCATCAGGGGGCAGGAGCACGCGCAGAACGAAACAAAGCAGATGTTTTTGTACAATTATTTCGGTTGGGAATATCCCCACGCGCTTTACACTGGGAGAGTAATGCTTGAAGGCGCGGTGCTTTCCACTTCCAAAATAAAGGAAGGCATACTGAAAGGGGATTATATCGGCTGGAGCGACCCAAGGCTCGGCACTATCGCGGCATTGAGAAGGCGCGGCTTCCATCCCGAAGCAATCCGTAGGGTAATCATAAGCATCGGCACAAAGCCCAACGACACGACAATCACCTGGGATCAGCTTGCAGCCGAGAACCGCGAACTGATAAAAGCGGAAGCGGAAAAAATAAAGGTTTTGGAAAACCCTTTCAAGCTGATCGTGGAAAGCGCGCCTGCAAAAAAAATCCATTCCGAATTCGGGGACGTTTCACTCAACGAGGGCCTGCAGGGGTTTTTTGTGGAAAAAGACGCCGTAGAGAAAAGCGCCGGCACAATCTTGAGGCTGCGGGAAGCCTACAATGTGAGAATCAAAAAAGTGAGCGAACTCCAGGCAATAGGCGAATATGCCGGCGAGGAAAAAATCGAGCCGATTGTGCCCTGGATCTCAGAGGGAGTCGAAATACAGGTAATCCTGCCCACCGCAAAAAAAATCACGAAAATAGCGGACACGCGCATAATGTCGAAAAACGTGGGCGAAAGGGTTTACCTTGACAGGATTGGCTATTGCATCATCGACAAAAAAGAAGAAGGAAAAGCAACAGTCTGGTTCACGCACAGGTGAAAATTGCCACGCGCAGGCAAAGCAAGACCACAGTGCGTTCAAGCACAAGCGGCTATTTTATTTCGAATACTTTTTCGGCTGAGCCGAATTTAAACTTGTATCGGCCTGCTGACGCGCTTTTTGTTTCATAGGCAACAAAAGGCCCTTCAACCCCGATCGGCGTGTTTTTTTCGCATGTTTCGGTCGTGCCTTTTTCCTCAATAATGGTTTGATTCCAAGCAAATTCGCCCTCGGTTGCTGGCTGCTGGAAAAAATTGCAGGCTACAACATCACAGGGAAACGGCATCATTGAAAGTTCGCCGTCCACACAGGCAAAGCCGCTAAAGCGCAAGTAAGCCGGGTCATACCGGATAATTCTTTCCCATCCCAAACTGGTTTCGCGGAACATCTGCAGGTCGAGGCTGGGGCAAGTGCAACTGTAAAACCTGAAATCACTCCAGGAAACAGCAACCTGTTCCCCGGCAAGATAAGAATCCTTGTCTGTTCCGACAGCCTGGATTCCAAAAAAAGCAAGGTAAAGAAAAGCCAGGGCAGCCAAGGCGATGACTGCCAGTGCCAAAAATATCTTGTCCATAGCAAGGTATTGGCCGAACTTCAATATAAAGATTTCCAAACAGTTCGGAAGGCCAAAAACACCCTCCGGAAAAGAATAAATACTTCCAAAGCCTAATGCTTGGCATGGACTTTGAATGGTTTGCGAAGGAGAGGCTGACCAACAAAGTGGCGATAATCTCGGCAATTTCAGGCATTTTATTCTTCATTGCGAGCCTCGTTTTGACCCCGCTTTTTTTTCTCGCTGGGTTTTGGCTGCCGGAATCAACACTGCCCCTTACCCTGTTTGCCCTTTGGACACTGCTTGGCCTTTGCGTGTATCTGCTGGGTTTTGCCGGATTGATTTGCGGGGTTATCGGCCTGGTGAGAGATTTTAAGGCCAAAAAAAAGCCAAGCAAAATAGCCGGCTTGGCGATGGTTGTTAACCTGATTATGGCATTGCTGCTTCTTGGAATTGCTGCCACCACGCTCATTAATACAGATTGAACGTCTCAGCCAATTAAGCCGCAGCTGTTTTGGCTGAAAACCCCCAAAAACCCCTGTTTGTTTCCCTTACACGCTAGCTTTTAAAGGGTTTCTGGGCAAGTTTATATCAGTAAAATCATCGCTTTTTTTCAAGCCGATGACCTAAACCCTTCGGGGTTTTTTGGAGGTGTAATCAATGGACTTCAACGTTCCGGACGGAATAATGGCCGAGGCGCTCGCGGTGCTGGCCAAAAGCAAGGAAAAAGGAAAAATAAAAATAGGCATAAACGAGGTCACCAAGGCGGTCGAAAGGGAAGTCGCAAAATTCGTATTGATAGCGGAAGACGTGCAGCCGAAAGAAATCGTCATGCACATACCGCTCATCTGCGACGAGAAAAAAATCCCCTATTGCCCTGTGAAAACCAAAAAAGAGCTCGGGGAAAAAGCAGGCATTGAAGTGGGCACGAGCAGCATTGCAATCCTCGACCCAGGCGTCGCAAAAAAAGAACTTGCAGACCTTGTGAAAAAACTGGCCGAACTGAAGGGAGCAAAGGAGTGATTGCATGGACCAGGGAACGCCGGCAAAAGTCGTTGAAATAGTGAAGAGAACCGGAGTGCAGGGCGAAATCGTCCAGGTAATGCTCGAGATAATGGAAGGCCCGGAAAAAGGCCGCGTCAAAAGGCGCAATGTCAAGGGCAATGTCCAGAAGGGCGATGTTGTGATTTTGCTGAACACCGAAAGGGAAGCAGCAGAAATCAAGGCACAATGAATTCCGGTCAGGCCCTGCTTTGCAGGGCCGCGGGAATTTTCTAAAAAAGAGGTGGAAGAATGAAATGTTCTTTTTGCGGAAGCGATATCCTTGAAGGAACCGGAATGATTTTTGTCTTCAGGACAGGCAAGAGGCACAATTTTTGCTCCAGAAAGTGCGAAAAAAACCTGCTGAAACTCGGGAGAAAGCCGTCAAAGCAGAAATGGACCGCTGCATTCCGCTCCGAAAAAAAGCCTGAAAAGGCGAAAAAGGAAGCGAAGAAAGGCAAGTGAGGTGTGAGTTTGCTGGAATGCCAGACAGTCAAGGTGCAGAAAATCAGCGCGGACGCAAGGATGCCTGAAATGGCGCACCGCGGGGATTCAGGCTTCGACCTTTTCGCAAGCGAAACAGTTTCATTGAAGCCGGGCGAGAGAAAGCTTGTGGGCACAGGCCTGAAAATGGAAATTCCGGAAGGGCTTGAAGCGCAGGTCAGGCCGAAAAGCGGGCTTGCGATAAACCACGGGATTTCAGTGCTGAACACTCCCGGCACAATCGATTCCTGTTACAGGGGCGAAGTGAAAGTGATAATGGTTAATTTCAGCGAAAAGGAATTTTTGGTTGAAAAGGGCTCCAAGATAGCGCAGGCGGTTTTCGCAAAAGTGGAATTCCCGATATTGGAAGAAGCAAAAGAATTGAATGAAACGAAAAGGAGCGCGGGCGGATTCGGCTCGACCGGATTGAAGTGATTTTATGATTAGGGAACCGATTATTTCTGTTTTGGGGCATGTCGACCACGGCAAAACCACTTTCCTTGACAAAATCAGGGGCACAGCGCTTGCCGAAAGGGAGGCAGGCAGGATAACCCAGCACATAGGCGCGACAGAGGTTCCGATTGAAACGATAAAAGAATTGAGCGGCTCACTCATGGCAAGGTTCGGCTTCTCGCTGAATATTCCGGGGCTTTTGTTCATTGACACGCCTGGTCACGAGGCTTTCACAAACCTCAGGAAAAGGGGAGGATCGATTGCAGACCTTGCGGTCCTCATTGTCGATTTGACGCAGGGCTTCCAGAACCAGACAATCGAGGCAATCGAGATACTGCGCTCTTACAAGACGCCGTTCATTGTGGGCGCGACAAAAATCGACAGGCTCAAGGAATGGAATTCAAAAGAGGGGTCATTTCTTGAAAACCTGAAAAACCAGTCAAGCGGCGCGGAACACGAGCTGGATGAAAAGGTTTACGCGCTTGTCACATCGCTTTTCAAGTACGGTTTTGAGTCGGAAAGGATCGACCGCTGCGAGGATTTCACAAAACAGGTGCCGATAGTGCCTGTGTCAAGCATCTCAGGGGAAGGGATTCCGGAAATATTAATGCTTTTGGCAGGCTTGAGCCAGAAATTCCTGAAAAAAGAATTAGAGGTTTCGGAAAAAGAAGAAATGAAAGGCACTGTCCTTGAAGTAAAGGAAGAGAAAGGCTTCGGTGCTACTGCCGATGTGATATTATACCACGGCCAGATCCGCACAGGAAACGACATAGTCTTGGGCGGAAAAAACGGCATCATCAAAACAAAGGTGCGCGCACTGCTGAAGCCGATGCCGCTCGAGGAAATGCGCGACACAAAAAAGAAATTTGTCAAAGTAAAGGAAGCGATTGCGGCATGCGGCGTCAAGATTGCCGCCCCAGGCCTTGACGAGGCGCTTGCAGG
>JAZDDY010000138.1:0-10285 GCA_043809265.1 Candidatus Iainarchaeum sp.
GCACGCTTAAAGCACACAAAGTTGCAGAATTGCCGCTTGAAGCCAACAAATCTATGGCCACCCTAATTGTCGACCAGAACTTTCCCACAGAGCAAATTCTCGGAGTTGACTATATAAGCGTAATCCTGAAATACGACCACATGACAGTTCCCTATAAAGACATTCCAGGAGTGGCAAATGACGATTTGATGAACGAGTGGATGTTGAAAGCAGGCACGCAGGGCTATGGCAGCTGGTGCGCGAGTCCAACTGAGAACAGATGTGCGTACGGCTACGGCCTGTATTCGATTCCTGTCGATTTCGTGAAATTCATAGACCTGAACGAGGTGTTCAGCGATTTCTATTACTTCAACTCTAACGGCTATTTCGACATGAACATGGACCCCTTCGAGGAACGCAGCCTTAACCTTCGCATGGAAAACCCGTACACCGAACAAACAGTTTTCGAACTTTCATCAATAACCGCCCCTGCCGCAGTGCCAGCAGGCCATGAAACGATTTCCTTCCACAAAGGCATTCCCCCTGCAAACAAGACAACAACGGCAACACTTGCCGCTGCAACAAGCGACAAGTACGTCGTGAACAACGAATATTACCTCCAAATAAAGGCCCCTGCCAGCGGAAAATACGACATCAACGTGATGGCAAAAGCCCACGGAATAACAGATAAGGTCCGCGTACGGCTTATTGTCAAAAGCCCGCCGAACGCAGACTTTATTGCAATACCAAAAGAGGGCGTCACGCCATTGGTTGTGGACTTTTTTGACAAGTCAACAGACGACGGAACAATAATTGCATGGCAGTGGGCTTTCGGCGACGGAAGCACATCATCCGCACAAAACCCAAGCCACACTTACAACAGCGAAGGGCCGTTAAACGGAGCCTTCAAGGTGAAACTGACTGTCACCGACGACATGGGGCTGAAAGATACCATCGAAAAAGAAATACAGCCATATGCAAAAATCGCAATTTCAGGATTCTACGTGGCAGACATCTTTGAAGGCAACCAAGCCACAATATCAGCCAGTTGCACCAAGGACCAGATACCGGGCATAATCCAGGTAACGGACGAGAGCGGGGTGGAAATCTTCAAAAAGGACAACCACAAATGCAACAACCCGGGGACTCTCAAAACAAGCCCAATAGAAAAAAGCGGAATATACCTCGCCTCCTACACACTCAATGCCCCCAACTGCACTGCCTGCCAGAAAACCCAGAGTTTTTTGGTGGCAGCCAAGATGCAGGAACTGCAAACCCCAGAAAACCCGCTAATAGAAATTGCGGTTTGCATTATAATTCTCTTCGGCTTTATGCTGAAACAAAAGAAAGAATAACGGCAAAAAGCCCACCAAAAGCCTTATTAAACCAAATTCCGTATTCAATTATAACAATCTTTTTCGGGGTGTTGTGAATGGTTTGCGAACATACTAATTCGAAAGGCAAAAAATATTACCTGCACCAGAGCGGCAGGCTAATGTATTTCAGCGGCGACCCGAAGAACGGGATAGACCTGCCAGCGGAAATGACAATCGTTGAAAACCAGCGCACTGGCCTTCCAATGGTAAAAAAGAAATAAATAGCGCCGCAGATTGCAGAAGTGGGAGAATGAAATACAACCTTAAAGAATTCGCGAGAGCGGAAGCGGAGTACAGGAATTCCCTGAAATTCCTTGCAAAAAAAACAATCCTTGTGGAATTCCCTTATTCGAACAAAAAGGCCTATTATTCGCTTGCGCCGCTCAGCAATGCGCTGCACGAGCTCGGCGCGGATTTGAGCGTAACGCTCCACGAAGGCAAAAGCAAAAATCTGGAGATACTCTGCAATTTCTGGAACGCTTTCAGGGACATGGAAGAAGGCATTAAAACACCGCAAACCGCGGCGCTGGGGGCGTTCATCGCCGAAGCCGAGAAAAAAGCCGGCAAAGGCAAAATAAGGGAAAACATGCGCCCGCCCGACGCGCTTATCAGCGCGGAAAAAGAATGCTTTGTGATTGAAACAGCTGCAGGCATTTTCCCGCTCGAATTCATGGACAAATGGTTCAGGGAAAGATGCAAAAAAGGGCTTATGGAAGCCGCGAAAAGGATTATTGTTGACGGCTTTGCTTTGAAAAAAAGGGAAAAGTTTTCAGTTGGCTTTGAAATAATCCCGAAAAAAAAAGACTTGGAACTGCCATTGGACGATTACCTCGACAATTTCGCAATCGCGATGGCGATGGCCGGCGAAGCAAAGAAAAGGGGGGCGCGCGTTGCGATGGGCGCAGGCACAGGCAGGAAATCAAAGCTTGACCCGATGAACAGGATTGCGGAAATCAAATCGATTATTGCAGGCTGCGAGCACGACAAGAAGGTCAAGGAACCGGTGTTCCAAAAATATTCTGTCCTTTCGGGAAAAACCGGCGCCTCGCAATGGGGACACGCCGACGCTGCCTTTTCCATTTTCGGGAAAGGCTACGGCGGAAAACATTTATTCGGAACAGCAATAGGCTACCCCTCCCCGGACAGGAAGACAAGATGGTCCAATCCCGGCTCGATGTTTTTGAAGCCTTCATGGCACCCGCAGTCCAAAATCGACAAGCGCATGCCCAAGACAAGGACAGGCATAACCGAAACGCTTCCCATCGAGAACTTTGTCCGGACCTGCAATGTCGATTATAATGAAATGAAGGCGCTGACCATTGCGATAAAAAATGAAATGGACAAGAGCGAGCGCGTGATAGTGCGGGGAAACAGCCCGGGAAAAACCTGCACTAATCTCACTGTTTTCCTCACAAAGGGAAAAATGAGGAGGAAGGTCACGACAAGCGATGCGGACGCAACCAAAAAACTGAACGCCGAGGCATTGAAAGAGGAGGGCGTTGTTGCCGGAATGTTCGCGAACTTCCCGAGCGGCGAGGCATTTTTAACACCTGAAAGCATCGAAGGCATTGCAGTTGGGGACGTAGTGATAAACCTTGACAGGAGCCATTTGCTCAGCCCGAAAAACCCGCTCATTGTCGAATTCAAAAAAGGGCGGTGGAAAATCCTGAAAGCCCCCCCGGCAATAAAAAAGAAAATGATGGAAGAAATTGCCGATACAAAAAAACTCGTGAAGGAATACCGGAAAAAGAAATCGCTGCCTGCGCCGATAATAAGGCAGTACGGCGACAACATGGACCGGGTTGGCGAATTCGCAATCAACACGAACCCGAAAGCCAGGCTCGGCAATTACCTTATCGAAAACGAAAAAATAGCAAAAATGATCCATATCGCCCTTGGCTCGGGATTCGAGCCGGACAGGCAGACATTATACCATTGGGATTTCGTGATAAACTCGCCGAGGCAGAAACTGGACATTTACGGCATCGGCAAAGACCGGAAAGAGCACTGGATTATCAGGAAAGGAAAGTTCGTTGTAATATCAAAGGACAAAAGTAATCGTATAAATTTGTCCTTTGATAGCTATCAAAAGACACTTAAAAAATACTAATATTAATGTCTTTTGATATAAAATAGGCGATTGGCAAAAGGCGCCAATGTGCCAAAGGAAAGTTAGCGGTATGAAAGAAAAAATCAGCGAATTGTTCAAGTCGACGTGCCTGGAACAGGCGCTTTTGTTCAGCCGCCACCAGTCGCAGCCCTATTTTTCCTATTTCACAGGCCTGCCTTTAAGCCAATTTGAAGGCAATGCCCTTGTCCTTGCAAAAGGCAAAAAACCGCTTGTTATCACAAACAGGCTCTGGCAGGGCCTGCTAGAAAAGAGGAAGGAATTCGACGCTGCGACAATCGAGCACAGCAAGGAATTCATCGAAATGCTCCAAAAAAAACTGCCTGCCGGAAAAGTAGGGGCAAACTACCACGATTTTTCGACAGCAGGCCTTGCAAGGCTGAAAAGGAGGCTCAAGGGAAAAAATTTAGTGAACATTTCCAAAGCGCTTGAAAAACTGCGCGAGACAAAAACAAAAGGGGAAATAAAAAAGATCGCCAGGGCTGTGAAAATCACTGAGCGCGCTCTTGAAACAGTGCCTTCGCTTGTGAAAAAAGGGATAACCGAAAGAGCCCTCGCGAAAAGGATCGAAATTGAAATGCTCGAAAATGGAGCCGACACCACTGCTTTCCCTGTCATAGCGGCTTCAGGGAAAGGCGGAGCAATACCGCACTATATCCCTGCTGAAAAAAAAATAGGGAAAGGGTTTCTGGTTGTCGACTGCGGGGCAAGGTTCGAAAATTATTGCGCCGACCTGAGCCGGACTTTTTTTGTTGGACGCGCTTCAGAACAGGAAAAAACGCTTTATGAAATGATCTCAAGGGCAAAGATCGCAGCGGAAAAAAAGGCGGCGCCAGGGGCAAAGGCATTGGAATTGTTCAATGCAGCCGAATCCGTGCTTTCAAAGAAAGATTTCAAAATGGTGCATTCCCTTGGGCACGGGATAGGCCTGCTGGACCACGATTTTCCGGGCGGAATAGGCCCTAAAAGCAAATGGAAATTCGAGAGCGGAATGTGTTTTGCTATAGAGCCTGCGATTTACGGCAAATTCGGCGGCATCCGCATAGAGGACGATTATTTCATGGAAAAGAAAAAATTGGCGCGGTTTTCAAGGGCGCCGAAAGAACTGGCTGAAATATAATGAAAAAGGAAAGGCTGATGCCTTCCCTGAAGCGCCGAAAGAACTGGCTTGAATGCCGCCTTATTCCGCCGGCAGCACCTGGAGTTCGTCCATTGATGCCAGCGAATACTTGTACATTGCAATGTAGCCTACAATGGAACAGTCCATCACGGCTTTGCTGTCTGCCCCGGCTGCGGTTTCAGCTTCCTTCATTGACGCTTCAAGCTCAGTAAAGTCCTGCTCCCATGAAGTGAAGAGGGCATCTTCCGGGACAACCGGCATCTCGGCTGTTTTCTCTTTCAGGTCCACTTTCACAAACCCGCCTGAAATGCCGAGCTGGTCGCTCTTGAACATGCCTGCAAGCTCATTGTCGTCGCATGACGCAGGAACATCAAAGGAATAGGTTACCTTGAATTTCCAGTCCGCCTCCTTTTCCGCTTTTTTTGCAAGCAACGGCATGCATTTCTTTGCTGTTTCAAAGTGCGGCCTCATCTTTTCCTTTTCTTCGGCTGGCACAGTCGTCCCGATGCTTAGTTCGGCAAGCGAAACAAATTTCTCAAAATCGCAGTCCTGCGCCCCAGCGAACAAGCCGCCGTAAAGCCCGACCACTTTCCCGAAAGGGGTCGTGTCGGATAAAGCGATTGCCTCCTGTTCTGTGCCGCCCTGCGGCTGCAGGAAACCGCCGAAAACAAGGACCGCTGCAGCGGCCAAAACCAAAAACACGGCAACTGCAATCCAAAGCATCTTTGAGCCAGATTTGGGGCCATCAATTTCGCCCTCCTCTTTGGCCTCTTTTGCGCTGTTTTTCCTGGCAACCTTCGCCTTCGCTTCCATAAATAAAAACCTCCGGGAATGACAGAATAATAACGCACTCAGGGATTATTAATCTTTGCTGGGCGTGAGCCTGCGGCATTATGCTTTTATTTGGGCTTTTTCTTTTCCGCCGCCGAAAACAACTGTCTTTATGAAAAGCAGTATCCTCAGCGTCCATTCAAGCAGGATTAAAAAAATGCAGTAGGTTGCAATCTGAACCAGGAAACCGGGAATGACCCGGGCTCTTTCAGCGAACAGTTCAAGCGAAAAGAAAGCCGGGTCGACTATTGCAACCCCGAGCAGCGCAAAAGGGATAAGCTTTGCAAGGTCCTGTGAAAGGTTTTCTGTAAAATATGCGGTAATCCTTATGGATGAAACAAAAGCCACTGACACCAGCAGAATCTGCTCTATGCCGATGTTTTTTGCCAGCAGCAATAACATCAGGGAAAAGCCGGCAAACCAGAGAAAAACAACCAAAGGAAAAACTATGGAGTATTGGATCGTGCCAAGAATCGTGTTGAATATTTTGTTTACAAAGCCATGGTCGGCCCGCTTATATTTTGAAAGCCCGAGCTGAAAAATGTTTTTTTTCGCAAGAAAACGGTAAAAGACATAAACCATGACCGCGTAAACCGAAATGCTTACCGCCATTACCAGGACATTCGGAAGGACTGCTGAAAAGTTCGGGTAAATAATGTTCAAAAAAGGCTCTGCCGCCTTCCAAAACTGGTCCAAGCCAGCAGGCAAAAACTCTTCAGCCATGCAACAATCAACCCACCAAGTGTTTTTAAACGCTGGCTTGCGCCCGCCGCATGGGGGCGGGAAGCGCCTGTGCAGGTTTTAAATATTTCAAAGCATAATAAGTATGGTGTTTTGTTGGAAGAAAAAGGCGTTTCAGTCCTTCTCATCGGCATTATCGTTGTAGCAGTGGTTGCGGTCATTGCGGTCGGGATTGCGATTTCAAATCCTGGGCCTGGCAATGACCAAAACGCCGCGGATTTAAATCAGCCAGTGTCCACAGCCATGCCGACTCCGCTAGGCATGAGATCAGTGCCTGACCAGGAGGACTGGGAAACCGGCACAGGGCAGCCTGCAGAAACGCAGGGAGATTCCTGCACTACAGCGGACGGCTCCACAGGGCTAACAGGCCCAAGCGCTGTTGAAGGCGTTCTATTCAAATGGGACTTCGAAAGCATACAATCCGGCACCTGCGGCACAACGGACCAAAACATGATTTTCTTCTGCGACCCAACACAATTCTCGCTAAGCCTTGCCAACAGACTCGAACAAATAAAAAAACTCGCAGAAAGCGGGAAAACCGAAAAAGCGCGCGCCCTCACGGAATTCGATTCGCTGCTCATAGCAGACAATTATTCAGAGGACTTCCAAAAAGACTTCGCAGATTATTATTCCGGGAAATTTTTTGAAACACCAACCTGGTTCGGGCCATGGGCAAAATATTTCGCGGACGAAAACAAACTGCAATTCGGCCCAAGAAACATTAAAAGCCAAGGCTCGGGGCTTTACAAAGTCAAACTGAACTTCGAATTCGAAGGCAAAGAATTCGAATTCTTCAAGGACAAAATGCCGGCAGCAAAAATCACAGTTGAATTCTCAAGGTTAGGCGAGTATACAGGCAATCCATCTATTTTCCATTCGATTCCAATCAACGGAATGGTCGGCACAACAAGAAAGGATAAGGACGGAAAAACCGAAAGGAAAGACTACGGCATAGGCTTCAGCGAAAACAGCCAAACACTCGTATTCCAGGAAAGCGACAAAAAAATCGTTGATTCAACAGCAAAAGGCGGCCTGAAAGAATTCCAAATCTTAATACAAGACAAATTCGAGCAAACAAACACAAAAGGCGGCGTCATCGCATTCATCAACGAATCCGGCGGCATCATGACATTCGCACCGCAATACGCAAAAACCGTGCTCGCCCTCCTCAACCCGAAAAACGGCTCGGCTGACCTCTTTTATTGGATTTCCGAAAACGGAAAAGGCATAGGCCAGGGAAAAACAAGCATGGCATGGTGGACCGCAGCCGGCAGCGCACCACTGCAGAAATTCCAGAGCCTGGTGCCTGACGCCAGCGCCAAATCAACAACAGCCTGCAAAAATGTCGATGCAACAGGCGGAAACGCGTTCGGCTTCCATGTCACCGGCTTCCGGCCAGACCAAAACATGCTGCTGGAATCATACTTTTTCACCCCATTCCAAAACAATGTAGTGCTTGAAAACGGGTGCCCTGAAACAGCCCTGCTTTTCACTGAAAACGAAAAAATCCCAAGCAGGCAATTGACCTTAAGCGGAACAGAAAACAAAATATCCCAATTCTACGAACTCCATGACCTCGCAATGAAGCGCGAAATCTGCGTCGTCAACAAACAAGGCGCAACATACTTCCAATGGAACGAAGCAGTACTCAAAGAACAGGAAAGGAAGGCGCTCGAAAACGCAGGCATAAAGGCGGAAAGCACTGAAGAAATCACTCAAAAAGGAATCACAGTTGAGCCAGTGCAACCTTCTGATAGGAAAATCACAATGCAGAAATATGAATTATTTTCGGGCACTGATGGCGGAATAAAAGTGCTCTTCACGCCAGCGGCAGAAACAGACGGGGAGGTTTACCTTGTCGCGGATGCCGCCAGAGGGGGTCTTTTCTGTTCCCAAAAAGCAGTTGTTGAAATCTATCGGGTTAATGAAAAAAATGAAGAGTCGCTGTTGAAAAAAGAATCGGGCTTCCTGTCCTGGCTTTGGAGCCAGGAAAAAGAATACAGGGGTTCAATCAAAAAAGGCGAAAGCCTTAAACTCACGGCAACCGGTTTCACCAAAACGCTTTGCTCCGGCAGCGGGTCAGCAGAGGCATACATTGCATATGCCGCCGGCACTTCAGGCATTGCAGTGGCCGTCGAAACAAAGGAAATACTCGGCGGCTATTGCGCATATGTTTGGCTTGCCGAATACCCGGACACGCAAATCGAAAAATGCACGATTAACTGGGGGGACGAAGGCACCACAAGCACAACCGAATTATGGCCAGGCCCGAACGTCGAGCCTGGGATTGGGCCGCATATCAGAAGCCACTGTTATGAAAGCCCAGGAGAGCGAACAGTATTCTACGAGTGCAGTGAAGGAGGCACGACAAAAAGCGCTGAGCTCTCAGTGAAAACCCCGCAATATCCGGAAGGGGCCGGCCTGCTGGAGGGAGAGGACTGCACCAACTGCCCAACCTGCTGCGACGCTTCCTTAAATTGCAGTCCGGCAGATGAAGCGCCGGAGTCATCACAGGATTACGAAGGAGACTACATTGAAGGCATGGTCTGTTGCCCGAAGGACACGAAATGGGACGGCGAGCTGTGCCTTGACATTTCAAAATACGCGCATTATTTCAGAGTGAATGAATATTCCGGGGGTGATGCCGGCGAGCTGTTCCTCGGCCTGGACAGCTGGAGATTTTCTGGAACAAGAGACCTGGACATGGAAGCCTTCCTCGAGAGGCAGAGGGCAGCACATGCGGCCGGAGGAGATGACAAAGAAAAAGACTTTTCAGATTACGGGGAAAAGCCTGAGGATTTGCCAGCGGACCAGCCTTGGCCGCCAGAATGGCCGAGCGAGGAAAGCGGGTGGCAAGAGGGGGAAAATTCAGAGGAGGCAAAGAGCGAAATCCAGAATGTCAAGGTCGAGATATACTTTGGGGGCAATCTTGTGGATTCGATAGACCTGTCCCAGGAAGAAAGATGGGCCGGGGAATTGAACTCGTTGGCAGGCAGCCTGGAATTTGGCGCGGTCTGGAACACCAAAGGAATGGGGGCAGGGGAGTACATTACAAAGTTTTATGTGAGCGGAGGCTCTTTCAGAATTATAGTTGACAGGCGGTTTAGCATCGACGAAAGCGGGAGCATCATTGCCGGCTCGCCTTATTCATTGGCTTGAACCGAAGCAAAAGAAGAATTTACAGTTGGAAAAAATAGGGAATTATCGGATTGCAAGCCCCTGAAAAGCCATGCGTTTCCATTTTAATTCATTTTCTTCCTCTTTAAATCATGCAGCTCCCTGAAGCCAAGGCGGCCATAGAAGAGGCCCTGCAGAAAAAGCATATGCTTTGCCTGATAGGGAATTGTTTTGTGGAATACTGGGGGCGAGCAGCGAGCAAGCTGCCGAAAGGAAAACGGATGCTGCTGATTAAAGGCGACCTGAGTTTTGCAATCCACCAGAACAAATTGTTGAGGCCGGTGAATTACATGATGGGCGCCGCGATTTCAAGCGAAATCCGCGACGGGGCGCTCGTGGTTTCGGCGCAGAAAAGGAAGCCTGCCGAGAAAATCACTGTTTCGTTTTACGATGTAGGCTTTGCGCAGGCATTCGAGATGGAGGACTCACAGGACTTGAGGCTTTTCGGCTCGGAAGCAGAGCTGAGCAATGAACTGATGGAAGACCTTTCATTTATAGAGCCAGGCCTGAAGCCAGCGAACCAGGAATGCCCTTTCAGGAAAGGCATGGTCGACATAGTTGCCGAGGATGCGCAGGGCAATCTCGTGGTGATTGAAGTGAAGAGAAGGAAGGCGGACTACAAGGCTGTTTCACAGCTCTACAGATACATGAAGGAAGTCGAGAAATTGAAGGGAAGGAAGAGCAGGGGAATCCTGCTTGCGCCGGACATCCAGAAAAAGGCAAGGGAAATGCTCGAAGAATACAAGCTTGAATTCGCAAAACTCGATTTCGAAATAGGGAATCCGAAAGCAAAAATCAAAGGCGTGAAAAGGAAGCAGTGCACTCTCGAGGGATTCTCTGATGGAAAGTGAAAAAATCCACAGGGAAATAGGGAAAATAAAAAGGAAAGAGGCCACGCGGATATGGCAGTTCCTTTTGGGCCTTACGGCCCTG
>JAZDDY010000139.1:0-18173 GCA_043809265.1 Candidatus Iainarchaeum sp.
GACTGCGAGGGCGCAGAATACGAAATAGTATATGGTCTGCCAAAATCAGCCCACAACAAAATTATGAGATTAATAATAGAATTCCATGATTTTAAAGACACAAAAAATAATTTTGATGAGCTATACCGGTTCTTAAGAAAAAAGGGCTTCATTATGCAAAGATTCAAGCGATACAGCAAAATACACGGAATGGCATATTTTACAAGGCCGAGCGCCCTTTTCTAAACAGTTAAAAATGAATCTCATTTCAATCCTATCATGTTCTCCGACGCGCACTGCCACCTGGATGAATTTGCCGCGCCTGAAAAGGAAATCGCCGAGTGCAGGAAGGCAAAAGTGGTTTCTGTCGTGTCCAATTCAGTTGACCTCCTTACAATGAAAAAAAACATCGCGCTTGCCGAAAAATTCAAAGAGGTCAAAGCCGCGCTCGGCATCCACCCAAGCAATCTTTTGAGGATGAGCCGAAAGGAAATAACGGAAGCGCTTTCATTCGTTGAAGAAAACATCGGAAGCGCGGCAGCTATCGGCGAAATCGGCCTTGATTACAAGCATGCCGACACGCAGGCAAAAAAAGAAAAGCAGAAAAAATCGCTGGAATTGCAGCTTGGAATCGCGGAAAGGTTCGGAAAGCCTGCGATTGTGCATTCAAGGCTTGCCGTTAAGGACACGATCGGAATCATCAAAGGCAGGGATTGCGGGATTTTATTCCACTGGTTTTCGGGTTCGCTGGCAGAACTGCGGGAAGCAATCGAACTCGGCGCATTTTTTTCAGTCGGGCCTGCAGTCGAAGCAAACCCGAGTATCCGAGAAATCGCAAAAGCGGTTCCTGGAAACAGGCTGCTCTCGGAAACAGATTCGCCTGTGCCTTTCGGCGGGCAGAATTCGGCGCCGCACTGGATTCCGCGCGTGGTTGATGCACTTGCGGAGGCAAGGGGGGAAAAAGCAGGCAAAACCGCGAAAGAAATCGGGAATAATTTCAAAAAATTCTTCTGATTCGCCCTGTTTCAGGAAAGAAAAAGGGTTAAAAAGGAATCCTGTGTTTTTTTTAGGAATCAAAATGATTTTAGAGTTGCTAGGCCTTCTTGCGCTTTCATTGCTTTTGGGAAACGCTTACCTTTATTTCTACACAAACAACAACGGGCAGAAGCTGAACGGCTATGCTGCCGGCCAGGCCGAGGAATGGGAGCGCTCAATCCATTCGCTGCGCGAAAAGGACACTGAATTCGAGAGGAAAATCCTCGAGCAGGAAGAAGGGATTTCAAGGAAAATGAACGATTTCGGCAAAAGCCTTGCAGTTCTCAATTCCAAAACCGAGCACTCGATGGGGCGGATAGAAAAGCTCGAATCGATTGTTGCGGGCAATGCCGCGCCGGGCGAAATCAATGCGATGGTTGCAGGCAAGATTGAAAGGCTTGAGGATTTCAGGCGGGACGCCAGGATAGAGATTGAGGCGATAAAAGACCTTTTCCCTGAACTGAAGAAAAAGAAGGCCGAAGTGAGCGACCCGCAGATGGAGCAGAGAATCCACAGCCTGTTATTCCACGGCAAAGCATACAAGTAATTTTTGCGGCCGAAATTACCGCCGGCTGTTTTTACATGTTTTTCCTTCAGGGCGGCTTCCGGCACACAGGCGACAGTCACTGCCCGCTGTTTTTCCATGTTTTTCTTTTGCCTTTGTCTTTTGATTTTTCGCGCGCCGATTTCGCGACAACGCTTGCCGCTCCGACCACGGGGTCGAGGTCGTCGCCTTTGACCACAAACCTGAAGCCGTTGCAGCCTTTAAGCGGCCTACCGTCCGCAACCACAGGCCATTCGTTCGAGGGGTTGAGCGCAAAGGCAATCCCCTTGGCGGCTTTTGCCTGCAATTCGTCCAAAGTGAATCCTTTTCGCCTTGCCAGGTCCACGAATTCCGAGGAGAATTCGACTGTCGCGATTGCGAGCGCATTCCCGGAAACTATGTTTTTTTTGTCCTCGATGTCGCCTGTTTTTTTGCTGTCTCTCAGCTCCCTTAACCTGTTCCTGTCGCCGAGCACGCCTGCGACAACAAGCGGGCCGAACCCCTCGCCCCTTCCGACCTCGTCAATGCCGATGGAAATTTCTTCCCCAGGGCACATTTTTGAAAGCGCAAATTCCTTGACTTTCCCTTCCTCCGCCCCCTGTATCACGAGTTTTCCGCTGGAGTAAAGTGTCACTGTGCAGCCTTGGGATTTCCAGCGCGCTTCCTCAAAGGGTGTGCCTGTTTTGGCCTTTTCAAAGCCTGAAAAAATTTCCTTTATCCGCTCTTTTTCAGGCATTGCAAAATTAAGGGTTATCGCCAAACAATTCACCTTATACCTGCGATTATTTCGGACAAAATTTTTGCACCGAGGTTCACTGTAAGGCCTGAGCGGTCCAGGGTCGGATTCACTTCGACAAGGTCAAAGCCGACAATGCCATTCGCAGCCACCATTTTCGCAAGGCTCACGGCCTGGTTCGGGCTCAGGCCCGCAGGCACAGACTCGGAAACGCCCGGCGCGCTCGCTGGGTCAATGCAGCCGATGTCGAAACTGAGGTAAACTTTCTTTCCGGCCCTTTTTTTTATTTTTTGGAATGTTTTTTTCACTCCTTCCTGTTCGACTTCAACCGCCGGAATCACCAGGAGCTTGTGCTTTTTTGCCTTTTCAAGCTCGGATTCCCTGAAGGCGCGGCAGCCAACGCACGCGCTCCTCTGCATTTTCAGCTGCTTTATCGAAAGAGCGTCGCTGAAAACCGAGCTGTTGGAAATGCCCTCGCCTGAAACCATTTCAAGGCGCGAGTCAAAATACACAAGCGAAAAATCCTTGTGGATGTTTGCAATGCCTTTGAGGGCTTCAAGCGTGCAGGCGTGGCCGCCGCCAAGCATGGCGGGGACCTTTTTTTTGCGCGCAAGCCTTTCGACAAAAGCGCCCACTTCTTTCCAGTCGATGTTGTACGCGTCAAGGACTTTTTTTGTTATCGGGCCACCCTGCGGCTGGACCGCGAAAGTTTTCCCAGCAGCAGGCTGCGCGTAGACTGATTTTGCAGATGCCGCGCGCATTTCGTTCTGCGCCTGCTCTGTGCCGTGGTAAACCGCGCCCTCGCGCCCTGAAACCCCAAAAACAACGATTTCGGCCGCATCAAGCGAATAGCAATTCTGCCATGCAATCTTCAATTTGACCCCGAAAAGAAAGGATGGAAGCAGTATTTTTAAACCCTTTTATGGTGGTTTTGTATTGATGCCGAAAAAAAGCCATGCTTACTCTAGAAAAAAGTTTTTGGCGTCAATGAAAAAGAAGGGCATCGACGTCAAGGTCATCGGCCACCCGCTTATTCTCGAAGAGCTCTCGATTTTAAGGAACAAGGAGACAAAAAATTTCTATTTCAAGCAGGGCCTGCGCAGAATGGGCGAGCTTTTGACCTATGAGCTCTTAAGGGAAGCCAGAGTGTCAAAGACGAAAATTTCAACCCCGCTCTGCAGGACAACAGGCTGCAGGCTCCAGGACGGCTATGTCGTGATTCCGGTGCTCAGGGCCGGGCTGCCGATCGCCGAGGGCTTTGTCGCCATGATGAAGGAAGCCGAAGTCGGCATTATTTCCTGCTGGAGGAGGCCTGATTTGAGCGTTGCAGTCGAATACGCGAAAATCCCGATCACAGAGGGAAAGCACGTCATAATAATCGACCCGATGCTTGCAACAGGCCACACGCTCTGCGCTGTACGCGAAGCCCTCAAGCCCTACGGGAAACCGAAAAGCGTGACAATCCTTGCGGTCATTTCGACTGCGTACGGCATAAACGAGCTTTCAAGGTCTTTTCCGCGCGGCACAAGCGTTTACACCTGCGCCCTAGACGATGAGGCGGAGGGCAGGGATTTCATTTCTGTCGGCCTTAACTCGCACGGGTACATAGTGCCAGGCCTGGGCGACGCAGGCGACAGGATTTACGGCACGCCAAAGCGGAAAACCCGATGAACAAAGCCTATTTTTTCAAACGCCTGCTTTTTTCCATGAAAACCTGCGTGAAAAGGTTTGCGGCAGTGGTGACAGCCACGAATGAGACAAAGCCCAGCAGGACAAAGTTAAGGACCGGAAGGAAAAAGAAGAATGCAAGCGCCGAAAAGAGGATATAGACGTAAATGTGGAAGAAAACCCAGAGCACAAAATAATCCGCGCTGAACGAATCCCTGACGATTTTGAAATTGAAGGCTTCGGCAAGGCTGCCCTTTTTCACGAAATTCACAAGCGCGAAAGGAAGCACGTAATAAAACAGCAGCCCGAGAAGTGCGACAGGCAAGGCCTCAGAAAGGTTTGCAAGGAAAAGCGCTTCGAGCTTTCCGGCTGTTTCCATCAAAAGGCTGGAAAGCACAAAAGGGTTAAAGCCCCACTGGGCAAGCCAGAAAACTCCGATCCCTGAATTGTCAATTATGCCGCCTGCTTCCTTCATAAGAGGACCCAAAAAGAACATCGAAACAAGGATTACAGGCAAAAAATAAATCGCGATGATTGCAAAGGCGGCAATGGTCTTGGACATTATGCCCTCCATCTGCCACCATCCGAGCGGCCTGCGCCTGTTGTTGAGAAGCCTGTCGGATTCAGCAAGGCCGAAGCCCAGCAGGAGGATATTTACCCCGGGCAGCGCCCCGATGGCCGTGCCAAGCACAAGCGCTTTTTTGTCCGCAAAAGGCCTTTTCAGGGCCTGCATGAAACTAGCCATAGCGCAACGGAAAAATAACAGCACGGCAGTTAAAAAAAGTATCGTTGGGGAAGGGAAACTCACATATAATGCTTTTGAATGAATCCCTCGAGCTTGTCGAACGCTTCGCCGAGAATTTCAACGCTCGGCAATGCGACAATCCTGAAGTGGTGCGTTCCTTCCTTCTGGCCGAAACCCTCGCCGAAAACAACGCAGACGCCTGTTTCCCTCAGCAATTCCATCACAAATTCCCTGTCGCTCTTTATTTTGAACCCTATTTTAGGGAAAGCATAAAATGACGCTTCCGGTTCCACACAGGAAATGCCCTCGATTTCATTCAGCCGCTTATGCGCGAATGCCTGCCTTTCCCTGATTTTTCCGAGGTTTTCCTCCAAAAAATCCATCGGACCTTCAAGCGCAGGCTTCACCGCGAACTGGAAGGGGTGCACAGAGCAGAGCCTTGCCCTCCCGAGCCTGAAAATCGAGTCCATGATGTCAGAGTTTTCTGCAAGGTAATTGTTTGCGGCAATCCATCCCACCCTGAAGCCTGTCGCAAAAAAATTCTTGCTCAGGCCGTTCATTGAAAGCACAGGCAAATCCTTTGCAAGCGAAGCCATTGGAATGTGCTTTTTCTTTTTCAGCAATTGCATGTCGTAAATCTCATCGGCAAAAATGACCAAATCATGCTCGTTCGCTATCCCCGCTATTTCCTCGAGCGTTTGCCTCGAATAATTCGAACCGGCGGGATTGTTCGGATTGATGACAGAAATTGCCTTTGTTTTCCCTGTGATTTGCTTTTTTATATCATCAATGTCAGGCTCCCATTTGTTTTCTTCCACAAGGCCATAGAATGAGGGCGTTATGTACAGGTAATCGCTTGCAGAAACATACAAGGGATAGGTCGGCCTGGGCAATAGCACGCTTTCACCCGGGTCTGCGACTGCGCCCATTGCAAACCATATCAGTTCCGAGAGGCCGTTGCCTATCATTACGTTTTTTGCCTCGGTTTCAATGCCTTTCTTCCTGTAATCTGCTGCAATGGCTTCCCTTGCCTCGGGAATGCCCTCCGAGGGCCCGTAGCATTCGCCCTCTTTCTGGTGCGCGTTGACAGCATCCCACAGGTGCTTAGGGGTCCTGAAATCGTAGGCCAAAGGGTCGCCTATATTGAGGCAGTATATTTTTTTGCCCTGTGCCGCGACCTTCCTTGCCTCGGTGACAATGTCCCTAATGGGGTATTGGACCGAAGCAGACCGCTTGGAAGACTTGTATTTCAAATTCCCACCTGAAAAACTTTTTGAAGTTAATTTGTAAAGCCGAATAACATTAAAACCCTGCGTTTAATATCAAAAGACAGTAATAAGGGTATTTCTAAGTGCCTTTTGATAGCTATCAAAGGACAAATCCATACGGTTACTTTTGTCCTTTGATATAAGGCAGATTGCCCTGAAATCCTGTTTTTTCGCCCTTAGTTGCTGTTTTTAAGGATATCCGTGCAAAAAATACTAAGTTTGCCTGGGAACAGGTGAATTAATAAAATAAAGGTGAAAATAGAAATGGGAGAAGACAAATTCGGCAGGAAACTGTTCAAAGTAACATGCACTGAGTGCGGGCAGGAGACGGAAGTTCCGTTCGAGCCTGACGGCACAAGGCCGGTTTACTGCAGGGACTGCTACATGAAGCACAAAAAGCCCTTCAGGGGCGGCGGCCGCGGAAAAGATTTCTAAACTAATCTGATTAGTTTCCAAAAATCTTTAAAAGCGTAAAAATATTTTTTCTGATTCTTTCTTTTTTTTATTACTCTCTTTTCTTGGCATCGTCATCGACGGCATCGCCGAAAGCCTGCCTTGCATCAGAATAAAACTCCTTGAACTCAGGCGAATCCAGAGGAATCTGTGAGGAAAGGCTGGAATACATTGCATCAGCGAACTCGGATGATTGAAAGCTGAGGCCCATCTCTTTTTGGACTTCCTTTGCAATCCCCAGGGGGATTGCATAAACCAGGTATTTGTCCCATAATGCGACCGAATCCATTTTTGCCTTGTCAAGTGAGCCGAAATGCTTAAGGTATGCCTTGAACTTCATCCATTTCAGGTAGTGGCGAGCCCCCTCAGCAGTTCTTTTCGGAAGGGCGCTTTTGAATACCAAGTTAAGCGCAATTCCGGCAAACCCGGCAATAAAAAGGCCCGGCCAGACAAACAAAAAAAGCAGTCCTGCAAAAATCAATCCCACACAAATCAAAATGAACGAGTTTTCAGGGCTAACTGGCCCGAAAAGGCCCATGCCTTCGGCTTCCTTCCTGACCTGTTCGCGCCAGATTGGAATGCTGTTATGGAAACCAAAACCATATTCCATTTTTTTCTTAAGCTGGCTAAGGGCAATCTCGCAGACCTTCGGGTTTGCGTGTTCCGCATACTCTTTAACGGCATCTAAAATCATAAGCTCGTGCAAAGGAAGCACTTTCGCCTGGTCGTCTGAAAATTTGCGGACTTTAATAACATAATCTGGGGCTTTTGCCTTGCCTCCTGGCTTCCCACTTGCGGTGCGCTCTATTAAAAGAAATTTTTTGAGGCATAAGTCAAGAATAATCGCGGTAATGGATTCCTCGGAAGGCTTTTCGTCTACCTGGTTCAAAAGCGCTGAAACAATAGCCGGACTGTAATCGTACGGAATATCCCTTTCATAAATCGCCTGGTAATCCACTTTAGGCTCCCTTCCCCATAAAAACCAGAAAAAGGCAAACAAGAGCGCGACAAAAACCGACGGCAAAAACAAAAAAACCCAATATGCCGGAGACGCCAACTCCTCTGGCTTGCCGGAAAAGCCGCCGGAGATAAAAACGAAAAACAAAAAAATCCAAACCAGCAAAAAAAGGTAAACCAACGAAATCCAGTTAGTTTTCATGCAAAGAAAAACGCTTTCCCTTTTAATAAATTTTTCCCCTGCTCAGCGGAAGCCCCCGCCCCCGCCGCCGTGGAAGCCGCCGCCTCCGTGAAAGCCTCCGCCGCCGTGGAAGCCGTGCGATCCAGAGGTTGTGGAGGCGCGCGCAAAGGCAGGGTTGAAGGAATGGTGCGCGTGCGACACAAAGCCGCCGTAATGGACCGAATGCATTGCGGCGCCTGCGAAAATCGTGGAGCGCACTTCGGGCGCGTCCCTGAACACAATTTCCATTGCCTTTCCGACCTCGTCGGCCACCCCAAGGGGAATTGCGTAGACCAGATATTTTTCCCAGAGAATAAGCGCGTCAGGCTTTACCTCTTTGAGCGAGCTGAAGTCTTTCAGGAACGCCTTTAATTTCATCCATTTAAGGTAATGGAGAGCGCCCTCGGGAGTCCTTTTCGGGAGGGCATTCCTGAATACTGCCATGAGAACGAACCCAAGGAAGCCGCCTATCATCATTCCGACCCCTATTCCCACAATGAACAAAAAGAACCCGAAGAAAATCGACAGTATGCAGATAACTGCGAAAATCCCTGAACCAGTATTGCTCCCGAAAAAATTGTATTGCTTCGCCTCGCTTTTTACCTCATTGGACCACTTGAGGTAATCGCTTGCAAAGCCGAAATCCAAGGACATTGCCTTCTGCATTTCACCCAAGGTTATTTCGTTTTTTGCGCCCGCATATTTTTTGACCCAGCCGAAAACAATCTGCTCCTGTTTTGTAAGCCCGGAGGTTTCATTATTCAATGCCTTGCCAAGCAGGATTATTTTATAGTCCGAATCCTTCCCGAAAACCCCGAGGACTTTTTCCTTTTGAACAGGTTCAAGCACAAAGAATTTTTTCAGGCACAGGTCCATTATGACTGCAAGAACAGCATCATTCGAGGGGGTTTGGCCTGCCTGGTTTATGAGCGCCGAAAGAACCGCCGGGCTGTAATCGTATGGCGGTTCCCTTTCATAAATTCCCTGGTAATCGACTTTCGGCTCCCTTCCCCACAAAAACCAGAAAAGGAAGAAAAGAAGCACGATGAACAGAACAGGGCCACCAATAAGCAACAGCCATGGAACAGCCGAAAAAATTGGCGGGCTGTCATCCGAAAGTTTTGCCTCCTCGTCAATTATTTTCTGCAGGCCATCCCCGGCCTGCACTTTGGCGTTCTCGGTTGAGGAAAGCAATTTTCTCGGGAAAACAGTGCGGATGCCGACGTCCTGACCTGCAGGAATGTCAAATGCCTGGAATATGATTTTTTTGTTTCCGGTCATTGCGATTTTGCCTTGCGGCAGCGAAGGATGCCCGTAAGTGTAAACGTCCTTGGGGTCTGCGACCGCAGAAGGCAGTTCTATTGTTCCTGACAATTCAGGCAATTTCTCGCCCCATTCCCCGCCCCAGACAACCCAGGCAAACTGCGCGACATCATCATAGGCCTCGACTGCTTTTTTCACCTTATATTTGATTGTGAAGGTTTTCCTTTCGTTCGAGGCCTTGAAGTACCAGTCTATTCTCACCCTGCCCCTGGAATCGGAATACATCTTGCTGAGCTGGCTGGCGCCGTCAAAAACAGAAATGTCGAAAATTTCAACTCCTTCCGAGGGAATTTCCCTGAAGCCCTGGGTGAAGTCGCCGTTGAAATAAACTGTTGTTTTTTCTTCTATTTCAGCCAATCCATCGGCCGAAATCCGGCAGTTCACTTCGGATTTTTCCAAAGAGAACGATTTTGCCGCAGCAGCTGATGAAAGCAGCAGGAAAAAAAATAATGCCGCCAGGATTTTGTTCTGCATTAGTGAAATAGGGTTTCAGTATTAATAAATGTTTCCCGGAAAGGCGCTGCTTAAACTTCCCTCAAATAGCCCCAGTTGTGCAATTTGTCGCTTTCATCGGACCATTTGTCGCCTATGTCTGTCCTGTAATACATGTTGGGGATCATGATGCTCTTGATCCTGCTGTACGCCTGCTTTTGCGCGTCCCTCATGGTCTGGCCTGTGCCGCAAACAATCAGGACAACACCCGAAGTGCCTGTGACAAGCCATTCCCCGTTGGTTTTCTTAACATCCTCTATGTGGACGCCTTCGGGCGGCTTTTTGAAGAAAATGACGGAATCCTTTGATTTTACCTCGAATGTTTCCTTGTCCCTGAAGGGGAAAGGCGGCACTACGACCCTCACACCTATCTGGAAACCGCTTTTCACCCTTAATTTTGTGCCGTTGCCGTGCGCTATTTCGTACAAAAACTCGCTTATCGGCACAAGCATGCCTTCCTGCTGGATGCAGATTGTCGGATAGCCGAACCTTGCGGTGAATTCAAGCGGGTAAATGCCGTAATTGTTGACAATGCAGTTTATGTCGATATAACCGACATAATTTTCCCGGACAAGCATCGGCTCCATTTTTTTCAGGGTCTGGTTGAACAGCCTGTTGGGCCCGGACCAGAACATTGACGTGCCCATTTCGCCTGTCGACGGGCCAATGTCGCCTGGGAACAATTTCTTGTGCTCGAAGTTCACATTGATCGGGTAAACAAACTGCTTGCCGTTGAAGAAAGCGCCGACCGCAACCTCGACCCCGGTGACTCTTTTCTGCAATTGGAAAGACGGGATTTTTTTGGACCATGCCTTGCCGTAATCGCCCAAAACCTGTATGATGTCCCTGCCGTCGTCCTCTTCGCCCACAAACAGCAGGCCTTTTATGTTGCCTGCCTGGCCGCTCGGCTTCAAAACATACCTGCCGGGATTCTGCTGGACAAAGGATATTGCTTCGTCGAAAGAATTGAAGTCCTTGTACGGCAGGATCGGAATGCCTGCGCTTTTCATTTCTTCCTGGCCGAAAGCACGGTCGTCCTCAAGCTTGTCAGTATAAGGCGTGCCGCCGACGACCGCCTTGCCTTCGTCCCTGATTTTTTTCGCCTTTGTGCCGAGGCCGAGCACATCATCGAACACGATAACATCGGCCCACGCGACTTCCTTCTGCCAGTCGTCGCACTTGGGAACAAAACCGTCCGCAACCTCGCGCTCGTCCTTGTCGTCAATGTAGTACTTTACATTGTGGCCTTCCTTGACGCACTGCCAGGCAGTGTCGCCGATGAGGCCGTCCCAAGAAACAAAAAGAAAATTTTTAGGTTCCATGTGTGTCTTCCATACTGAAAATGATAATGTATTATTATAATTGTTTCTTTTTTTTCAAAAAAAATTCCGAAAAAATTTTTCGCTTAAAAAAATTTTAAAAATCTTTTTTGGGGAAAAAAAAGGGTAAAGCAAAAAATTATATTAAGAAGCCCGCAAGAATGTGTCAGTGAACCTGAATGAGGAAGACGAAAATCCTTTGCACCATCGGCCCGGCCTCGGATTCGGCAGCGGCAATCAAGAAAATGGTCCGCGCAGGCATGGACGCCGCGAGAATCAACACCTCGCACGGCTCGCTTGAGGAATACGCGGACAAAATAAGGAAAATCAGGAAGATCGCCGACCTTCCGGTGCTTATGGACACGGCAGGCCCGCAGGTAAGGCTTGTGAGCAGGAAGGAAATCGCGCTCAAAAAAGGCTCAAAGGCCGTCGCTGGCTTTTCGGACATCAAAGAACTTTATTTTTCAAAGGATTTTTTCAATGAAATCAAAAAAGGAAGCAGTGTTTTCCTGAGCGACGGCCTTGCCGAGCTCGTAGTGCTGGAAAAAAACAATGCAAAGAAGGAAATAACGCTCAAATCCATGAACCATATAACCCTGCACGGGAACATGCATTCGAATATCCCGAGCGTTTACCTTGACATGCCGATTCTTTCATCCAGGGACAAAAAAGTCATTGCGCTCGCGAAAAAAATGGGCGTTGATTTCATCAGCCTCTCTTTCACGCGGAGGAAAGAGGACGTTATATCCGCGAAAAAACTGCTTAAAGGCTCCGCTGTCGGCGTCATCGCAAAAATTGAAAATGCCGAAGGCGTAAGGAACATCGATGAAATCATTGCCGAAGCCGACGGCGTGATGGTGGCAAGGGGCGACCTCGGCATGGAAATACCGATGGAAAAGGTCCCGCTGGCTCAGAAGGAAATCGTCAGGAAATGCAACCAGGCAGGGAAGATCGCCATTATTGCGACCCAAATGCTTGCTTCGATGGTGAAAAATCCGATCCCGACAAGGGCCGAGACAAGCGATGTCGCGAACGCGATTCTTGACGGCGCAGACTGTGTCATGCTCAGCAACGAAACCGCGGTGGGCGCCTTTCCGGTGGAAGCCGTGAAAGTCATCGGGAAGATAGCAAAAGAAACAGAGCCTTTCGTGGAGCCAAAGGTCGACAACAGGAAGCTTGGGGGGATTTCAGACACTATTTCAAAATCAATCCACAACATGTCAAGGCATGTGAAGGCGGACAGGATTGTTGCGGTCACAAGGAGCGGATTCACCGGAAGGATGATTTCAAGGTTCAGGCCCAGGCAGGAGATAATTGCCGTGACCGACAGGCCTGAAGTCGCAAGGAAGCTCATGCTTTCCTACGGCGTCACCCCTTTCCTGATAAAAAAAATCCCAAACCAGCACCGGCTCCCCATAATCGCAAAAGCCATCATCAGGCGCGGCGCACTCAAAAAATCGGACCTCGCGATTTTTACCTCGGGCTTTTACTCGAAAGAAGAGCCGTCAAGCAACATGATAGTCGTGGTTAAGGCCAGAGATTTGCTCAAATAAAAAAAAAGTTATTTCACGAGCACATCTTTGATATGTTTAGGCAATTTCACGATGTTTGTCTTTCCGGCCTTTTCTATTTCGATTGCGCCCCTGTCTTCGAGCCTGCGCAGGATGCGGTGGCTTTTCAGCTTCCCTATCCCTTCAATCCTTGAAATCTCAGACTGATACACCTTGCCGCCGCCCTCAAGGATTTTCTGGAGGATTTTTTTCTCGTCCTTGTTCAGGAACTGGATGAACGCAGTCGAAATCTTTTCAAGCTCTTTTTTCTTGTCGTCCAATTTAACGGTCATGAAATAGAAAACAATCGCGCCGATCGCGATGCCGCCAATGATGAAAACCGGCACAAGTTCTATCAAAAGGTTGAGCCTTTGCTCGTGCTGGCATTCGCCGTTCGCCATGCAGACATCCGGGTTTGTCTGCACAATGAGGCCGGGAAGGTAAAAGACAAGCATTATCGCGCAGACAAGTATGATTAAGCCGGCGATTGTGCGCCTGTTCGAAAGTTCTATCTTCAGTTCCATACAAGAAAGCCTGCTTGGAACAGTTTTTAAGCCGGATTGGGGGCGGATTGCCGCTTCGGCCATGGTTTCAGCAAACGCTATCAATGGTTTCAGCTGCTATTATTGCGGTGATTCAAATGGAAAATGAGACTGCAAAAGAAACCCAATCGAATGCAAACGAAATCCAGGCAAAAAGCTGCTGCTCCGAAAAGGAAGAAAACAAGGAAGGCAAAGGTTGCTGCTCTGGAAAAGAAGCAAATAAGGAAAACAAAAATAACAAAAATAACAATAAAACACCTGTAAAGCAGGGCATCCTGTACGGCTTAATGCCGCACGCAGGCTGCATCGCCTTTATCGCGGCATCGGTTCTTGGCGCCACAGCCGCGGTGGAATTGTTCAAGCCTTTGCTGATGAATGCGTGGTTTTTCTATGCGCTGATAGTGATGTCGTTCGTTTTCGCTACAATTTCATCCGCATTGTACCTGCGGAAAAACGGCATACTTTCAAGGGCAGGCGCGCTCAGGAAAAAAGGCTATCTTGCCACGATGTACGGCACTACAATAGGCATAAACCTGGCATTGTTCCTGCTTGTGTTCCCGATGCTTGCAAACTTAGACACAGGCGTCCTGGCAAACGCTCCGGCAACCGCCCAACTATCGGCCACGCCGGCTCCTGGAACCATAGCCGCGACTCCGGCAGCCCCTGCATTTTCCACAATAAAACTGCAGGTTGAAATTCCCTGTTCTGGGCACGCGCCTTTGATTTCAGGCGAACTGAAAAAAATAGAAGGCGTTTCAGGGGTCAGGTTCGATTCGCCAAATTATTTTGAAGTGGCATTCGACCCTTTGAAAACCTCGGAGCAGAAAATTCTTGCACTGGAAGTGTTCCAGACGTATAAAGCAACAGTAGTGGAAAGGCCAGCAGCAATATCTGCAAGCTTAGCAGGAGGGGGAGCATTGGCACAAAATGCCCCCACCCCCTCCCCCCAACCGACGCAGAAAAGCGTTAGCACTGCGGCTTCTGGCTGTGGATGCGGGGGTTCAGGCGGAGGATGCGGCGGCAGCGGCGGCTCTTGCGGAGGATGCGGAGGAACCGCAAGCCAGGCAACAGGCGGCACAACACAGGCATCAGGCAGCGTAACGCCTTCATGCCATGCAACCCAAGCGCCTTAAATTATTTTCAGGTATCTTGTATAGGGGGCAAAACAGATGGAAAGAGCAGACCTTATAGTTGAGGGAATGCATTGCGCTTCCTGCGCGGCAAACATCGAGAAAAATCTCGGGCGCACCAAAGGCGTCAGCCAGAGCAATGTCAATTTTGCCGCTGGAAAAGCCTTTGTGGAATTCGATGAAAAACAGATACGGCTGCAGGGAATAATTGATGCAATCAACAAGCTCGGCTACAAGGCAAGGAAGGGATTCGACCTCGAAAGGGAAGAAAAGCTGAGGAAGGAAGAAATCGATTCCCTCAAAAAAACCCTGCTTTTCAGCGCTGCCCTAAGCATTCCTGTCTTCATTATTGGCATGTTCCTTATGGATTTCCCTTACCGCATTTGGATTCTCTTCATCCTTGCGACCCCGGTGCAGTTCATTGCAGGCCGCAGGTTCTATGCCGGGGCATGGAGCTCGCTCAAGAACAGGGCTGCCTCGATGGATACACTGATTGCGCTCGGCACAAGCGCCGCATATTTTTACAGCCTGCTCGCGCTATTCGGCACCGTGATGGAACAATATTTTGAAACCGCAGCTGTGCTGATAACCCTTGTGTTGCTCGGAAAATACCTTGAGGCGCTTGCAAAAGGCCGCACAAGCGAGGCGATAAGGAAGCTCATGGATTTGTCGCCGAAAACAGCGCTTGTGGAAAGGAAAGGCCGGGAAATGACCATTGCGGCCGCTGAAATCATTGAAGGCGATATTGTTGTAGTGAAACCTGGCTGGAAAATCCCCACAGACGGCATTGTCATTTCAGGAAACAGCGCTGTCGACGAAAGCATGCTCACAGGGGAAAGCATCCCGGTGGAAAAGGAAAAAGGCGGAAAGGTTTTTGCAGGCACAATCAACGGCCAGGGCTTTTTGAGGTTCAAAGCAACAAACACCGGCACCAGGACAGTTCTCGCGCGGATTATCCGCCTTGTGGAGGAAGCGCAGGGCTCAAAGGCTGAAATACAGCGGTTTGCGGACAGAGTAAGCGCTGTCTTTGTGCCTGCAATCGTATTGATTGCAATCGCAACATTCCTGTTTTGGTTTTTGCTTTCAACAGAAAGCTTTTCCTTTGCGCTCTTGGCATCTGTTTCTGTGCTGGTCATCGCGTGCCCGTGCGCTTTGGGCCTTGCGACCCCGACAGCCATAATGGTCGGCACAGGCCTCGGTGCAGAAAAAGGCATCCTCATAAAGAACGCGGAAGCGCTCGAACTGAGCCACAAGGTGAACGCTGTTGTATTCGACAAAACCGGCACCCTGACAAAGGGAAAGCCGAAGCTCACTGACATTTTTTCTTCTTCAAAGGTTTCGGAAAAAGAATTGCTTTCGATTGCGGCTTCGCTTGAGAAAAACTCTGAGCACCCGCTGGCAGGCGCCGTAGTCGAGGGGGCCAAAGAGAAAAAGATTCCTTTCCAAAAAATACAATCTTTCAAAGCGGTGCCAGGGAAAGGCATCAAAGGCAAAATAAAGGGCAAAGAGTTCTTTTTTGGGAGCGCTTCTTTTGCAGGCAATGCTGCAAAGGCTGAAAAAATTGCCGAACGGATTTCAAGGCTTGAATCCGAAGGGAAAACAGTAATGCTTGTTTTTTCCAAAAAAGAAGTTTTGGGCGGAATCGCTGTCGCGGACACAATAAAGGAAACAAGCGCCGAAGCGGTTTCAAAATTGAGGGATATGGACCTTGAGCCATGGCTGATTACAGGGGACAACGAGCGCACAGCAAGGGCGATTGCGAAAAAGCTTGGCATCGAAAAGGTTTTCGCGAACGTGATGCCTGACAAGAAGCCTGAGTTCGTGAAAAAAATCCAGATGGAAGGCAAGGTTGTGGCAATGGTGGGCGACGGCATCAATGATGCGCCGGCCCTCGCACAGGCCGATATCGGCATTGCAATGTCTTCAGGCTCGGATGTTGCAATCGAGGCCGGCAGCATTGTTTTGATGAAAAGCGACCCTTTGGATGTGCCTGCGGCAATAATGCTTGGCAGGAAAACAATGTCCAAAATCCGGCAGAACTTCTTTTGGGCGCTCGCATACAACACCATTGGCATCCCGATTGCAGCAGGGGCACTGTATTATTCTTTCGGCATCCTGCTTTCGCCCATGATTGCAGGAGCGGCAATGGCGCTGAGCAGCGTTTCTGTCGTGTCAAATTCGCTGCTGCTGAAAAAGGCAAAAATCCGCTAGGCCAATGCAAGGCGGCTGGGCTATTCAGAAATAATACCATATCGTGCTGTATGCTTTCAGTTTTTCCTTATCTTTGGCCAGCCGTTTCAGGTAATCGTAAATCGGCACATCCGTGTAAAGGTAGTCTTCTGTGAGCGTGACCTTGGATTCCCAGGGATAAAACCTGTAAACCCTTTGCCCGCCAGCCAGAACCATTATCGGTTCGTGGTCCTGCCCTGCCCTCAAATGAGATTTTCCGAGCTTTGGGACATTGAATACAGGCTCGTCTGTCCTGACAATGCCCGGAAGGAACCTTGCCTCTTCCTTGCGCTCCTGTTCTATCCTTGCAATCGGCACCCTGAAATCGACTGTTTCCTCTTTTCCCTTTGTGTTGAAGGTGTAATAAGGGTCGATGCCTGCAAGCTTCAATGCCTTCCTAAGGGCGCCGGTTTCGTATTTGAGGCTGTTGTAATAGGTGAAAACCTGCTGGTTGTAAACGCTTATGCCTGCCATCCTGAGTTTCCTTACCGCTTCAATCGAATCAGGGGTTATTTCAGAGGGATGCTGGAAATGCGTGACAATGCAGATTTCCCTTTTCCCAAACTCATGGTATTTGGAGAGTATCTTGACAAGCCCTTTGTCTATCCTGAATGGAAGTGTGACAGGAATCCTTGTGCCTATCCTTATCCTTTCAATGTGTTTTATCTTGGAAAGTTTTCCGATAAGACGGCCGATAAAGCGATTGTCCAATGTGAGCGGGTCGCCGCCTGTGACAAGGACCTCCTTGATATGGGTGTTTTTCTTAAGCCACAATATGCCTTTTTTGATGTCTGCCTCGTTGATGCATGTTTCGCTTATGCCCTTTACCTCCCAGTTCCGCTGGCAGTAAACGCATATCTGGGGGCAGGAATCAAAGGGCTTGAGGATGACTATCTGCGGATACCTCCGCGTGATGGCTTTCACCGGGCTCGTGGATTTTTCGCCCATGAAATCCATGTCTATGCTCTGCCGCCTGTTCATGAACACGTTATGGCCATAAGTGGATGAAGGCAATACCTGTGCGCGGATCGAGCGGTCGGCTGCAATGCACCCTTTCTCGTTGAAAAGCGAGAGGTAATAAGGCGTTATCTGGAAGAGGATGTTATTTTTTTCTGCAAAAGCGATCCCCTTTGCCTCCTCCTTGTCCAGCTTCACAAGGGAGGACAGAGTGCTGTAATCCCTGATTATATGCTTGAGGTGCCAGAGGTAATCCTGCCAGTCGCTTTCCTTTGCGCCAAAATGACGCAGGATTTTTTTCTTGAGCCTGTGCCTTTGCCCCAGCAATTTTTTGTCTGTGCCGCTCTTGTATCTTTTTAGGTATTTTTCCATTGTTTCGGCATACTCATCCAGTTTTTTTGACCTCAAGGCCGAGGCTTTGCTTTCGTCAGCCGGCAGTACGAAAATGTCCGCCGGCAGGCGTGATTTTTCGCCGATGCCGCGGAACAGGAAAATGAATTCGCAAAAGAAGCCCTCGCCTGCCTCGGAAATCGCTTCCTTTTCGTTTTTGGCAAGCCTGAAAAGGAGTCCAAGCGCCGAAAAACCGGCAAGTTTTTCGTTTTCTGTCCTGATGATGTTTTTCAGTATCCTTATGCATTCCTTTGCGTTGTTCCTCTCCACTATATGTGCGCTCGCTGTTTTTTTTCCGGAATAAATGTTGAAATAAGTCCTTTCAAGGCCGTTGAGGTAATCGAACAGCCTGTCCCTTGCGGCCTGCGGGTTTTTCGAACCGCGCAGAATTTTCCTTACCGCCCTGTTTTCCGCCCAAAGCTTGGACAGCAGTTGCTTTTTTGAAAGTGTGATAATTTTGTCCATGAGGAAAATGGGCGCCCTTATGTTTTTAAACAATGCTGCTTCCAAGAAAAACTCGCAGTCGGCTTGCGTCAATATTAAAAATCGTTATCAGGATAAGATTCCTTAAGCTTTATTTTTTGTTTACCGGGGTGGTTTCATGGCTTGTTTTGCTGTTCCATTGGGTTCTGCAAT
>JAZDDY010000140.1:0-2172 GCA_043809265.1 Candidatus Iainarchaeum sp.
AATGGCCGAATTAGACCAAGCGCAGGTTAACGAGTTCAGGGCCGGAAGGCAGCAGTTGCTCAATGTGGGCGCCCAAAAACAGCAGTTCCAGATGCAGGCAGGCGCAATCCAGAGCGCATTGAACGAAATCAAGGAATCAAAGCCGAAAACAGTCTTCAAGGCAGTCGGGAACATCCTTATAGAAAAGGATGCGAAAGCTGTCGAAAAGGAACTGCTTGAAGCAAAGGAAACAATCGATTTGAGGATTGAAACCCTCCAGAAACAGGAAGATTCGCTTGTAAACAGGCTCAACAAGCTCAAGGCAAACATAGAGGAAAGCACAGGCGACCTCGGCCTTGGCACACAGGGAAAGGAAGAAAAAGAAGAAAAGGGAAAAAAGAAAAAGAAATGAATTTTAAAAAAAAGGTTTCCCATGAAAAACCCTTTTTCCCTTAAAGGGAAGAAAATCCTTGTGCTCACGCACAAGGGCGCGGACGTGGATGCCCTTGCATCAAGCGGCATCCTTTACCTTATTCTAAAGAAAAAAAACCTTGTGGAAATAGCAATCCCCGAGCACATAAGCAAGTCGGCCGAAAAATTCGCGGAAAAAATGGAAATCCCCTACACGCACGAGCCGGACTTCGATGCCTTCGACACTCTTTTTGTCACCGACCTTAATTCCTACAACATGCTCGGCTGCCTTGCGGAAAAAGCAAAAAACTTCAATGGAAAAACATTCCAGTTCGACCACCACTCTGCGGCGCACGATTCGGTCAGGGTAGATTTCCGTTACTGCAACCCTGAAGCCGCGTCCACGACAGAAGTATTGTGGCTTGAAATAAAAAAGCAAAAAATAAAGGCTGGGGAAAAAATCGCGATCCTTGCTGCCTGCGGCCTGCTCACGGATTCGGCGCATTTCTCTTTTGCAGGCAGGAATTCCTTCAGGGTGATGGCCGAGGCGATGGAGCGCATCAAAAAGCCGTATTATGAACTGATTGAATTGTTTTCGATTGAAAGGGATTTCAGCGAAAGAATCGCGCGCCTGAAGGCAGCGCACAGGAGCAGGATTTACAGGATCGGGAACAGCATTGCTGCCACAAGCGAGGTTGGTTCGTTTGAATCGCATGCCGCGGCCGCGTTGGTGCAAATCGGCGCCGACATTGCATTTGTGGCAATGCAGGAAAATTCTTCGGTGAGGGTTTCGGCTAGGGCGCGCTTTCCGTTTGCAGAAGAATTCGGCCTTAACATCGCAAAGGATGTTTTCGGGAAACTGCAGGAATCATTCGAAGGCGAGGGCGGAGGCCATGCCACTGCCGCGGCCTTCACGGCAAAAACAGATTCCCCTAAAAAACTGCTTGAAAAATGCATTGAATTGGCCCTTAAAAAAATGAAGGAAAAAAAGCAAAGAGGCCTTGAATTCAAGGAATACGATTGAGTTAAGGGTGCCCTGCGCCTTGGCCTTGCTGCCCGCCGCCCCTGCCTCTTCCGCGGCCGCGCCTTCTCCTGCGCCCCCCGCCCTGGCCTGGATTGCCCGGCGGCTGTCCCGGTGCGGCCGGCGGCGGAGCCGGAACAAATCCGGGTGGCGTTATGCCTGCCTGTATGCCTGGGAAAAGTATGGCGTTCCGGTCTGCCTCGATTGCATCCCTTCCGGCCTGCAATCCTGCATGGGCTGACTGCATTCTTGTTATTTTTCCTGTTCTCCTGATTATCCTGCGGTCCATCCTGTTGGCTTTCCTTGCCTTCATGTTTTCCCTTATCTGGTAATACCTTGCCCTTGCCCGTTTAATCAGGTGGATTCTCGGGAAGCGTGTTGTTTGGATTCCAGCCAGCAATGTGTTTTTCTTGTCGGCAAAGGCGTCCCTTTGCTGTTCTACTGCCTGCATCCTGTTAACGCGTGCCTGCAGTGCTGTTGTTCTTGCGTTAGCGCGGGTTTCCAGCCTCTGCTGCCTTCTCTCCAATCTCGTGTCTACATCGGCAAACCTTCTGGCTTGCCTGTCGACTTTCCTTATAACCCTTCTTGCAGCGGCGCCAGGCATTCCCATTCCCTCATTAATTTTCCACAATGAATATGTAATTATATGCGGTTTGGACTATTTAAACGTTCCTTTTGATGCTGGTCTGGCCCGAGACGATTTTTTCCAGCTCCCTTATTTCGCCCAATTCGAAGTCGGCCTTGACCTCTTCGTTTTGCAC
>JAZDDY010000141.1:0-9385 GCA_043809265.1 Candidatus Iainarchaeum sp.
GAAAAAAATCTCCGCCTGTGTTCGGCCTGAAAAAGCAGGGTCGATAAGCCGGCAATCAACACCCTTAAAACAATTTCCGCTTTTCATCAAATAATGCCGACATATTATTTCGACATTGAAACCACTGGCTTGGATCCAAAAAAGGACAAAATCATCACAATACAATTCCAGGAACTGGACCGCATTTCAGGCAAGCCGAGCGGCCCGCTGCGCATATTGAAGGAATGGGAATCCAGCGAAAGGGAAATACTGCGCGAATTCCTGGACAAAAGCGGTGTTTTGGAAGAATACCCTTTCGCTTTTGTGCCTGTGGGTTACAACCTCACTTTCGAGCACAACTTTTTGAAGGAAAGGACAGCACAGCACTCTTTTACGCCTGTGGACATTTTAAATCACCCGTCAATCGACCTTCGGCCTTTCGGCGTGCTCATGAACAAGGGCGAATTCAAGGGCTCAGGCCTGGAAAAAATCACAAGCAAGCCGAGCGACGGCAGCAACGTCCCCACATGGTATCACGGGAGGGAATACGCAAAAATAACCGAATACATTGACGCCGAAGCAAAGGCTTTCATCCAGCTCTATTCCTGGCTATTGAAAGAAATGCCTTCATTCCTTGAAAAATTCAGGAAAGAAGGGATGAAATAAAATCGCAGGGCAAGACGGAAAAGTTTAAATAAGACGACAACCTAATATTGCCGGTGATCAAAACATGGCTGATGACGTGGCAGTTGCAACTTCAACTGGGATGCCTATTATCCTGCCTATTCTGATAATAGTCGCAATCGTTGCGGTCGCGATAGTTTACTGGAAAACAAAAAGCATAAAGAGAACAGTTGGGACAATTGAGTTAATCCTTGGAGCGCCAGCAGTTGCGATTGTCTTGCTCGAAACATTGCAACCCGGCCCGTTTGACGACTTCAAGCTGAAATTGGCCTTGTGCCTGCTTGGCCTTGCTGTTTTGATAGGCGGCCTCGCAAAACTCATTGAAAAATAAGCGCTCGCAACCGGTGCCTTTTCAAGGCACCTATTTCTTTTTCCCGAAAAGCGTTGTCTGCCTTGCGTGCTCTGCGGATTCTTCTGTCTGTTTTTTCTCTTTCTTCAATTTGATTTTTTCGGCCTTTTTTTCAACGACCGGCGCCTCTTCCTTTTCCAGTTCCTGTTTTGCCGGAACCGCTTTCCCGAACCTTTTCCTCAGTGCTTCATCGTGGAGCTCTTGCGCTTCCGCCAGCACCGACTGCACTTTTTTTGTTTCGGACTTTGTATGCATCAGGAATGCCACTTCCCTTTCGTCAAAGGCAAACTGCGCGGTAAGGCCTGCCGCCTTTGCCTTGTCCGAAAACAATTCCATCAGCATCGGCAGTTCATATTGCATCACCGCGTGCGCGGAAGAATTGATTTGCTTTCCGACTTTTTTGCAGATTGAAAGCCTTGTACCGCGCGCCGAGCGAAGCGCTCAATTTGCGCAATAATTGCGGGAACTGGTATTGGGTCCAGCCGTGGTATTCCTTTTCACGGCTTAACGGCGCGCACGCGGTCATTAAGTCCATTGAATACCTGCGCATGCCGTAATCCTGCCTTTTGAAAATACGGCCCTCGAAGATGTCGCCGCGTGAAAAGAAATCGAAAGCCCTTGCGGTATCGCTGTAATCGAATTCTGTCGGAATGTTTTCTTCCACCCAGCGCGCCAGCAGTTCGCTGTCGACCTCGCTCTTGAACCTTGCCTTCCTCGATTCCTCGATTGTTTTTGCCTTGAACAAGGTTCTGACCGTTGCAAAAATGTTTTCTTCCCTTTCCCTGCCGCCCATGCTCTCGACATCTTTCATTGAAACGCTTCCCTTGAGCGAAAGCGTCTGCAAATCAAGGAGTGCGGAGCGGAAATCGCCTGAAGAATTCTTTGCAAGCAACTCGATTGCATCGTGCTCAAATTGAATGCCTTCGGCTGTGCAGATTTCGCGCAGGCGCTTTGCGATCGAGAGATAATTGATTTTTTTCAATTGCAGGAGCTCGCATTGCGCCCTTATCGGAGCGAGCTTTTGGTCTTCATAAATATTGTTTGCTGTGAGGATGACAGGATTCTGGGATTCTTTGAGTATCTGGGAAATCGCGCCTGCCCCTCCACGGTCCGCGGCCTGCAGGCCGTCCACTTCGTCCAATAAAACCAGCCTTGGCTTTCCTGAAAAGGAAGCGCCTTGGGATGCCGCGCCTGCCATTCTTTCGATTGAATCCTTGTTGCGGAAATCAGAGGCGTTTAATTCGAAAACGCTCCAGCCCGCGGTTTTTGCAAGCAGGATTGCAAGCGTGGTTTTGCCGTTCCCTGGCCCGCCGTACAAGAGCAGTGGCTTTTGCTTTTTGCCTGCATTCCATGCCTTTGCCCACAATTGCGCCCTTTCAACAATTTCGCTGTTGCCGACAAATTCGTTCCAGTCCTTTGGCAAAAACGTTCCAGTCCAGAGCTCGCTTCCGGCAGGCATGATAAAAGAGAGAGAAAAAAGGATTAAATTGGTTTGGTTGAATGAATAGATGGAGGCATCATGATGGAGATTGGATTGGTTGGGGCGCCGAATTCCGGCAAAAGCACTTTTTTCAATGCCGCGACATTGTTGAATGCGGAAGTGGGCAACAGGCCTTTTGTGACAATAAAGCCGAACCAGGGCACTGCGTATGTGAAAGTGGAGTGCCCGCACAAGGAATTAGGGCAGAAATGCGAGCCGCAGCACGGCTATTGCATTGACGGCTGGCGCTTTGTGAATGTCATCTTTTGGGATGTTGCCGGCCTTGTCCCGGACGCATGGCAGGGCAAAGGCCTTGGCAACCAGTTTTTGAACGACATAATGCAGGCAAAGGCCCTGATTCACGTATTGGATGCAAGCGGGTCCACAGACACGCACGGCGAGGTTTTGGGCGAAGGCAGCTTCGACCCCACAATCACCGTAGAATTCCTAGAAAAAGAGATTTCTTACTGGATTCGCGGCATTGTCCAGAAAAACTGGAAAGACACTGCAAAAAGGGCGACCGCAAGCAATATCGTGGACGCGGTTGCAACGCAATTGAGCGGTTTGGGAGTCACGGTTGAAGACGTGAAGCAGGTGCTTTTGATGGAAGAGTTCTCGGCAAGGCCCACTGACTGGACAGATGACACGCTTCTGGTGCTCGCTGAAGAAATCAGGGCAAAAAGTAAGCCGATGGTGATTGCTGCAAACAAGGCCGACCTGAAAAGCGGAAAGGAAAACCTCGGGAAATTAAAGACAACATTCCCTGAAGAAACAATAATCCCAACATCCGCGGAAGCAGAGCTCGCGCTCAGAAAAGCGCACGAGCACGGCTTAATCCATTATGTGCCAGGCTCGAACGATTTCAAGGAATTAAAGGAAATACCGGAAAAGCAAAAAAAAGGCCTGGAATTTATCCGCGAAAACATCCTCAAGGAATACGGCGGCACAGGGGTGCAGGAAATAATCAACAAAACAGCATTTGAACTCCTTGACCTTATGGTTGTGTTTCCCGTGCAGGACGCGAACAAATGGATGTCCTCAAAAGGAAACATTCTGCCTGACGCACACCTCCTGAAAAAGGGCTCCACCGCACAGCAATTGGCCTACAAAATCCATACAGACATCGGCGACAAATTCGTTGCAGCCATAAACTGCCGCACACAGCAAAAAATCGGGAAAGACACAGAATTAAAGCACATGGACGTGGTGAAGATTATTACGAGGTAAAGGGCAAAGAACAAGGCGATGCTGTCTGCTTAAGCAGATTGGCCTATACTTGTATATACTAATTCGAATCCGAAAAAAAGAAAAAACTCAAATGGGTGTGAAACCGCGCAAGGCAAACGAATAATAAGGTGAAAAGGACAATATTATTTGAGGTGTTTTGATGGCGGGCGGAGCAAAACCAAGAAGGATAAGACAGGCACTTGATGTTTTAAGGGTAAAAAGGCTGACCGGGCAAGACATGGAGAAAATGGATGCAGCGGCAAAGTCAAAAGAAATCGGTGTTTCTGGTGCGCCCCTCGGCTTTGGCTGGAAAGGCCGGGCAAATGAGGCTCCGCTGCACGGAACCGCAAGATATGTCGCTGCAAAAGGCATCCGTACCAGGCATTTTGATGCGTCAGGAACCATGAGGAGAGATTATGATTCAAAACATGACCGTAGATACGATGAAGAAGGCAGAAGGCGCAAAAGACCAAAAAAGGAAAGGCCTGAAACAATATACGACAGGAAACCGGTTGGCGGAATGGGAAGCCACAACACAGGGTAACAAACCCTCAAAGCACGCTTTCGATTTCCTTTTTTCCCTGCGCCAGTTTCACTGTGCGCGTGCGCCCGCGGATTCCTTTTTCCACGGCCTCCATTTTCACCAGCTTTAAGGATTCGAGGCGGTTGAGCTTTTTCCTGAAAGAGCGCTGGGTGAGCGCTTTCTCGCCGAACTGTTTTTTGAATTTTTCAAACAGTTTGCCTGAAACAAGGCCATCGCCCTCGCACAACAGCTTCAGGATATTTTTTTCGTTTCCATCCAAAAAATCCTTGGCCTTGTCAAGGGCTCGCGAATGAATCGAATCGAACGCGGTGCGCAAATGGGAAACCCGGACTTTTGAAGCGCCTTCCCTTGAAGCGATGCGGCCTGCGCGGAGAATGCTCTCGATTGCCAGCCTGGCGTCTCCTTTGTTTTTGGCGGCATGGCCTGCTGCAACATTGATGACTTCGGCATCGAGCGTGTTTTCGTTGAAGGCATACTTCGCCCTTTCCTTCAAAATTTCCTTCAACTGCACAGGAGTGTATTGGGCGAATTCCACGGGATTGTGCAAAAGGCTGCTGCGGACGCGCGAATCCAGTTTTGCGGTGAGGGCTTCGTCATTGGAAATTATTATTATGCCAAGGCGCGATTTTTGGAATTCGACAACGCGCAATAAATCGTAAAGGACAAGGGAGGCTGTGCCAGAGGCCATCAGCTGATCCAGTTCATCAAGAATGATGAGCGGAACGAAATCTGATTTTTTTAGCGCAAGCAGGAGCTCGGAATAAACTTCGTCAGTGGCAATCCCCCTGCGCGGCACAGGAACGCCCAGAAAAACGCAAATCTGGTTCAATACCGCCTGGCGGGTGTTGTATTCGAAGCAGTTCAGGTATAAGCCTTTGGCGCGGTTGCTGAAGGCTTCAAGCTCGCGGAGCACGTATTTTACTGTGACAGTCTTTCCTGTGCCGCTTGCGCCGAAAACAAAAACGTTCTGGGGCTTTCCGCCCTTGAGCACAGGCTGGAAGGCGTGCACCATTTCATCGATTTGCGCATCCCTGTAAGGCAGCCTTTCAGGCACGAATTCCGGATATAGGAACTTTTCGTCCCTGAAAATTTCGCCTTCAGCGGCTTCGGCAAAAATATTCTTCGGCATTCAATTCATTTTAGGCTCAAAAAAAATATATTACTATTCAGCGCTCAAAAAGAACGGTTCAGGGGAAGCGAGGTGTTCCGCGCCTTTAAAAAGGGCGGGAAGCGATAGGTTTACAGAGGTGAGAGAATGAGGATTTTCACAAAAAACGAATTCGGTTTGATGGATTTGGAAGAGCTGGACACGCACAAGGAAAGGATTTACGAAAAGTTGCTCGCGAACAGGGAGCCGAGAAAAAACAGAAACGTCTTGTACGAGCTTTTGGGCGTACTGGAAGAAAAAATCAAGTATGAAGGCATATTGCCTGACCTCAAGATTGCCTAAACCGGTTCATCCTGCAGCCTTTCCGGAGCCGCCCCTTTGGCCTCAACACAGCCCTTGGCTCCAACACGGCTCTCAACGCTTTCAGGCAGGAATAGCCCGGAAAGCAAAATATTTAAACTGGCGCGTGCAAAAGAATATTTATGGCAGATGCACCAGCCGCACCAGCGGCAAAGCCGAAAGGCCCTGACAGTGTGGATAAGGCAGTACAGCAATGCATGGGCAAAGTGAACAAGAACGCAGGCTCTTTTGCGGCGTTCTTTTTCGTCTTGCTCGCTGGCGGATTCTCGCTCGGAGTATTCATCCTGAACAAGGCAGCCAATATGGTCACAGAAACAGTTCTGGCACTTTTGGTGCTGGCACTGGTCGCATACTACAACCGCACTGCCGCAGCAATACTGTTTTTGGCAGCGCTCGCATACCTGATTTTCGTTTTCAAGTGAACGAAGTCATTTTGCCAGCAATGCAAGCTTTGCCTTTAGTGCTTCAAGTTTTTCCGCAAAAAACGCATAGCCTGCCCATTCGGCGCTTTCTTCTTCAAACATGTAGAAATCGTTGTCTGTTATCACCCAATAAATGAAAGAATCGTGCTTTGCCGGATCGCCACCCTTGTTCAGGTAAACTCCGGAAGAGGCTTCGTTTATGTTTCCGAGGAAAGAGCCGTCCTGCGGCTCGATCAGCGGGGCTCCGTCGAGTTCTGTGAAAACATCAGAAACCCCTGAAATCCTTTTTTTTGTGAGCGCGACAACGCAATGGCCTGAAACCTCTTTTTTTTGAAGGTCATAGATGTTTCCGCAGACCACTGCCGGAAACACGCGGCCTGCTTTGAGGGCCTGGTTTTGCACTCCCTCAAGATACCATTGGTTTTGCCTGTCAATCCAGTACTTTGCCGTAGGTTTTTCCGCTTCAACCCAGGCTTCAATCGATATTGTTTTCTGCCCGGCATCAGCGCATTTTTCAAGGAAATGATTGAGTTCGGCCTTGAAGAAAAGCGAGAAATCCTCGCAATCGCCGCCTTTTTTGGCAAGGAATTCAGCGACCGGCGTGAGCCTGTCGCCTTGGTCCCAGATATATGATAGGCCAAGGTATTCCTGCGTCGAATTCACCAGGTAAAGGCAGGCGGTTTTCACTGAACAACCCTGCGCGCTCACCGAAAAGCACCTGGATTCAAGCGAGGTTTTTGCAAGCGTCTGGCGCTCGGTTTCATGCAGGGCGGCATTCTCCTGGAACCATTCGATTGAGCCTTCTATTTTGCCCTCGAAGTCTTCAATGCTTTTTATGGTCTGCGCGGATTCCTCTTTCAGGAGCGCATATTCCTCGCCAAGCGTTTTTTTCGCCTGCTTCAGTTCGTTATAGTCTTTTTCAAGGCTTTCAAGAATGCCTTCGACAGAAGCAATCTTTTCCTTTAACGCAGTTATTTCCTTTGCTTTGGCATTGTTCAACCGCTCAAGCGAAGAAATCCTTTCAGCCGACTTCGCCCTGAAATCAGTGAAATTCAGGTCAAGCGCGGATTTCTCTGAAGCCAGCGCCGCATTTTCCAGCTTTATGGCCCCGATCTGAGATAATTGGAAAAAAATCAGGGCGAATGAAACCAAAAGCAAAGCCGCAAGCAGGGAAAACAGGATAGTCTGCTTTAAGCCGATTTTCCCGAGAACCGGAATTGCAAAGCTTGAACTTTCTCCAGGCATCGCATCCAATTAAAGCAGAAAAAAATAAAAGGGGGTTGCCGGAAGCAGGGGCAGGCTTCAGCTTTTTCAGGAAGGCTCTTCGAGTGTAACACTTTCAACCGGCACAGGCAGAATGCCTGCTGAAAGCAAAATCTTTGTTTCATCTCGCGCGCGCTGCGCTTCTTCCTGGCTTGATTCAGAACCTATAATGACAAGGTCCTGGATTATCTTAACATCCGCCAGCCTTTCTATATGGGGCTTGTTTCCAGTGAGTTCTGGGTTAAGGCGCACAACCGATTCCAGGTTTATTGCAGTGCAGATCCAGGGAATTTTTTCCGCCATGTGTTTGTCGAAATCGGAGCTTTTGATTTCTTTCAGTTTGAAACCCATTGACTCGATTTCTTTTTTGAGTTCTGCCGGAAGTTCCGCCTGGATTATTGCGGTCTTGGTTTGCCGTGAAAGTCCCCTCAGAGCCTCTTTCTGGCCTTTGTCCAAAGCATTGTTGCTTGCAATGAAATAGGGCAGGCCCGCATTAAGAAAGATTTCGTTTATGTCTGTTTCCATCGGCAGCCGGTTGGCACCGGCCAAAACTAGCGCCTTGTCTTCTTCAAAGCGCTCTTTTGAAAAAATCAGGACCGCATTCCTTGGCCTGTCCATATAGAAATATGTGAGAGCACAATCGTATTCTGCGGTTTCAAAGCTTACAAGGCGGCACTGGTGAAATACCGTGTCCCTGAATCTCTTTGCCGCATCGGTTTTGAGCGTGAAAGGAAGCCTCCACTCATAGGCCCCCTCGCCCAATTTCAATAATTGCAGTGCACCCCCGCCCTGGTCCACGCTGATTATGCCGTCACCTGTGAACATCACGTTGCCGTCAAGCATTACCTCAAAAATCCCCTGTTTGCCAAGAAGCGATAAAATTTGCCTGGTTTCATTTTCATCTTTTGGCCTGAAAGTCACAAGGATAAATTCGTTCCCGTCCCCTTGGAATTTGGCCTCCTTGAATCCCGCCATCTCCAGCCTGCTTTTTAATATCTGCATCGTCGGCTGAAGGTCGCCGACTTTTTCGGATAACTTGACTCTTGCCGTCCTTTCCTGGGAGTCAAAAAAAATGCAGCCTGAAAAAAACAGGATTGCGATAAAAGCCGCAAGGGCAATGCCGAGCCTCAAGATGACACCGACTACAATACTCTTTACCGCTATTTAACCCTATCGCCACGGAGCACCAATTTAAAATCATTTTTTTGCAGTATTATTGCGAGAGAGTTGGTTGAATGAAGGGCGTATATTCGTTTACGCTGGTATTTGTCTTTGCAGCCTGCGTGGTCGCAATGGCTGCGGACGCAGGCATTGCAAGGGCAAAACTGGCGGAGGGCGGCCTTGCGGCAATGGAGATAGAACGTGCCTCCTTTTTGCGATTCCAAATGGAGGAAAACACCGATTCAATTATTGCGGAAACAATCGAAAACGAGGTAATCGCCGGCAACAGGGAAAGCGCGGCGCTGAACCCAAAAATCTGCGGAAACCTCGAAAAATACTTCAATGCGATGGAAAGCGAAAAAGGCCTCGGCGGAAAAATCGAATTCTTTGAAATAAATACCGCGAACCTTTCGGAGCAGTTCACCCCTGTTGCCGGAAACTTCAAAAAAATCGAGGGTCTGGAGAAATACTGCAAGACCGCGGTACTGAACCTTAAAGAGCATGTTTTCCTTGTGCAGTTCATGTTCACGGGCGGCCTCATGAAAAACAGGGCCGTGCTTGCGGTGATAAAAGTCGGGGGCGCGGAGCAGTACTTCCTGGTTTTGCCTGGCTATTCTATTGAAAAAACGGTGGTCGTATGACCGGTAAAGGCCAGGCTTCGATTGAAGCGCTGCTGGTCCTGCTGGTTTTCTTCATTGTGCTGGCGCGGTTTGCCGCCCTCGAACTTGAACAGGGAAAAAAGGCGGCGGCATCCTTCGATGAACAGGAAGCCGGGGCTTATGCAGAAAAATGCGCTTCAGGCATAAGC
>JAZDDY010000142.1:0-3904 GCA_043809265.1 Candidatus Iainarchaeum sp.
CTTGCCGACCTTTTCAAACATGCCCGAGAAAAAGAAGGCGAGGAAAAAGAAAATCACCGGAAGCCATATGAGTTCAGGATACTGGAAAAAGGTCAGGTATACTATGATTATGGCCACAAGCACGGCGAGGGCGACATTGCCCAATTGCCTTTTTGCCCAGGCGTAAACCCAGATTAGGTATACCAGCCCAAGGACAGTCCTGATGTCCTGAATAGGATCCGAAGCCATTTTGTCCCCACAGAATAATGCATTAACAGCAATAAATTCTTTTCTATGCGCCTTCAAGGCGTTGGGCATCCTGGTTTTAGGGATTCCGCAATGCGCCTAATGCTTTTTCAGCACTGTGTTCGTGCCCCAGACTATCACCGCAAGGAAGTTGAATGCCATGAGGACATAGAAAAACACGTAAAGCGAGGCGGTCATATAGCCCCATTTTATGACAAGCAGGTAAATAAGGACGCCGCTTATCAGGAGGGTCAGGTTGCCTGCCCCGAGATAGCTGCGGACTGTTGTGAAAATAGTGAACGTGAGCAATACCCGCATCAAAAGGTTCGCTATCGGGAAGAAAAACATTATCACAGGCGGCAAAAGGCACAATATAAGGAAACCCAAGAGAATCCACAGGATAAGCATTCAGCACGCCCCCGCCAAAATCAAAAAATGCGTTTTCATTTCATCGCCCCATCGGCCTCTGCGGCTGTGCCGGCATCGGCCTTGCGCCGCCACGTGCCCCGCCATGCCCGCCGGCGCTTCCGCCCGGGTGCTGCATCATGGCGCCGGGCTGCATCGGCATGCCTTGGCCGCCGCCGTGCATCTGGTTTGCTGCCTGCATGCTTTGGGCCCTTTTGGCATATTCGGTGGAATCCATTTCCGGGCTTTCAGACGGTCCTCCGCCGCTCATATTGCTGACAAAAAAGAAGTCCACAAGCACGCCTGAAATGCCGAGGGTCAGGAGCGTGTAAAGGATGAAGATGCCGCCGAAAAACACCCAGAAATCCAGCAGGACAAAAACGCTGATTCCGCCGATTAGGGCATAGGCCAGCGGGCCTTTCCCCAAATGCGTCAAAACAAAAGAAATTATCGTGAGCAGCGCGAAAATCTTCAGCGCCAGGTTAAGGTCGTTGAACATTTCCCCTATGAACAGCACTGCCGTCATTGCGCCCACAAATGCCTGCATGAAATAAGAATAATTAAAACTTATATAAATTGATTTGCTTTACCGGCCTTGGACGCAAAACTTATTCTTCAGGCCCGATGCAGGTTTTTCCAGGCAAAAGCGACTGCTCGAATTCTGTCACGCTTAGCTTTGAGCCCTTGAAGTCCTTCAGTGCTTTCGGGTTCCACCAGAAAGAGCTCTTTGAGCCGGAATTGGTGACGCAGACGCTTCCCTCGCCGACCATGTCAAGGACCCTTTCAACCGAGGCAATGGCGTCGTTGTTTCCCCTCGAATTGTTTTTCATTCCCCTGATGCCGTTCGCTTCAGCCACTTTGGATTCGCCGGAATCAGGCGACATAAAGGCCGAACCCTCGGAATCGGATTTTATCGAATATGCGCCTGCGAGCGGGGTGTAAAAAATCGAGTAAAGGTATGCGGTGCCGCCGTAAGCTACAGAATCCCACGCAAGCTTGTAGGATTTCTCGCCTGAGCGCGAATCAGCATAATAATCGAAAACCTCCCTTATCGGCACCCCTGAAAAGTCCGCGCATTTCCCGAGCCCAGTCCAGAACGAAAGGTTGTTTCCTGCGATTACAGGCTGCCCGCCCTCAATGAAAGTGAACTGTGAAGCGAGTGCCTTGCCTTTGTCGCCTGCAGCCTTCAATATTATCGGGGTCGCATAGCTCGGCGAGAACACCATGGTCGGCTCGTTTCCCTGGGTTTCGACCGCAAGGACATTGCCTCTTGTCGCGGCAGAGCTGTTCAACTGCTTTAAGTCCTGCTGTTTCATTGTGCTCATTGTCATCAAAGCCTTTGAAGCGCTTGAAGCCGTTGTCCTAACATCGTAGGGCGCGCCGCAGACCGGAATGTCCTCGTTCTTGTTGATGTAATTCAGGCCGTAATCCTGCCTTCCGTTTTCTGTGCCCAATCCCACCGAGCCGTCGAACGGCAGGTAATAGAAAGCGGAATTCACAAGCGGTTCGCTGAACTTATAGAATTCCACTGTTATTTTTCCTTTCGGCTTGCCGTCCTTGTACAGGCTCCAGTTGTCAGCGCCGAAATCGATTATTATGTATACTTCGTACACTCCGGGGCCCGGGAGAATCGCGCCATCCGAGTATTTCTGCTTGAATTTCATTTTCTCCAAATCCCTGAAGTAATCCGATAACTGGTTGTTTGAACCTGAATAGAACCATGACGGCACATCGAAGAAAGTCGTGCCGGAATAGTATGCGGCAAAGTCGCCCTGGAAGTCCGCCCCATAGCCGTCCTTTATCAGCGTTGCCTTGAAATCGAACAGCGAGCGCAGGTATGCAATCTTTTCCTGTTCTGTCGAGCCAGGCCAGCCAGCAGGCCAGTTCACCGATGCCTGCTGCACATACTGCTCCCAGTTCGGAATGTTCTTGTTGAAGAAGTATTCGATTACCGGGTAGCCGAGGTATTTTTGGGTTGATGGTGGCAGCCAGCATTCCGAGGCTTGTGTGCTGGAGTCAGCAAGGAAAAATCCTGCCTTGACTTCGGCGCTGTCGATTTCCGAAGCGCTGCTTTCAGAAACATAGGCCATCGCAACATAGGGGGTCGAATTGTCTTTTTGCAAGCCAGTGAATTCGCACTGGGCATTTGCTGTGCCTGAAGCAGGCATGGTTACTGTTTGCTCGCAGTTTTCAAAGTAGTTGTTGGGGCCGCTCAAGCCGACCGCAATTTTTGCAGTGGCTTCCGCCAAAGTCTTGTTTTCAACAATGACTGTAAAGGCGGCTTTGCCTGCATCAGAATCGATTGTTTTTGAAATGCTTTGCAGCCCGATGCTGCTGCTTTCCACGACATGCGCGCTTTGGGCCTGATTCATGCTGTCGACAGTTGCGCTTGAATATGATGTCTGGGGGTTGAGCGGGCATTTCAGGCTGTTGCCGTTTGTCGCAAGGAATTGTTCAATGAGGTGGATTTTCTTGCTGACGGCTATCGAGAGCTGTGTTGCGTCGCAGTAAACCCCGTTCTTGTTTGCTGCATCGCAGTCGCTTGCCGCAATTCCGCTTCCTTCCTTCCAGTCCCAGTTGAATTTCACTTTCGGCCTTGCGTCCTTTCCAGTGATTCCAATTTTCGAGCCGTCGGCGCAGGAATAAAAGTCCTCGAGAGGCGGCAGTTCGAAGTCGACAGTGTCCTTGGTTGTGAATTTCAGGTGGAATTTCTTTTCATATTTCTTTGTTGCAGTATCCGGTATGTTGAGGTCGCCGAAGTTCGGCAATTCCATCTTCATCTTTGGCGCCTTGTGCATTTCGTCATTATGGATGTGCTCGGTGGCGCTTACTGAGAGTACTTCATATGTTGCCTCAACCGAGGCCGTGCTTGAAACATTTGAGAGCGATATTGGCACTTTTTCAAGCCCAGATTCCTCCCACTCGCTGTTGGTGTTCGACCAATCGGCTTTGAACAAATCCTTTTCAAGCGCAAGATTTCTGTTCGGGTCGCCGTCGATTTTGACAATGTAATCCAGCACCGTTTTCACTTGGTCCTTTGAATCGCATTCAGATTGCCCCCAGCCGTAAAATACTCCGATGCCTGTTGTGATTCCAGCCGCGGCACAGACCAAAACATCGATTACCGGCCCGAACAACAAGTTGGCTTTAATTTCTTTCTCGCCTGTTTTTCCGGTGTTTCCCTGGCAGGTTTCTTCGCCTAAATAAGCAGTTGAGATTTTTTCATTCGCCGCAGGCTCAAGAAGTGCGGTTATGACATCAAGCCCTTTTTCTA
>JAZDDY010000143.1:0-3132 GCA_043809265.1 Candidatus Iainarchaeum sp.
GGCAACCTGGTGAAAGTCGAATCGCTCATAAACATACTTTTCGCGAAAGCCGCAATGCCTGCGGAAACGGCCACTAGGCAGAAAGTCATGGTCGAAATCGTGAAAGACAAGGACATTGACGCATCGGACATAGACCGCATGGCAAGGGAAATCCTGGAACAGCACAGGAAATAGCCCGGACCAGTCACTTTTTTTTCACAGGCAGCGGGTAAAGGTCAGCAAGCCTTGCCTTTTTTGCCTTTGAGACTGCAACCCAGGGATTGCCGAACTCGCCTATTATGTGCCTGCATGCCCCACAGGGCTGGAGCACTTTCCAGTTATCGCTTTTCCTGTCCTCCATGTGGACCGCTGCAATGAATTTGATTTTCCTTTGCCCGTCAGAAAACATCGAGGAAACCGCCGACATTTCTGCGCAAACCGACACAGGCGAAGAGGACAGGTTTTTTATGTTGGCGCCGATGTAAACCAGGCCGTTGCCTGCCAAAAGCGCGCACCCCACCGAGGACGAAATCGCCTTTGTGTCCACGCGGTTCATCCTGACTGTTTCAAGCGCAACCTTGACCAATTCCAGTTCTTCCTTTGAAAGCTTTTCCATTTTCATTATAATCACGCCCTGGTTTCTTTTATCCTTCAGGCCTTTTCTTTTGCCCAACCCAGCCTCCCTTTTCAAAGCCTTGCTTTGAAAGGGCCCTTTTGAACCTTTGGTTCAAAACGGGTTTCTTTTTGTAAAAGAAAAGCCCGGAAACGAGCCCGGAGGGATTCGAACCCTCGACCTACTGCTTAGAAGGCAGCCGCGCTATCCACTGCGCTACGGGCCCTGCACCGCCTTTTATTATACTATAATAAATGCCTCCTCTTCCAATAAATAGTTTTTCCTAGGGCGAAACATGGAATATTTCGGCAAAAGCGCCTTTTTCAGTGAATTGGCCGAGTTTGGCGTCCAGGAGCCACACTTCAATTTCATCAGACCTGAAATCGCTGGGGAAAAACTTCGGCCTTGCCCTGCGCGGCAGGCCGTGGCTTGGGGTTTTCCTGTAAAAGCCGAGGGAGTTCGAGGGCAGCACGAAAACAAAAATTTCCACCTTGCCCTTGTACCTGAGCTTTTCCTTGAGTTTTCCTTTTGTGGGCCTGGTCATGACCTCGATGCCGATAATGCCTTTCCCTGATTCGACCAGAAAATCATAGGAGCCGACGCGCTTTAACGGCAGCATTGTGCGCTTTTCCTCTTCGATGCTGCCTATAACCAAATCCTTTTCCCGGCCCATCCTTCTCAGTTCGCGCAGGGTGAGCCGGTGCATTCTTTTCGTGAGATTATTGCCTGTGAGCTCGCGAGGCGTCAAAAAACCCCCTTTCACCGCCTAAAAAAAAGACAGAAAAGAATTTATTTGTAGAAGGCTTCATTGTATACATGAAAAGGGATCATATGGAGAGGCCTAAATCGAATGCAGGCAAATACATTGTTATCCTGCTGGTGCTTGCAATCGCGGCATTCCTTTTGTATAATTTCTTCAAGCCGCCAGGCCCTGAAATAGTTCCGGCCGACGACACCACAACCATAGCCGAGGAGCCGTTGTGGGACCACCCTGTTTCAACCTCTTATTTTTACATCGGCGACCTCTTTTTCGGGGGCAGCGACGACATGACCCATAACCCGTTCTTTTATTATTTCAGCGATTTCAACGAATGGGTCGCAGTGGTCGGCGTTGACATGAACGATTTTTATTTCGTGCTCGACCCAGGGGAAGACCAGTTCGGGGTCGTAAGCGACTGGGGACAGGACCGTGGAATCCACAAATTTGTCCCTGGAAAAATTTCAACAGAAACTATTTCTTTCGGCAACTATCCCGTAAAATACAATTATTACGTTTCTTCTGACCGCAAAAGGCTTTTCCTTTTCCTGAGCGAACAGGAATTCCCAATGCAGTTTGATAAAACCATGTGGTTCAAGGGAACAGACTCCACGGATTCCGGTTCAATAGACCTTCCATATTACCTGCCGGCGCTGGACGAATTCGGCTTTGTTGATGGCCAGAAGCCGGGCACCGCAGTCTTTTCATTCGACGAAGATGAGGACGGGGAAGAAGACATTTTCGTCCACCTCGACACTTTATACTGGGCCCCGATATCGCCTGGCTCAAGGGATTCATACAAATGGCAGGTTGTTTTCAAGAACAACGGAAGGAACCTCGGCTTCAACATGGAGGGCGAGAACGAGATGAAACTTGATTCTTACGGTTCGTTCATCTACCGGAGCCTTAACAAGTTCCAGGTCACAATGCCTGCCAAGGACCTGCCTTTGCCATCGCCGATAGAAATTGACTGGACGCCGGCAGAAGAAACAGCCTAATCCTCTTTCGAAGCCCAACTATCTTTCGCAGCCTGCCGATTTACCCAAAGCTAATCCTCTTTTGCAGGCGACAAGGCGGCAACCGAAAGGTTTTTCGCGAACTCTTTTGCCAAAGCAAGCTTTTTCTCATCCAATTCAAAAATAGACCTTAACACTAGGGAATCGACAACCTTCGCCGACCCGGTGTTGAGAATGCCTGACATCGTCTTTATGGTTGTGCCTGGAAAGCCGACGCAGGTGACAAAAAGAGCGAAATTCTTGCCCTTGGTGTTCTCCATTTCCCTCAAAAAAGTGGTCATCAAAGGCGTCGGCTTATAGGTCCAGACAGGCGTGCCGACAACCACCAAATCGAACTTCTTTGCGTCCATCTGGCCTTCCTTCAATTCTATTTTTTTCTTTTTCCTGAATTCTTTCACGTGATGGAACCATTTCATTGTTTTTTTTGCAAGCACAGGATGCATTTCAGCCTGCCAGCCGATTTTCTCGAATTCCTGCCTTAAAGTGCCGGCAACCTTGGCATTCGACCTGCTTTCAGCCTGGAAAGCAATCAGGACCCGCATCCCACCACCGCAAACACCGCTGCAAAAAACATAAAATATCCCTAATGAAATGCATTCAGGAAGTTAAAAACATTTTCCCTGCCCAAAAAACGCCTAAACCATCAGTCAAATGCCTTAAGGAAGTTAAAAACGTTTTCCCCGAGCACATTCAGGTCATATCCGCCTTCCAGAGCCCCGAAAGCCGGTTTTCCGATCGCCTTGAGGGTTTTGCCTATCTCGAAAAAC
>JAZDDY010000144.1:0-4219 GCA_043809265.1 Candidatus Iainarchaeum sp.
GGGGCGTTGCATTAAGGAGCGGCTATTTGGCGGTTAAGAGCGGCGAGCATGACATTGTTGCTGTCGGCGGAGTGGAAAAAATGACTGATGTCAGCGCAGAGGATGCCTCTTTTGCATTGGGCGGCGCAGGCGACCAGGAAACAGAATTATTCCACGGGGCAACATTCCCAAGCCTTTACGCATTGCTTGCAAGAAGGCACATGATAGAATATGGCACGACAGAAGAGCAGATGGCAATGGTTGCGGTGAAAAACCACAAGAATGCCGCAAACAACCCGAACGCGCAATTCCAGTCCGAGGTTTCACTGGAGGCAGTAATGAATTCCGGGTATGTGGCAACCCCGGTAAAAGTATTGGACTGCTCGCCTGTAACCGACGGCGCAGCGGCGGTAATTTTGTGCTCAAAGGAAAAAGCCGAAGCGCTTGGGATGAAATACATCGAAATGGCAGCATCAGAGCAGGCATCCGATACGATTTCGCTTGCGGCAAGGAAAAGCCTTACCGAGTTGAGGGCAACGCAGGAAGCTGCAAAAAGAGCCTACAAAAAAGCAGGGATTACGCCTGAAGATGTGGACTTTGCAGAAGTGCACGACTGCTTCACAATCGCGGAAATACTTGCAATAGAAGACCTTGGATTTTTCAAGAAAGGGGAAGGCGGAATTGCCACTGAGAAAGGGCTGACAGCACTCAATGGAAAAATGCCCATAAACCCGAGCGGCGGCCTGAAAGGAAAAGGCCACCCGGTCGGGGCGACAGGCGTGGCACAGGCAGTCGAGGCATTTAATCAGCTTGTGGGAAGGGCTGATAAAAGGCAGGTAAAGGATGCAAAAATCGGTTTAACCCACAACGTGGGCGGCTCCGGGGCAACAGCAATTGTAAGCATTTTCAAAAAGGCAGGGGTGAAAAAATGACTGTTTCAGCACCAATGAACTGGAGAAGGATCCCTGAAAGGTACAGGCTGCTGGGGTCATATTGCGAAACATGCGGAAAGTCATTTTTTCCAGGGAGAGTCGTATGCCCGAACTGCAGGAGAAAAGGGAAATTAAGGAAAGAAGACATGCCGATGGCAGGAAAAATTTTCTCTTACACAAAAGTGCACGTTGGGCCGACAGGATTCGGCCATGAAACCCCTTATTTCATCGCATTGATTGAGCTTGAAAATAAGGCAAAAGTGCTTTCCCAAATCATTGACTCGGAAGAGGAAAAAATCAAGGTCGGCGCAAAAGTCAAGCTGGCTTTCAGGAAAATGGGCAAAGACGACAAATACGGCGCAATAAACTACGCTTACAAGTTCAGGGTATTGGAATAATATCAATTCGGCCCAATTGATTGTTTATGCCTTTTAAGAAACCGGTCAAGCCGATTGATAGGCCAGTTTTCAGGGTTCCTGACGAACAGGGATTGGCGAAACAGGCTGCCAAAGTCGGTAAGAGATGGAACCACTGTGTGCCAAAAAAGCCGGTCTCAGGGCGCCGGACCAGAACCCAGCTGATAATCCCAAAAGCGCAGGGGCTGTCCGAAGCCATTGGAATAAACCCCGGGTCGAAAATACATTATTTTGCAGGATTCACGGGGGATTGGGCAAGGGCACTTGCATTGAAAAACGAAGTGTATTACTCCGACGCTTCGCCTGCAACAGTTGAATGGCAGAGGGGTGTGAAATCGGCAGGCTATAAAAGCGTTAAATTAAGGGACGCTGCAATGTTCCCTGACCGGAAAAGGGCCTTCCGATGGAGCGTTTCATTCGAGCCGATCCCGCTTAGGGATGAGCAACTGGCGCTGGCCCTGACAAGGTCGCTTTTGAACGAAAAAGGTGCAAAAATAGTTTACGGCAGAGGGCCACTCAAATGGTCGCTGCCCGACTATGCGGTTGCAAAAGAAATAGCCGAAATTTACGGGGGCTCTGCAGGCATTGAAACCAAAAAAATCGGGACTTTCTCGAGGAACGGGAAAATCAGGGAAAGGCGCGTGGACATCATTACACTGGAAACAAACGATGCTTCAAGGGAAATGGCCTGGCTGGACCTCCAGGTTTTGAAAGCCGTAACCAGAAGCATTAAAGCCGGAAGGCTGCCATCGGTCGATGAACTGGTACAAAACAGCGGGGTCAAAAAACTCGGGCTTGGCCGACAGCAGCTTTGGAGAAGCCTTGAAAGGCTGGAAAGGATAAAGGGCTTTTTCAAGGGAAAAATAGGCAAAAAAAATGCAGCCATTGTAAGCAAAAGAGCCATTTAAAAAAAGTTAATTTCTATTGGTTTGGGGGCATTAAATGGGTTTCGGGCAGGGATTCGGGAAAACAATTGTTTTCGGCGAGCACTTTGTTGTTTATGGATTGCCGGCAATCGCTTCCGCCATAACAAGCAGCACAACCGCGGAAGTGAAACGCTGCAAGGGCGGATACAGGCTTACAGACAACAGGCCTGAAACCCCGGGATACAAAAAACAGAAAGGAAGCCAGCAGGAAGAATCCATAAAACTGATTTTCAAATTTTTGGGCATCGACCCTGAAAAAACACCGGTGGAAATAACGCTCGGCGGAGACCTTGTGGCGGCAAGCGGGGTCGGGGCAAGCGCGGCAAGCTGTGCAGCAATCGCGAGAGCGCTGAACGAAGAGTTCGGCCTTGGGCTGGACGACGACAAAATAAACGAAGCCGCATTCGAAGGCGAAAAAGGATACCATGGAACGCCGAGCGGAATAGACAACACCGCTGCGGTCTACGGGGGCCTGATAAAATTCACAAAAGGGCAGCAAGGAACGCAAATGGAAAAAATCAAAATCAAGCCGATTGAAATAGTCCTCGGCAATACGGGAATCACAAGCGACACCACGGCGGTTGTGGGCGATGTGAAAAAGGAAAAGGAGAAAAGGCCTGCGGAATTCGAAAAAATCTTCAGGGAATACGAACGGCTCTCGGGGCAGGCGCTTTCGGCTTTTATGGAAAATGACATTGGGCGGATCGGAAAACTCATGGATGAAAACCAAAAATTGCTGCAAAAAATAGAGGTTTCATGCAAAGAATTGGAAGAACTTGTGCGGATTGCGAGGGAAAACGGCGCTGTCGGCGCAAAACTCACAGGGACAGGCCGCGGAGGCCTCATGATTGCATTGACTCCTGGAAAAGAACTGCAGGAAAAAGTCGCAAAAGCGATTGAAAAAACAGGGAAAACAGCTTTCAGGACAAGGATTGGTTGAAAATGAAACTCATTGTCGGCGTATGCGGGGCAAGCGGAATAAACTACGCAATAGCGCTCCTGAAAGAACTCAAAAAACAAAAAATTGAAACGCATCTCATCCTGAGCGATTGGGCCGAAAGGCTGGCAAAAGAAGAGGCCTGCATTGGCAGGAAAGAACTGGAAAAGCTTGCGGATTACTGCTATGGGGAAAAGGAAATGGACGCGCGGATTTCGAGCTCGAGCTTTATTGCGGACGGCATGATTGTAGTGCCGGCAAGCGTGAAAACAGTATCGGAAATCGCCACTGCCAACACCGGGACGCTCATAAGCAGATGCGCAGACATCATGCTCCGTACAAGGAAGAAACTGGTTGTGTGTGTGAGGGAAACCCCGTTGAGCGCCGCTGCCTTGAAAAACCTGCACGACATAGCGGTTTACGGCGGAATAGTGATGCCATTGAGCCCAGCATTCTACCAAAAACCGAAAACAATAGGGGATTTGGAATCGTTCATGACAGGAAAAATCCTGGACCTGTTTGGATTGAAAAATGCGCTTTACAAGAGGTGGAAGCAATGAACTTAGAAAAATTCATTGAAAAACTGGAAGCAAAAGGAAAGCTCACAAGGATAAAAAAGCCGGTTTCGAAAATGTACGAGTGCTCGGCAATAATGAAAGAGCTTGACGGAAAGCCTGTGCTTTTTGAACAGGTAAAGGAATCAAAGTTCAGGGTTTTGGGAAATGCTTTTGCCTCGAAAGAACTGGTAGCGGAATATTTTGGGATAAAGCCTGAAGAGCTTGTGCCAAAAATGATCCAGGCACTGGAAAAGCCGACAGAGCCGAAGGAAGCTGTGCAGGGGGCTTGCCAGGAAGTGGTCGAGGAGAACGTGGATTTGGACGCACTGCCGATTACAAGATACACTGAAATCGACGGTGGAAACTTCATCACTTCAGGCGTTTTCATTGCGCGCGACAAGCAATTGGGCTTAAACCTTTCATTCCACCGCTGCATGCAACTTGACAAAACAAGGTTTTCCGTGAGGGTATT
>JAZDDY010000145.1:0-2426 GCA_043809265.1 Candidatus Iainarchaeum sp.
GCCCTGTTATTTCATACAGGGTTATGTTTTCATTCGAATAGACTTCCCTTAAAGCGTATTTCTCGGTTACAAGGAGGGACATTTTTTCATAGATCCTTTCAGCATGCTCACGGAAAAGACCCCTGCACAAGTGCAGCGAATGCAACTGCTTGAAGTCCGCAAAATAAGTTTTTTTCCCCATGGAAAGTTCAAGTGAAGAATTTTCAAGCATATCTTGGGTGGATTCATCGAAGATTGTTTCAAAAAGTCCGAGAAGCTCGGAGTAGACCTTTGGTTCGCTCACCCGCCTTTGGGGATTTTCAATGTCCAAAAAATCGTATTTCTCCTGATAGAACGAACTGACCGAAGCGAACTGTTTTGAATCCCTGACCAGGTACTCGAGCGATATGAGATTGCAGAACGTAAGGGCATTGAACCGCATTTGGGTGAGTTCCTCCTGAACTATAAGGAGAGAACCTTCACTGCAGTCCAAATGGCTCGCCAAATCAAGTTCATCATTGAACACAAAAACCCCATGAGAATCCTTAAAATTTGCATAAACCCCCGGAAGAAAAGCCGCCATCGCCAAAATCAGCACGGCAAAAACAGCCGTGCACGCCAGTTCAGCCTCCTTTTTCCCTAATTTTCCAGCCGGTCTGGGGAGAGATTTTGCCAAAAAGAAAAGGGAAGAAGCCGCAACCAAAGCCACAAGGGGCAGAAGGAGCGCGGCATACCTTGGGCTGAACTCCTTTTTGGCCATGCTGTAAAAAACGGAAAAAAACGCGAATGCAGCCAGAACAAAGAGCTGTCCTTTTGATTTTTCACGGTTGAGCGCTATGAGGAAAATTGCCAAAATTAAAAGCACCGCAAAACCGAAAAACGCAGGGCATAACCAAAATTCAAGGAATTTTTGAATCGAGGGGAGCAGGTTTCCAAGATCCCAATGCTCGTTGAAGCTCAGCAAGTCGTATGAAAAGAAATTAGGCAGTATGTATAAAAAACCGTAAAGGAATACCGGAAAAAAAACGAGGGCAAGGCCCAAGGGAACTAAGAGCTTTTTTTTGAAAAATTCCGGAAAGCTTTTCGCCCTGAGGGATTCCCTCCTGAAAAGAAACAATCCCGCTGGGAGGAAAAGCCAAAGGGCAAAGAACTCGAACTTTACCTCGGAAGCAAGCATTATCGATTGCAGTGCGAGGGCGTAAGCGGGCCACTTGTTAATCTTAAAAGCCATGAAAAGAAGGAAAAGGGGAAAGATTATGAAAAACTGCGCTTTGTGGGTGTGCTCCATGGAAATCGGAAACTGCTGTGACGGCAACAAAAGGAACTGCATGAAAATGAAAACAGCCAATGCCAAGAACGTGCTTTTTGCGTCACCGCGGAAAAGCAAATGCGCGAAAAGGAACACTATGACGCATGAAAGGAAAAGGAAAACGAAAGACAGGGCGTCGGCAAGAAAAGGGTTAAAGCCAAAAAAAAGAAAGGAAAGGTAGAGCAGGTAAGGATAAAACGGCCCGTAGGAAAACTCCGCTGAATAAGAAAAGTCCTTCATTTGCAGGAAACCCCTTGCCAACGGGACATCGCCTTCTTGTAATCTCTCGCCCGGCGGACTTACAACAATCAACGGGAGAAGAAGGGCTGCAGTCAGAACAAAAAAAGCCAGCAAAAAACGCCAGTCAATTCCAAGGGCGCCCTTCAAATTCCTGAAATTGGCAATAAGAAGCGCTATAAACAGCAAAAACTGCGCATACAATACAAACAGCACCTTGCTGACAAAAATCCATTCCAACATGCCAATAAAAATTAAACGAGATTCAATTTAAATGCTTTTTCCGTTTTTTTACTTTTTCAGGGGTGTCCCCCAAAAAAAAAAAACAGAATCTAAGAAAAAACGTCCAGAGCAGACACAAACTGCCAAGTTCAATGCCCAAAGGCCTCTTTTAACAGTGCTAAACGTATTACGCCTTTGAACTATTTAAGGCTATCGGAAGAGCTGGATTCCGGTGAAAAAAGGGAAAGGCTGTTTTTCTTAGATTCGTTTGTGGGGATCGGATTCGTTTGCCCTTTGCCCAGGAAGGCTTGGTTTTTCTCCTTTTCTCGCTTTTTCCAAGACTTTTCTAAGCATCTCAACGTGTTGAGGGTAGGTTATGCCTATGGCCAGCCTGTCAATTTCAACCGCTTCAACCATTGTATCCCTCAGCCAGTTTGGGTCCATTGCTTCCAATTCTTCCCTCATTCTGGCAATGCTGACATTTGTTTTGCCAATTACCTGCGTTCTTTTAGGGATAACCACATTGCCTCTTTTTGTAAACCCTTCCACTGGGGGCACCCTTGGCGCATCCCCTTTATTTCCGTTTGGTTTTCTTGGCTTGAATGGTTTCCTTGGAAGTCCACCGCCCATAAAACATCACCACTACAACTTGCATTCTCCAGCTATATAATCCTTTCCG
>JAZDDY010000146.1:0-7997 GCA_043809265.1 Candidatus Iainarchaeum sp.
GCTTGCGATTGCATTGGCGCTTTACGGCAATGTCGAATTGTTTTTTATTGCGCCTGAAATGCTTGCCATGCCGCAGGACATAAAGGACGAAATCAAGGGAAAGGTCAAATTCGAGGAAGGCGCGGACCTGGAAAAATTCATAGGCGGCCTTGACGTGCTTTACGCCACAAGGATCCAAAAGGAACGCTTCCCTGACCCGACAGAATACGAAAAAGTCAAGGACGCTTACATTATCGGCACTGAAACCCTGAAAGGCGTGAAGCCTTCGTTCAGGCTCATGCATCCCCTGCCGAGGGTGAACGAGATAAGCACCGACTTGGACAAAACGCCTCACGCGCTTTATTTCGAGCAGGCGCGCAACGGCATTCCTGTAAGGGAGGCGTTGCTTGCAATGCTTTGCGGGGTGAGAAAATGGTGAAAAAAATGGAAAGGGGCCTTTATCTCAAGCCGATCGACAAGGGCACGACAATAGACCACCTGCCGGCCGGCACAGCACTGAAAGTCCTTAAAATCGTTGGCGAAGGCAGCGATGCCGTGACAGTCGCAATCAGGGTGCCAAGCCACAAGATGGGCATCAAGGATTTGGTCTTTATTGAAAACAGGTTTTTGTCCCAGGGAGAATGCGACAAGATAGCGCTTGTGGCAAGGAACGCGACAATAAACCACATAATCGGCGGCGAAGTCAAGCAAAAATTAAAGCTTGCAATGCCAAAGGAAGTAACAGGCATCCTGGAATGCATCAATCCCAAATGCATAACCAACATAGAGGGCATTCCTGGAAAGTTCGCGATTTCAGACAACCCTGAAACCGCGAAATGCTTTTACTGCGAGAAAAAAATGAGCCACGAGGAAATCGCCTCAAGGATAAAAGTTTGAAGGATAAAAGTTTGGACCTTCTGCTGAAAAGCCGCAAGAAAGTGTGAACATGGCCATAAAAAAGCCCGAACTGGTTTTGAAAAACTGCAGGGCTTTCGTTGAAGGCAAAATCCTCGAATGCAATATCGGCATCAAAAACGGAGAAATTTTCGCAGTGAAAAAAATCCTTTTCGGGGAAAAAGAAATCGACTGCTCGCACAGGCTTGTTTTGCCTGGCGCGATAGACGTGCACGTGCATTTCAGGGTTCCAGGGCAGGAGCGCAAGGCAGACTGGGAGCATGAGAGCAAAGCAGCACTGCACGGCGGCATCACAACAGTGATGGACATGCCGAACAACAAGTCCGGAATCTGCACCGCAAAGCTTCTTGAGAAAAAAAGGGAAATTGTTTCGAAAAAGGCAGGGGTTGATTTCGGCCTTCATTTCGGGGCAGGCCCTGCAAGCCTTGAAGAGATTTCCAAGGCGAAAAATTTTGGCGCGGTGAAAATTTACATGGGTTCCACGACAGGCGACCTGCTTTTGGGCGAAAGGGAACAACAGCTCGCGGCTTTCAAGCAGGCGAAAGAAAACCGGAAACTTGTGATGGTGCACGCGGAAGACGAAAAAACAATTCTTGAAAACACGGCAAAGGCGAAAAAGAACAATTGGGACAACGTGAAATACCATGCGCAGATAAGGCCGCCTGAAGCCGAAACAAAGGCAGTGAAGAGGGCATTGGCTTTGTGTGCGGAAACAGGTGCGAAACTGCACGTGTGCCATGTTTCGAGCGCAGAAAGCCTTCCATTCATCGAACAGGCGAAAAAATGGGGCGCTGTCTCATGCGGAGTCACCCCAAACCACCTGTTCCTTTCTTCGGATGATGCAAAAAAACTCGGGAACCTTGTGAAGGTCAATCCGCCGCTGGGGCCGAGGCATAACAGGGCAATGCTCTGGCAGGCTTTAAGGGAAGGAAAATTCGACACAATCGAATCGGACCATGCCCCGCATACCGAAGAGGAAAAGCAGGCTTCTTATTTTGATGCGCCTTCAGGAATTCCCGGAGTTGAAACAATGCTCCCTCTTTTGCTGGACGCACATAGCAGGAAACTCGTAAGCCTGGGAACTATTGCCGCTTGCCTGTGCGAAAACCCGGCAAAAATTTTCGGTCTTGAAGCCAAGGGCGCAATTGCAAAAGGAAAGGACGCAGACCTTGTCGTAATCGATTTGAGAAAGGAATACAGGGTGGATTCAGGGAGAATGTTCACAAAATGCGGCTGGACGCCGTTCGAAGGATGGAGGCTTAAAGGCCTTGTTGAAAAAACCTTTTTGCGGGGCGAACTGAGGCACGATGAAGGTGAAATAATAGAAGGGAAAGGAATCGATGTTTTTTTATGAATGGAGGGTGTTTGAATGAATGCTGAAAATGTTGCTGAAATATTGCTTGAAATAAAGGCTGTGACATTGAACCCAAGCAAGCCTTACAGGTATGCTTCGGGAATCCTTTCGCCTATTTACACTGACAATCGGCTTTTGATGGGCTACCCTGAGCACAGGAAAAAAATCATCGGCGCAATGGCCGAGCTCATGGAAAAAAGGAAAATAAAATGCAATGTGATTGCCGGCACTGCAACCGCAGGAATACCGCACGCCGCCTGGCTTGCCGATAAAACAGGAAAGCCGATGGTTTATGTGCGGAGCGAGGAAAAACAGCACGGCAAGCAGAACAAAATCGAGGGCCTGGTGCAGAAAGGCTGGAAGGCGGTCGTGGTCGAAGACCTCATAAGCACAGGCGGCAGCTCTGTTGAAACGGTCAGGGGCCTGAGGGAGGCTGGAATTAAAACAGAGGACATTGTGGCGATTTTCACCTACAACATGAAGGCGGCGACAGACAAGTTCCTCGCGGAAAAAATCTCGCTTTTCGCGCTCACAGATTTCGCTACTTTAATAAATGTCGCTGCAAAGAAAAAATACATCACGGAACAGGAAAAAGAAACAGCATTGGAATGGAACAAGGACCCAAAGGGCTGGGGCAAAGAAATGGGATTCGAGTGAACCGGTGAAAAAATGGATTACGCTGAATTCCTGAAAAAGAGCGCGGCAGAGCGCAAAAGCATCGCCTGCGTCGGCATCGACCCGGTCCTTGAAAAAATCCCGGTAAAAGGGCAGGGTGTTGAGGAAACGCTGGTGTTTTTCTATTCTGAAATCATCGGCGCATTCGAGTCAGAGAACGAGTGGCCTTCGGCCTTCAAACCCAATTATGCATTTTTCGCGCAGTACGGCTTTGAAGGATTGAGAGCGCTCCAAAAAATAATCGAAATTGTAAAAAAAACAGGCATTCCCTTGATTTTCGACGGCAAGCGCGGCGACATCGGCAATACAAGCAAGGCCTACGCCGCGGAAGCGTTCGATTTCTGGAATGCCGATGCGCTCACAGTAAGCCCTTTCCTTGGAAAGGATTCAGTGAATCCCTTCCTTGAAAAGGCTGCGGCAAAAGGCAAAGGCCTTTATTTCCTGAATCGCACCTCGAATCCCGGCGCAGCCGAATTCCAAAGCCTTTTGGCCGATGGAAAGCCGCTTTACATGATTACAAGCGAAAAAATCGCGCTTTGGAACAAGGAATGTGCGGGAGCAGGCGCCGTAGTCGGGGCGACATCACTGCCTGAACTGGAGCAGATTGCAAAATTCTATGCTTCGCAAAAAGCATTCGTGCCTTTGCTTATCCCGGGAGTCGGCTCCCAGGGCGGCTCGGCAAAGGAAACAGTTGCAGTGCTCGAAAAGTGCGGTTATCCCCTGCATTTGGCGCGCATCAATTCCTCGGGCGGAATAAATTTCGCTTTCGAAAAAACAGGCTCAAGCGATTTCGCAGGCGCGGCAGCAAAGGCTTTAAGGGAATTGAACAAAGAGATAGGATACAAGTGAACGTGATTTTATGAAGAAAGCAATCGGATTCATCGGCTCCGCCGTAAGGGAAGTGGAGCCGAAAAAAGCGAAACTCGCAAGGGCCCTTGGAAGGATTGCGGCTGAAAAAGGCTTCATTGTTTTTTCAGGCGCATGCCCCGGCTATCCGCTTGAGGCGGCAAGAGGCGCAAAAGAGGCCGGCGCTACAGTCATCGGGATTTCGCCTGCGCAAAATTTCGAAATGCACACAAAGGAATGGAAATACCCGACAGAAGAATTCGATTCCATTGTTTTCACAGGCATGGGGCGTGCAAGGAATTTCCTGCTTGTCAGGGCATGCGATGCGCTTGTGGTGCTCGAAGGAAGGGTCGGCACACTGAATGAAATCACCTGCGCCTACGACGAAGGCAAAATAATCGCGGTCATGGAAGGAATGGGCGGAATCGCTTCGCACATGCGCGAGCTCAAAAAATGGTTTTCCGATTCAGGCAAAAACACAGGAGCGCAGATTATTTTCGCAAAAAAGCCGGAAGAATTGATTGGGAAAATTGAGAGGCTTTTGAGCCAAAAAAGGAAGCAAGCCTAACCGGGTTTAATTTCAAGGGAACCGAATCTTCTTCTGTTGCTTGCCGGCATTGTTCTGCGAAAGGCTTAACTAGTAGAAAGGAGTATATTAGTGCCATGTCAGCGAACAAAAAAAGACTGGCAATCATCCTGGCTTTAATCGCCCTTATCATCATACTCGCCCTGCTGTTTGCAGGCCCCCCGGGCCCAGGCATGCAGGCAGTTAATCCGCAAGGCGCCAAACCAACCGCAACCCCGATGCCTGTCATTCCGTCGCCGCCCCAGGAATCGATCGGGCTTGCGCTTTCGGCATGTGATAAGCTCCAAGACCAGCTGTTGAAAGATACCTGTTATTCGGGTATTGCTGTGGCAGGGCAGGACTCTTCAATCTGCGAAAAAATGCAGGGCCAAACAGCAAAAAATAATTGCTATGCAGGTATTGCCAGAATCAAGCAGGACTCTTCAATCTGTGAAAAAATACAGGACCAGAACTCAAAAGATTACTGCTATCGGACCCTCGGCATAAGCATGCAGGACCCCTCGATTTGCGGAAAAATACAGGGCCAAGACGAAAAAAACCTGTGCTATCAAAAGGTTGCCAGGCTCAAGGCAGACCCTTCAATCTGCGAAAAAATAGAAGACCAGCAAAGCAGAAGCCTCTGTGTTGTGAGCAGCCGCAGGTAAACAGGCAAACTTGCAGAGAGTTCGGTCATTTTTTGCCCAGCAAGTCAGCTGAAACCAGCGCCATGATTTGCGCGAATTCCACGAGCTGTTTTATTTCTATGAATTCGTTGCTTTCGTGCGCGACCATCTTCCCGGGTCCGAAACCGATGGCCGGAATGCATTTTTCCAGGAATTTTTTTGCGACGGTGGTGCCTGCCATCCCTGCAAGCGAAGGCTTTTTTCCGGTAATTTTTTTCGCGTTTCTTTCAATCGACTTGACCAATGGAATGTTGCCGCTTATCTCGAAAGGCATCTGGCAGTCTATGACTGAAACGTTTGCGCCGTGCTTTTTCGCAACACTTTTGATGCGCCTGAATATCTCCCGCGGCCCCTGCCCGGGAATGAACCTTATGTCGATTTTTGCCTCGCAATAGGCTGGCACGATGTTTATCGCTTCGCCGCCGCAGATTGTGCCGATGTTCAGGGTGGCCGACTTGAAGTATCTGCTTTTGCAGGAAGGCATTTTAATTTTTTTTAATTCGCACAAAAAATGCCCCATTTTTGCAATCGCGTTTTCGCCCTTTTCAGGCTCGGAACCGTGCGCCTGCTTTCCGAAAGCCTCAGCTTTCACGTGCAAAAGCCCTTTCTCGGCGACAGAAATTTTTTGGTTTTCAGTGAAAATGTCAGGCACCACCACAAAATCAGGCCTGATTTTGTTTTCTTGCAGGAGGAATGCCATGCCAAGCCCTGAGCCCCTCTCCTCATCTGCCGCCGCGAGAACAGAAATTGTCCCTTTCAATTCCTTTTCGTGCTTTTTCATTGCGGAAAGGAATATCGCTGACGCGGCAAGCGGGCCCTTGTTGTCTGCAGAACCCCTCCCGAAAATTTTCCCATTTTTCAGAACTGCTTTGAAAGGCTCGGTTTTCCATCCGCCGCCTGCAGGCACGACATCGGAGTGCAATGCAACCATGAGCTCAGGCCCGCCTTGGCCGATCGAGGCGACAAGGCTGGTTCTGCCTTTTTCTTTCTCGAATTTCCTGCACCTTATTTTGTGTTTTTTGAAATATTTTTCAAGCACGCCGGCGGCAAGGAATTCATTGCCAGGGGGATTAACTGTTTTTTTGGAGACAAGTTCTGCAAGCAGCCCTGCAATCTCTTTTTCCCTTCCGGCTAGTTCCAGGGCTGTTTTTTCTGCATCCATTGATGGTTTTAGGGCGGTAGATTTTTTAAACAAGAGTGCGTTATTTTTATTGCAAGGTGCGAAAATGGAAGCTTACTCGCTTGAACTGAAGGCAAAGCCGCTGGAAATAAACGCCGGAAAGCATATCGCGATACTGCATGCGGAAACAGCGGCCAGGCTCGGCCTGCACCCGCTTGACCGCATTGAAATCCAAAACAGGGAGAAAAAAATCAAGATAGCGACAGTCATTGACACCACTGACACTGTCCTCAAAAAGGACGAAATAGGGCTTTTCAGCGAGCTCGCCGAAATCCTTGCGGCGAAAGACGGCCTTAAGCTTGCGGTCTCACCGGCCGGCATCCCTGACAGCCTTAATTTTGTCAAAAAAAAGCTCAACGGCGTGACCCTTACAGGCGAGGAGATTAAATCCATTGTTAGGGACATAAACCTGAACAAGCTCAGCGACATAGAGCTTTCGGCTTTCATGACAGCGGTGCATATCCGCGGCTTTGACTTGAATGAAACTGTCGCGATGGCGCAGGCGCTTTCCGAGAACGGCAGGAAAATAAAATTCGATGTTTCGCCGATAGTCGACAAGCATTCTGTTGGCGGGATAAACGGCAGGGCAACAATGATTGTGGTGCCGATTGTCGCGGCCGCAGGCCTTTACATTCCAAAAACATCATCGCGCTCGATCACCTCCGCCGCCGGCACTGCGGATTCGATGGAGGTTCTTGCCAATGTCAACCTTTCCGCCGAAAAGGTCAAGAGCATAACCGAAAAAGTCGGCGGCATCCTCATGTGGGGCGGCTCGCTTGATTTGGCGCCGGTGGACGACAAAATCATAAGGGTCGAATACCCGCTTTCACAAAACCCTCAGGGCCAGGTCATTGCCAGCGTCATAGCGAAAAAGGCAGCAGTCGGCTCAAAGTTTGTTGTCATTGATATCCCGATAGGGCAGGGAATGAAAATAAGCGACAGGCAGCAGGGCTCGGCCATGGCAGAAAAATTCATTGCTGTCGGGAGGAGAATGGGCATGAGGGTTGAGGCTGTGCTGACAGACGGCTCGCAGCCCAGCGGAAAGGCTTTCGGGCCTGCGCTCGAGGCAAAATATGCGATGCAGGTCCTTGAAGGCGAGTTCTTTGACAACCTTGCCCAGAAAAGCTGCGAATTGTGCGGCGTATTGTTCGAGCTTGCCGGAAAAACCGATGCAGGCCACGGCTTTGATTATGCGAAAAAAATCCTCAAGTCTGGAAAGGCGCTTTCGAAAATGCAGCAGATAATAAAGGCCCAGGGCAAAAGGGTGGATTCGTCGAAAAAAATCGAGATGGCGCCTTATAGCCTTGACATCCGGGCAGAAACAGAGGGCGAGGTCGCAAGGGTAAATGTGAGAAAACTGATAGAACTGGCGAAACTCGCAGGCGCACCATATGACAAAAAGGCAGGCGTGCTGCTCACCGCCGAGCAGGGGCATGCGGTTGAAAAAGGCGGGGTCCTTTACACTATTTATGCGGAAAACAAGAGAAGGCTCGCATTGGCCGAAAAATTCGCGGCTGCCTCAAAGCCGGTGGAATTCGAAAGGATAATACTGGAAAAGATAAGCTGACCATTCACTCTTATTTTTTGGGCTTCGCCTTTTTTGCTTTTTCTGCTTTCACTTCCTTGGAAAGCGACTTGTACAGTTCCACAAACTCTTCCACTTCAAGGGTGAAAACCTTTTGCCCGGTTTCTTTGCCCTTAAATTTTTCGAGCACTGCGGCGTTTATGCGGGCGCGCTTTGAAAGGAATTCCTTGGAATCCTGCAGTGCGTTCGAGAGGTTCTTGTTCTTGTGCCTGAAA
>JAZDDY010000147.1:0-2486 GCA_043809265.1 Candidatus Iainarchaeum sp.
GTTTGCCCATTTGAATCCTTTGCAATAACTTTCACATTGAAGTCTTTTTCCTTTTCAAATCCAAGGCCGTAAAACGAATGGAAAACCCTCTGTCCTGCTCCGTTCAAGTCATCCCCGAAATCCCAAAAGAATTCCAGTTCCCCTGGCTTTTGGGAATTTGTTATTGCGGTGAAAGAAAACGCCTGGCCTTCAAACTGTGTTTTGCTTTCAGGCGATACAAGGATTTGCAGGATTTTCAAAGGCTCGTCTTTCCATGGCGTTGTTTTGAAGGATTGAATGCCCGATTCTTTGCTCGTGCTTCCTGCCGCGGACACTACCTTGAAAAAATACTTTGTTTCCGGCTTAAATCCGTGCAATAAAATATAATGTTCTGTTGTCGTTGCCCAATCGGATTCGCTTGAACCAAGACTTTCTGTTTCCCCGAATTCCGTTCTCGAGTCAGCTTCAATTGATGTCTGCCAGGTGATGATTGCATAAGTGGAGTAAGGGAATGCCTGCACGTTGCTTATTTCGAGCTCTTTCGGCTGCTGCTTCAAAACGCATTGGTTGAATGCGTTGCATTCGAATCCTGTTTCGCAGGAACCGCATTGCACGCTTTGCCCGCAATCGTTTCCTTTGGAGCCGCATTCGCCTGCCTTGCACGAAATCGCGCGGCAGCATTTTCCGTTGGTGCAACTCCGGCCAGAATCGCAACCGCAAGGTATTGTTTTCCCGCAGCCGTTGTCGAAGGAACCGCACTGCCCTGAAAAATCACTGCACGATTTGCATGCCTGCCTGCATTCCCCGTTAGAGCATCCGCCTTCACAGTATTTTTCAGGCTCAAAAGTGCAGTCCTCTTTTTGCAATGCCCTGAAATAAGTGGAAATGCAGGACCACTGCTCCCGGCAGCCTTCTGTCGCCGGTGGCTGGCTTGAAGCAGAATCTGTTGTTGTGGCATCGGTTGTCGGTTCAGGCTCGTTTGAGCCTTCGATTTCAGAAGCCGCTGTTATGGTTGAAGGGTCACTTGTTGGGCTGCCATGAAGCGCCGGTTCCCTGTCTTGCCGGATGTCTGTTTCTTGTCCTATTGTTGTGGTGTCGTCTTGGCTGCCTGTTGGGTTATCGGGTTCGGCTTTGGGCTGGGTGATTTCGTCTTCAGAGCCTATGGTCTCTCCGGCCGCAAACCTTGCGAGCAGCAGGCAGGTCAATGCCACCAATGCCAATGCGACCAGAAGGCGCTTCATGCCATTAATTACGCTTTCTTTATATATTATCTTTTTCCTTATGGCTGGCTGCCCGCTATTAAGGCATTAAAACCGCATAACTGCCGCCCATTAATAAATGAAAAAATATATAAATATGAAGTGGCATGTTATCTATGGGGATGCGCTTGTCAGGTTTAGGTAAAGTGTTGATTTTGTTTTTTTTCCTTTTGGCTTTTTCTCTGGCAGTTTTTGCCGAAGGTGAAGTGGCCGCAACTTCCTGCAAAAAGGATTCTGACTGCACATCATTGAACTACTGGATTGAGGAGACAAAATGCATAAGGTATATCTATGATTTTGATGCCGCCCGCACCACGCCTGATAAGGATTTCATCACTCTCAAGATAGGTGTAACTTCGACTCCCACTCCAACTCCGACTCGCACTCCTGCTTCTTCCCCTACTCCGACTCCTACGCCGGAAACCCCCTGGTCAAAATTTATCCGGAACGGCATAAATGCCGGCTTCGACAAGACAGGGAAACAATACTCCTGGTTCCAGCAGACCAAGTATCATGTGGAATATGCTTGCCAGAACAACCAGTGTGTCATGGTGCCCAGCACTAATATAGACGGAGAAAAATGCAATTGGGGCTGCGATGTCCCTGACGGCATCAGCAATTCGAATCGCTGCATGTGCGAACGCCTGTATGAAGCCCTTTCCTGTTTGCCTGACTGGCGGGAACCGAATCCGACTGACCCTAATGTTTTTGAAAGATACCAGGGTGTTTTCAGCAACGAGGACGGCTCATGCAAAAAGGAATACAAGCGCTATTTCCTCTGCGAGGGACCTACTCGTTGCGGCGAAAAAGACGGAAAAGTCAAGTGCCTTCCGCCGGACGACCCGGTTTTCAAGACCACTTCCTCTGCAGCTTACACTTTCCCTTCAACAGACATTATAGTGACAGGCGGTGAAGTTTCAACCGCGGAATTCATTGAAAAATACGGTTATTCCCCGATTGGACAGTCCCCTTTTGAGGAAGCCTTCGGCGATTCGGCCACAGGCACTACCGCCGCAAGCAGGTACGGCCTTGACCGCGTTCTCTTGGAATGGGATTCGGATAAAATCACCGAAACAATGTGCACGCCTTTGCTGAAGGAAAACGAGAGCGGCTATTTCTGCGATGCGGCTCAGCTGAGCATTATGGCTTTCAAGAAGTTCGAGTCTTTAAAAGAAAAGGCTAGGGAGGCGTATGCCGGCCTGGATGAAGAGGCCAAAAAGAAATTGGAAGAGGTCACATTGCTGAGGC
>JAZDDY010000148.1:0-24255 GCA_043809265.1 Candidatus Iainarchaeum sp.
AAGAAAAGAAATGCCTGAAAAAAATTGGTTCGCAAGCCTTTTAAATAATTCCATCATAATTCCATTAATAAAATATTCACATATGAATTTTTTGGCGGTAGCATGCTTCCGGATATTTCAGAAATAAGGGCGCTGAGGAAAAGGCTCGGCATCACGCAGGCAGAGCTTGCAAGGATGAGCGGGGTTTCCCAGTCGCTTATAGCGAAAATCGAAGGAAGCCAGACTGTCCCAGGCTACGAAAAGGCCAGGAAACTTTTCGAGGCGCTGGAAAAAATCGGGAAAAAGAAGGAGGCCAGGGCTGCGGACATCATGAGCAGGAAAGTGAAATCCATAAGGCCGGGCGAAAGCGCGAGGACGGCGGTGGCCATAATGGAAAAGAACGGCTTTTCGCAATTGCCTGTGATAAAGCAGGACAAGTGCATAGGGATCGTGACCGAAAGCGGCGCGCTCTCGGCATTGAGGGCGAAGGGCAGCGAATTCGACCTCCTGACCGCTTCCGCAATAATGGACGAGCCGCTGCCGATTGTGAGCACGCAGGCGCTCTTCCCTGTGCTCGCCGGAATCCTCAACCACGAGCACGCGGTGCTTGTCGCAGAGCACGGCAAAATCGTCGGCATCATAACAAAATCCGACCTGCTGAAAAAGGCGCTCGAAAAAAAATAAGCCCCAAGTGGGCGCCAGGAAAAAAAGCAGGGCCGGGGCTTTCACCAAATTGCGAAGGGAAATCGCCCCTGATGCGCTTCACAATCCCTTCGGCACTGCTTCGCAGGCGCTTCACGACTCTTCACGCCCCGAGGGGGCCCCAACGAAAGGTTTTTATAAGATGAGCGACATAATTAATGTAGAGTAGTTAATAAGTTAATCGGGGGGGCTTTGTTTTGAAGAAATTTTTTTCCATCGCATTGTTCGCGGGAATCTGCCTTGCGCTTTTTTCAAGCGCGGCGGCATTCGATGAAAGCCACATCAGCACATGGGACAACGTTTACCTCGTGAAAGAAATGACAGTGCCGATAACAGTGAAAAACACTTCGCTTATGGAAAAAGAGCTTGAAGTGCAGTTCATCGGGCCGGCCGGGCTCCATTACAGCCTTTCAAAAATACCGGAAAAAATAGGGTCGTCAGGAAACGCCCTGTTCTATTTGAAAATATACCCTTCGGACGAAACAGAAGGCACAACCTACAATTCAACACTCATGGTTTCGCTCGGCGGCGAGACAGCCCTTAAAGAAATAAAAGTGCACTCCTCGAAATATTTCCCTGAACCGCAGGAAACAACAGGCGGGGAAACAGGGGGCACTGAACAGCCGAACGGCGCGGCCCCAATGGTTTTGCTCGGCGGCTTTGAGGGCGCGGCAATGACTGTGCTTTTGGCCATAGTAATCCTTCTTTCAATCGCAATAATAGCCAAAATCCTTACAATCAAGGGCAGGCAGGAGCGTGAGTTTTATGGATAAGGCAAATATAGCGTTCGCATTCATTTTCCTCATGCCAGCAATAATTATAGCAATCGCATTCCTTTTCATTATACCTTCGGCAATCGCAGGCATAGTGCCGGTGCCAGGCATTACAAGCACCACACACAAGTGCGGGGACTGCACCAATGCATGGAGCGCGGAATGCAGGACCCTTTACAGGATAGACTCTTACAGCAACGGGGCAAAAAGCGTTTCGCCTGTCATGACAGCCCCGCAGACAGATTACACTTATTGCTATAACAGGCAATTCGTGAAAATCAACTTTAAGGAAAGCTACAAATGCGTCGGCAGCACAAGCTACAAAAGCCTTGACTCCAAAGGCCTGCCTTCAAGCTTCAAATGGAGCTACGGCATGGACTGGCCCACCTACTGCGCTTACGGCTGCAACGCGCGCACACAGAAATGCAACCCGCAGCCGGCACAGGCGGCAAAACCAACACCGAAACCAATAGTGGCGCAGGCAAAGCCGCCTGCAAAAACATGCGTTCCAACAAATTACCTTGTATGCAAGAACGGTGACTCGTACAGGAAATATATTTACAGGGACTGCTCTCAGGCAGAATTCCTTGTCACAGACTGCGGGAGCTGCCAGACATGCACTGGCGGCAAATGCATCGGCAAACCAAGCGGAAGCACCACAAAGCCGGCCGTCCAAACGCCAGCGCAGGCCACAAACAGCAGCACAGGAACCAAAAGGAACAATTACAGGGCTGCAGAAGCCAAGCCGATAATCACAAGCAATTACGGCAAGCTTTATTCACCGAGCTCAAAATGGGTCTGCGACAGCACAGGCCATTGGAAAGTGCCTGTTGATATTCTGGGAAATTGGATATGGAATTCGGCAAAATACTGCGAGAACGGCTGCTCAGGCGGCTCGTGCAAACAGGCGGCAGGCACATGCACTTACAACAGCGAATGCCCAAGCGGGTATTATTGCAAGCGCCTCGAGAGCGGGAACGCCTGCAGGCCGAGGAACTGAGGGGATTGAAAATGGACAAAAAGCTCTTCATTGCGGCAATTTTGATGATTGCAATTTTGGTGCTGCCTTTTACCTCAGCAGCACCGCCGCCAAAAAAGCCTGGCTCACAGCCAAGCAACCCGGCAATCCCGCAATTCCAGTACTACTGCCAGAAGGGCTCGACCAAAGTAAAGTTTGTCAGGATGTTCTCGACAACATGGTACAGCATGAAACTGGACCGCCTGACAGGCAAGATAACGAACTCGCCTTGCACTTACGGCTGCAACAAGGCCACAGGGCTATGCTATACCAGGAAGCAGGTAAACTCAACCCCTGGAACAAACTTCAAATGGAAATGCGAAGGTAGCTTTTTCCACCGCAACACAAAAAGCGTGAGGATAAACCTTGACACAGGCGAAAAAGACCCGCCTATTGATTGCAAATATGGGTGTGATTCGTCAACAGGCTGGTGCAGGCAGGTTTAAGCAGGGGGGAGATAAAACATGAAGAAAATCGCAATGGTTTCAGTTTTAGTCCTGTTGCTGGCTTTTTCAGCCATGGCTTTGCCAGGCAATGCTGTGACTGTGAAGTTCAAGCTGCCGGTCCGCACATTCAGCACATTCTCATGCAAAACATTGCTCGGAAACCAGTACAGCGTTCCGGCAGGCGCAGGCGGCGGGCTTGACGTCATCATGAATGCAAAGAAATGCGCTTACGGCTGCAATCAGGCCACAAACAAGTGCTACACCTCGCCGAAACCAAAATGGTTTTGCCGGAGGGCTCCGTTCTCGTACGAAGTCCAGGTGAACGAATATACTGGGAAGGAAATCAATTCGACAAAACAATTCTGCGGCCTTAAAGGCTGCGATTTTTCAAAAGGGAGATGCAGGAATTAACAGGGGGGAATGGGATGAAAAAATATTTTTTTGGTACAATAGTTCTTTTGGTTTTGCTGGTTTCGGCGCCGGTTTTCGCGGACTGCATGATGGGATGGTTCTGCAAGGACTCGTTCCACCGCGCTTACAGGGCAGGCGACTGCAACTGGGGCCAAGAAGAATACTGCGCCTACGGCTGCCTGAGCGGAATATGCACTCCTGCACCGAATAACGCCCCAAGCACCCCGGAAGTAAGCATAACCCCGGACCCTGCAACAGCAGGCAACGACCTCACCTGCCACGCCTATTCGACAGACCCTGAAAACCAGAACATCGAATACGAATACAAGTGGTACAGGAACAATGAGTATTACACTACAAGGGTTTCAAACTCCCAAACAGACCTTCTCCAGGCAACCCACACCTCAGAAGGGGAAACCTGGATGTGCAAGGTAAGGGCATACGACCAGTCCACATACTCGGGTTACGGTTACGACACCATCACACTCACTTCAGGCCAGCAATGCACCGCGGGCTGGAAATGCAAGCCAGGCTACGGAACCCGCGCATACCAGAATTCTGACTGCTCTTGGACGAACGAAGAGGCATGCATGAACGGCTGCCTTAACGGCTTCTGCGTCGGCTCAAGCCAGAACCACGCGCCGACAAGCCCGAACGTTTACATTTCGCCTTCATCGCCTGCAAATTCGGACGACCTTGTCTGCAACGCGCATTCCACAGACCAGGACAATGATTCGATAGAGTACAATTACACATGGAAAAGGAACGGCTCGACCTTCAGGACATACACCACATACGACAACACAAACACTGTCGATGATTCCTACACAGAACAGGGAGACGAATGGCAGTGCACTGTAAGGGCATTCGACGGCCACAATTACAGCGATTACTCGTTTGACACAGTCGATGTCGGCGGAAGCGGCTGCAATTCCAGCATCAGCATGACACCCGAATACGGCACAATCCACATGGCAAGAAACGATTCAAGGGCCGTAAGGGTAAGGCTGCAAAACAATTCCTGCGGCGAGTACTGCGCCGACCTATACGGAAGGGACTACTCCAATTACATTGACGCAGAGCCCTCGACAGGCAACGTATGCCTCAACGAAGGCGAAAGCACCTGGGTCTCGCTGGACATAGAAACAATCGATGCAAGCGCGGGAACATACACCGCAAAACTCGAAGCCCAGAAAGGAAACATCAAATCAAGCGCAACAATCAGCGTCATCGTGGACTCATGCAGTTCATGCAGCGACTGCGGCACATGCGGAAATTGCGATTCCTGCACCGACTGCAGCGGCTCATGCGGCAGCTGCAGCTCGTGCAATTCAGGCTCGAACTGCCTTGCGCTTTCAAGCACAAGCAAAAACATCTGCAGGGGCCAGACAAACACTATCAGCGTGCTTGTCAGGAACACTTCGAACGGAATAAAGGAAATAGAGCTGGAAGCGTCGGCAAGCGATTACCTCGCCCACTTCAACGAAAGCAACATAGAACTTGACGCGCACTCGCAGAAATACGTGGACCTTGAAATATACGCTTACCCCGGCGCAAGCCTCGGCTCGCACTACGTGAACATTTCCGCAAGGACAGACGGCGATTACGAGCAGTCAAAGGCATATTTCACTGTAAAGGACTGCGAGACGCCTGCAACACAGTCATTCACACTTTCAATGTCAGGCACTTGCACCGCACTGGACAAAGGCACGGACAAAAACATTTCGTTCACAGTCAAAAACAACACTTCGAATGACATCACGGTCAACCTCCAGACAGTGGCGGACATACCGACAGAAGTGCAGGCATCGGTCGGCCTCGGCCCGAACCAGACAAAAACCCTCAAGCTCAAGGCAAGCGCAAGGGCAGACGAGACGACAGGCAAGCACTACGTGAAATTGTACGCCTGGACATCCAATTACAGGGTCTACAAGGACGCCTGCTTTGAAATCGGCAAAAAGAGAAAAACAAGCATTTCGCTCAAGGACAACAACATTTCGATAGAGCAGTGCTCCAACTCGGTCTTCGTGCTCCTGCTTGAAAACCAGGGCGACTACAACGAGTCATATTCCATAGACCTGGGCAACAGCACAAAGGCAAAAATAACGATTCCGGACAAAAACATAAGCCTGATGCCCGGCAAGGGCAAGGAAGTTTTCATCAACGTCGATGTTCCGCTCGACATGAAGGAAGGCGCCTATTGGTTCGACATAATAATCAAAGGCAAGGAAACCTTCACAAAAAGGCTTTACTTCGATGTCGTAAAAGCGCCTGAAAGCGTGGCTTCAACAGCTGAAATCGCAACGTATCCTTCAAAGATAGTATTGTTCCCTGGCGAGGATAAAGCGGTGAGCGTTTCACTGGCAAACCTTTCGGCTGAAAAAATCACAGGCATAAAAATTTCCTGGTCGATGCCGCAAGGCATTGAAACAGAAAACGCAACAGTCGACCTTGAACCAAAGGAAGCCGCTGCATTCGAATTCAATGTCTGGGCGGCCGACGACATGGAGCCAGGCACATATTACGGAACGCTTTCAATGAAAGTGGATGACAAGGAAGTGTCCAAAAAAATAACCCTTGTGGTAACCCCGGAAGAGCAGGCGGCGCCTGCCGAAGAAGGCGGAGAACAAACCGAACAAGGCGAAGGGTTCGCGCCTTTCGCTGTGCTCGGCTCGCTCAACCAGCCTTTGGGCATAGGATTAATTATTTTACTGATAATAGTTATTGCAATGGTTGCCCTTAAGGGATTCATTGAAAGCGATGTAGACTATTCAAAGCCGGTTTGGCACAGGAGGTAAAGAAAATGAACGCAATCAACAAATACACACTATTAGGCCTTTTGCTGATAATAATAGGAGCCAGCGCAAGAGCCGACTTCATTTCAGGGAGCTTTGAACTGCAGGCAAAATGCTGCGATTCAGTCCTTACAACATACGAGTTCAAAAACAACTGGAGTGAAACGCTCGAATACACGCTCACAGCAACAGGCGACAGCTCTGACTGGGCGAACATCAACGGCCAGCAGATAGACAAGGAACCGCTTGTTTTTTCACTCACTGCCGGAGAAACAAAAACACTTTACGCGTTCTTCACCCCCTGCTGCTATGCAAAACCAGGCACTTACATCATCGGCCTGAAATATTCCTCGAAAAAAGGCACAAAAACACAAAATGTCACTTTAACGCTGCCAGAATGCAGGACGCTTTCATTGAAGGTAACGCCTGAAAAAGCAATAATAGGGCAGTGCGAACCGGCTGTGTTCGACATGAAAATCTCGAACAAAAGCATCACAATGGAAACAGTGCAGGCAAAAATCGAAGGCATTCCGCCGGAATGGATTTCATTGACGGTGCCGTCCGAATTCCTGCTGGAAAAGGAATCCGAAAGGGCAGCGCAGATAAAAATAAGCGCGCCATGCAACGCCGAACTCAAAACATACAGCGGCAAGGCAACAGCAAAAATAAAAGGCACGGATTTTTCAATTTCAGCCGACTTCTCGCTCGAAATAACAGACAAACAGTCGGTTTCAATAGGCACTGACGCCCAGAAAAAATTCCAGGCATGCAACGACAGCGAAGAACAAGCCGCAATAACAATCAAAAACAACGGAAGGGCAAAGGATTCCCTGCAATTGAGCATTGAAGGGCCTGAGTGGCTCGAGCTGAAGGACAAGGCGCTCGTGCTTGAAGCAGGCGAATCAAAGGACGTGAAAATCTATTTCCACGCAAGCAGCGCGGAAGAAAAAGAATACGCTTTCAAAATAAAGGCGGCTTCGGCCACATACGCAAAAGAAACAAGCAGGGAATTCAGCGTGGCCCTCAAGGACTGCTTCAGCCTCGGCATAGAAAAAACGCGCGGAGTCGAATCCGCATGCATCGAGGAAGGCCTATCATACGACTTTGAAGTGAAAAACACAAAGGAAAACGCGATAAAAGCAAAAGCAGGCGTCATAGGGCTTAAGGCGAATGTTTCCACCGGCTCATTCGAATTAAAGCCTGGCGAAAAGAAGAAAGTTACAGCAACATTCGACCTTTCAGGCGAAAAGCCAGGCAAAAAATCATTCGTGCTTGAAATAGAATCGGAAAACTTCAAGTTCTCGAAGGAATTTTCCTTCACCTTGAACGACTGCTATGCCCTTGAGGCAGGCAAAAAAGAACTCAGCGAAACAATACAGATGACCACCGGCGCCTTCGTTTGCCCGCAGGGCAAGGCAATAACCTCGACAGTGAAAAACACAGGCACAATGGAGCAGACGGTTGAAATAAAGGCGGCAGGCATAGAGTGGCTGAAAATAGAACCGAGCGAAATAGTGCTGAACTCAGGCGAAACAAAGGAATTCTACGCGTACATTTCGCCGCCTGTCGGCGTGAAGGCAGGAAATTACGAGGCACAGCTTGAAATCACTGCAAAAGACTTCAGCGACAAGTCAAAAATAAAGGTCGAAATAAAAACAATCGGCCTCGAACAGGTCGATGTCTCCGCCGAGTCCGAAATACAGCAGGAAATCCTTGAAACAGAGAAAACAGTCAAGGCAAAAATAAAACTTAGGAACACGGGGAACTGCACTCTCAGCGTGAGCGGCATAAAAGGCGAAGGCTACACCGTCAAATTCGACGATACATCCTTCGGCCTCGATGTCAACGAGGAAAAAACAATCACGGCAACCATCTCCCTCGGCAAAAACATCGAGGACAAGAACATCTCGATGCCGATAACAATCACAACAGACAAGGGCATAATCAGGAAAAACCTCATGCTGGACCTCGCGGAAGAAGAGGCGGCAGTCGAAGAGATAAAGCAGGAAGAAGCCGAAATCCAGGCGCCGACTGAAACACCGGGGACAGCAGAGCAGGCAGGCCTTGCAGCACTTTCAGGCGGAAGGATTGCAAACCTCGCAATACTGTTCTTCCTCGGCATAATCGCTTTGATAATCGTGGTTTTGACCTACCAGGCATACAAGAAACCCGAAGGCAAAACAGAAGCAAAGCCGGCGGCAAAGAAGAGCAGAAAATGATAAGCCGACACAAATAAAACAGCAAAGCCGCAAAAAGAAGCATAAAAATGCGGCTTGCCCTTTCTTTTTTAATAGATTTTTTGCTTTGGCGCTTCCTATTTCATCGAGGCAGCCATCGCATTATCAATGCATGCCAGGCAGCCTATTATGCTCTGGCACGGACTGCAGCCGGCCAAAGGCACAGGCTTTGTTCCTGGCTCAGTGCCTGGCTCTGTCCCTGGTTCGGTGCCGGGTTCTGTGCCAGCCGCAGGGAAAGTGAATTCGACAGGCTCTGAAAAGAACTCTTTGCCTTCGGCATTCACCAATCTTGCGGCCAAATACATTTTTTCAGGGTAGGATGCCTGGCTTAACAGGATGTTTTTCCAGAAAGCGCCCTGCTGGTCCAATACCTCAATTTCATCCGCAAGGAAGTTTATTTTAAGCGCAGGTTCGCCGCTTACAGGCGTTGCATTCCAAAGGCCCAGGGAAAAGTCCTTGATTGAACAGTCAACGCCTGCCTTTGAAAAGACTGAAAAAAGGTCGCCGAAATTCGCCAAATGGAATTTTTTCGGGTCTTCGGTGTTAGTGCCGCCGTAAGAAATCGTTTTAATCACTGGCTTGCAGATATCGTCTCCGAGCAAAGGCTTTTCTGATTCGCCGGCGGTCGCGGTGGCAATTATCTGCGTCAATTCTTCCGGAGCCGAAACCCATGCCGTGAATTCCCCGCCGCCGCCTGTGCCATCATCTGTGCGGAACTTTAGGCTGTATTCCACTGTAATCGCCGGGTCGGCGCCTTCTGCAATCGCATAATAACTGTAAAATTTGAAAACCCACCATCCAATCCTTGTTTTTTCCTTATATTCTGGGCCTGTGATTTTGTCAATGCGGTAAACTATTATGCCGTCCCTTTTCTGGCTTCCTTTGGTCAAATCGCATCTCTGCCCTTCGCCTGCCTTTTCCGGATTGGAAAGCAGCCAGTCCAGGGGGGGATTGCAGTCAAGCTTGTATGTTTCGCCCCCTTTTTTCCAGTAAAAATCAAGCACTACCGCCGGCTTTTCCGCAGTGACAGTGCCCTCTTTTGAAATAAGCCTTGGACTGTAAAGCCTTGCAACAGAAACATACTGGCCGTGCCAGCCTTTCAGGCCGGTGACATCAACAGAAAACGCCTCTTTGCCCAAATCAATGAATTTTGTTGTCTTGCTCGAACCAATCATAAGACCGGCCACATATTCGCTCAAATCACGCCTGAATTCCTGGCTTGTGTCGGCAACACTTGTGGAAATAGTGAAAGCAAACGCCTGGGGAAAAAAGAGGAGAAGGAAAACTGCAGCCAGAAGCGCCTTCCCCATTTCTCAACATCCCTGCTAAATTTCATTTGAGCGTCTGTTCAGCCAGTGCCTTGTCAAGGCAGGCAAGGCATCCGACCACTGACTGGCATGGGTCGCAGCCCGCAAGCTGTTCCACTGGCGGCGCGGTAGTCGGAGGCGTGGCAGGCGTGCCCGGAGTGCTAGGAGTTGAGGGAGTAGTTGGCGGCGAAAAAGGCGGCGTATTCGAACCATTCACAGGAACAGTCGAAGGAGTCGAAGGCGTGGCAGGGGTAGTTGGCGGCGAAAAAGGCGGCGTATTCGAACCATTCACAGGAACAGTCGAAGGAGTTGTAGTCGGAGGATTGGCTGCAGGGGGATTAGTCGCAGGGGGATTGGTAGTGGGAGGAGCAGATGTTGCGGTTTTGTCCTCGTAATTTACTTGCTGGTTTGCTGAGAATTTCCATACCCCGTTGTCCGCGGTGTCCTTTGCAATCGCTGTGAAATAAATCTTGGCTGGCTGGTGTTTGAAAAGCTCTGCATCCCTTGCAGACTGCAGGAAGCCGACATCCGGAATGCTTTCCTCGTTGCTTTGGTTTATTCCTGGAACGTTTTGGGTCAACTCGGCTGCAATGCTCTTATACCAGTCCCTTTTTGCCTTGAAAGGCGGGTCAAGAACCGAATCTGAAAAGGCGAATTCAAAGACCTGTGACCCTGAAAGCTGGCCTTCCTTTGACACTGCATCGACAGTGAATTTTTTGAAATACAAATAGGTAAATTCCTCGTTGACCTTCCTTGAAGCAGAAATCGACTTGAAGGCTTCAGTTATGTTGTCGAACTTTGTGCCAGGCCAGCCGAAAACAGACCAATAAATGCCGAAATTCTGTATTTCGTAAGTGGTCACAGCCAAGAACAGTTTTGAGGCATTACACTGCCCCAAGTCCACTGTAACCTTGACCTGCTCGCCAAGATTCAGGGTTGAACCGTCAAATTGCACAGAGGAAATCGAAGGCGAGCAAAAAGTTGTCGAAGTGGCGGTTGTCGTTGAAGGCTGTGAAGGAGTGGTTGTCGAAGTCGACGGCTGCGTGGTTGAAGAGGAAGGCGGTGAAGCGGTTGAAGCCGATCCTGAAGCCTGGCTGTTTGAAATGCCGTTCAGCGAGTTCTGGCTATAATTGAATGGCGGCGTATTGCTGCCATTGACGCTTTCCGAAAACGCCGAAGGCAGCATTGCAGCCGCCATAACCAGCAGTGCCAGCACTGCAAGAGTTTTTCTTCCGCTGATTGCTTTTTTCATGCCATCACATCCTAACCATTCAGGGCACCGGCTCGTCAGTCTTAAGCCAGCCAGACACGAAAGTGAACAGCCCGCTGTTTTCCACGTGGAATTTCTGGACGTTCATGATAAGGTCGCCGTTGCCGTTCTTCCTCTTGAAAATCCAGACATAGTCTGTATCGTACTTTGTCCCAGGGCACTCTATGATATAGGACAAGGTTACTTCCTTGTTGTCGACCTGCCTGTTGATCTTTTCGCCTTTAAGGCGGTTTGATGCGGTGCAGGCAAGTTTTGTCCCGCTCATTATCTGCTGGGCGGTATCACCGACATATTTGTGCATTTCAAAGTAGTCGTTGAGGTTCGAGACATACATAATTTCGCGAACCTGGTCGTCGGTTTTTCCTTCAAGGTTGAAGAGCGACTTAAGCAAGTACTCCCTGTAGTCCTGGTAGTCGCTTGTTGTCTCGCCCTGCTTCAACTGCTCATCCCAATAGAACACTGAAGTGAAGGCCCCTGCCGTGCTTTCAGGCGGATTCTGTGGTGTCACAGGAATGACAGTTGAGCCAGAGCAAGTCCCATCCTCATTGCAGCCTTTTCCTGGACAAGGGCACTGGTCGCAATTGTCCACCACCACCCCGGCCTCATCGCAGAATTTCGGGGCATTGCCTGAAACGCAATCTCCGTACTCGGTTGTCGGGGCATCGGTGCAAGTCAATGGCGCCTGATCCTCAGTGGCTGCTTTCAGGACGTCTGACGCGTGCTTTTTAAGGTATTTGTCTGGCTCATTGTCTATGTATTGGTCCAACATTTTAACGACTTCAGGCGGCGAGAAATTTATTGCCTCTATTTCTATGTAGTCGGCAGCGTTAATTAACCAGGGATTCGGGCTGTGGAGATTGTAAACCCAAAACCTTATGCCACAGTTCTTGAACATTTCCCCGGTGGGGTCGGCAAAAACTTCTTTTGGACCCAACAAGCCAGGCGGGTCCAAGTTGAACTCCTCGCTTTGGAAACACGGGCTTTTCTTCGAGGGGTCGGTTCCATTCTCGCTCTTGTAAACGTTGAAACTGAACGTATAAGAGCTATCTTTGTTCAGGTGGACGAAAATCGGTTCTATCATATAACGAAGCTTATAGTACTCGAACCCAAGGTTATGGTAAACCTCATGCGTGCTTTCCTTCACTCCGATCCTGAATGGCTGGGACCTGCTAGGCATCATCGGGTTAGGGAACTCTTGAACCCGGTACCAGCCGGTATCATCAGCATACCCTTTTACCTGTGCCGGAGTAAGAAGGGGCTGCGACCAAATGTGGCTTCCGGAGTTGTCCAAAGAACCGTCAAATGGGGTCGGGTCCCTTATTACCTTAACCGTCAAATAACCGTCCTTAACAAATTGGTCCAATTGGTTTACGGCCAGCACCGAGCCGCAGAACAAAAGCAATATGAAAAAAACTACTGCCGCAAACGCCTTTCTCATTCAGCACACCTCCTTCATGGCTGAGATCGCCGCCAAAAGCGGGCCGGCTGTCTCGCCAGCATAATCCTTTTCAACAGCAAACAAAGAAATGGATTCAGCCTCTTCAGGGTATTTTATTACAAAAGAGTTGACCGCATCAAGATAGGCTGCCTTTTTGCTTTCCGCGGACTTCAATTCAGCCTCCAGAGCGCTCAAAGCCCCAAGATTCTGGCATGAAGGGGTTTGCAAGCCTGACGCCTCCTTGACCTGCAAGGCAGCATCGGCATCTTCAAGAAGGAGGATATAAATGTCAGCAAGTTCGGCTGTCGCCTGGTTTTTGGCGGTTTTTTTAAACGAAACAATATCCGCTTTTATCTTGCCAATATCGGCCTTGCTGAGGGAAAAAACAGCCGGCGATGCGTGCAGCCTTTCGTCGGTTATGCCATTGCCTTTCCATGCGCCCTGCATCTGGAGATATTCCTGGTCGAAAGAGACCGGCTGGGCCAGCAAAAAATAATATACAAGCACTGCCACAACGATTATTACGGCAAGTCCCAAGACAATTTTCGCGTTTTTTTCCATCAAATCACCTTTCCTCCAAAACCCATTAGCAGCCGCCTGTTTCCGTTATATTTCCAACATCTTCAGTCAGTTTTCCGGTGCCGTCAATATACCACGGCACTTCGCGGGTCTTGCAGCCCCCGCCTTCAGTCGGAATCTTATAACAGGCATAATAATTGTTTCCGAAAACCATGCCTTTCAAAGTTATTATATGGAAGAGGTCGATCGGATAATCCCCGTAACCAGTTATTTGCTCGCCCTTGAAAATCTGCTCGTCCACCATTTTGATGACTTCGCCGCCGCCCGACTTGCAGGGCATGGTTTGAATCTGCAGGAATTCAGGCACTTTCGCGTAAAGCCTGTCGGCGTCAGCCTCAGTTGGAACGTTTGCCTTCAGGTATGAGTCATCGATTGTTATGGGCTGTGTCTGCTCGCCGTAATAGAACGGCACAACATACCTGAACAGGTTCCAGAAATCGCCCCTTGAATAGACGAAATACATGTCGAAGTTCCCTATCCCCAAATTGATTGTCTTGTCCGGAAGCTTCCCTGCCCCGGAGAATGTTTCAATGAAAGAGCCCTCATTGTAACCCCTTGCATTGGCCTTGATTGCCACAGGCACATCTATCGGGACGAAAAGGAAGGCTTCCCCCTTATTGTTTGTAATGCTCTGGCTGGCGTATTGCTCGCCTTCCACTGTCGCAAAGTAATCGACTGTAGCGCCGGCAATAGGCTGGTTTTGCCCGTCCCTCACAATCACCTTGAGGTTGGAGCTGGAGCCGTTATTCAAAAAGCTTTGCACCTGTTCCTTGGTTTTCATCCACCAAGTGAAGCTGTCGGTCCATTTCCCTGCCTCCTTGAACCTGAACTTCAATGCAAGGTAAGCCCAGACATCATAACAGTGCGAGCCCTTTGTCAAAATCCATTTCCCGCCGCTTGTCTCCTTGAAATAAGGCCACAGGCCGCTGCCGTTTTCAGGGTTGTAGACCTTGAATTTCAGGAACGGGCTTGCGCCCTGGTAATCGCAGTTCTTTGCAGTATCCAAATCAACATATCCCGCCATCCTTCCCGGAATACCGGCAGAACAATCCATTTCCGTGTCGCCATCCTTGCCTGCAATGAAAAACCTCGGCGCTTTTTCATCTTTGCCTTCACTGTTTTCGGCCCTCGGCCAGTATTGCTTCAAAGTGAAGGAAAAAGACCCGACCTGGACCGGCACAACCTTGTCCATTGGCTCGTCGTCAACAAACTCGTTCCATTTGCCGTTGTCCGGCGGAGGGCAACCGATTGAATGAGCGCAAGTCCATTTTGTTTTCGCGACAAGCAAGGTTTCATCCCTTGAAATCTCGGTATTGCACCTAGCCACTTCCTCGCTGGCCAGCTGGACAGAATTCTGCGAAGGCTGGACTTGAGTGGTGGAATCCACCAAATTATCCGTGGAAGCGGCCTGGCTATCAGTGTTATCATTGACATTTTGCGCAATAGCCGCAGGCGACCCAGGCAAAGGCTCGGATGTCTCGCCCAAAAGCTCTTCAGGCGTTGCAACGCACTCGCTCCAAGAATTATCGGATTTCCTGATCATAACACAGATTTTGACAGTGATATCCGGGCTCGAGCCCTGCGACATCACATAATTTGTTTTCGAGCCAAATGTCGTGCCCACAAACACCGGGGCCTCTATGCTCGCAACCCTTACCTTGACTTGTTCAACAACACTATTGCCGCCCAAAACCTTGAACTCGTCGCCCCTGAGATCCTGGCAGCCGCTGTAGTCATAATAAACAGCCTTCATATCCCTCACAATATTGTTGAAGCCGCTCGAATCGTCAACCTGGAGCTTGACTTTCGGGCCTGTCTGTGTACCGCAGCACCTCTGGTCGCAGAAGCCGTTCAAAATGAAAACAGTCGGCTCAATTTCCTTAAGTGTTATCTTATAGTTTCCAAGTTCTCTGTATTTGCCATTGAATTCTTCCAGCGAGCCGAGCACGTCGAGGGCATTGAAGGAAACAGATACTTCCTGCGCCGGCAAAATAGAGGACTGCTTGTCCGATGGGTTCCGCAGGGCATAATACGCCTGGCCGTCAATCGTTGTCTGGACAGCAGTTGTTTGAAGCGTCAAAGTCGATTTTGGGGCGGCCTTCGGGGTTCTCGGCACAAGGTCGCTTACCGCCCTGCCCTGTGGTGCCGCAGACCAGGCCGCAGCCAGCGCTTCCTCTGTTGCAGCACAGTCGCTCCACTTGCCGTCCTTCCAAACAGAAATGCAAAATTCGACAATTATGTCCTTCGGGGTGCTGTCCTCCATTCCTGATTTCACTCCGGCAGGGCCGAGCAACAAATACCATGTCTGCCTGTCAGTGCCTGCAAATTTGAGCCATGTTTCCTTGTATTCCGGGACAACAAGATTGGTAATCGTGTACTGGAGCTTGAAATTTGTGTTATCAATGCCTACGCGGGACGCACCTTTTTTGATTGCAAGCGCGCCCCCGGTAACTGTTCCGCCGCTTACAGTGAAACTAACCTCGGGACCGCTACACCTTGCCGAACAACTGCCAGTGACCTTTGTTGCATCACTTCCCCTGACATATGCTTTCGGCAAAACCTCGTTGAGCACAAATGTGTATTTTTCTCCGCCCCTGCCGAAAATTGCGCCGTCGATTTCAATCGGCGTGCTTTCTGCAATCTCGGCCTTTCCGTCAGCCTTGTACCTCGGGTCCAGAGTGTAAAGATACCCGCCAGTGGCTGCAAAAACATCGCCCCTGTCCAATTGGGTGTCGTCCCTTTTCACTGGGTCGTCGTAAAGCGCATCCATAAGCAATTGCTGCGGGGCAGCGGTTGTCTGAATGGTAAAAGCCATTGCAGGCGAAAGAACCATCACAAAAAACAAAACTGCAAGGAGGATTTTTTGGTTCATTTGCACGCCTCCTTCAGCTGGGCTACAAGCGCTTTATGCTCGGCCACTGCCTGTTCGAGTTCTGAGGCACCTGTGCCTTTCTGCAGTTCGACCCCTTTTGCGGCTTCAGGATTGCCGGCAACAAACGAGTCGACTTTCGAAAGATAGGAGTTTGTGGATTCAAGCAATGATTCCTTGTATTGGGTCAACAAATCGAATTTCGCGAGAACAGCGCACGGGTCTTCTTCTGCCGAAAGGTCTGCCTGCAAATCAAGCATTTTTTTCCTGTAAATGCTGACATCCATCAAAGAAACATAAGCATCGCCCAATTCCTTCGCTGCAGGATTCTTTTCCGCTTCAGTGAACTTCAAAAGGCCTGCCTTCAAATCAGAAAGCTCTTTGTCTGAAAGGGTGTTAAGCTTGTCATAGGACAGGTGCAAAGGCTGGCCGTCAAGCCCTGCGCCGAGCCAGGACTGCTTCATTTCACCTAGCCTTTGCTCGAAAGGGGGCGCCTGGAAAACAAAAAAATACGCGAAAACAGCAATCGCAATCAGTGCAACCAAACCAAGCAAATTTACCCAGCGCTTATCCAAGGAATCACCCCGTCATAATACCAAATTAATTAATACAATAACTCCTTTTATTCATTCCTTCTGGCAGCAGGAGAGCCATTCCTGCCCGAATTTTCAGCATATATTAATGGTTTCCCACTTTATAAATGTTTCACACACAAAAGTTTTATTGAAAAAACGGATTAGCCATATTAAGATTATCTTTATTATATTACAAACGTGGGAACATGGAAAAAATCGATGTCGCAATAATCGGCGCAGGGCCTGCCGGAATGACCGCCGGCATTTATGCCGTGCGGAAAGGCCTGAGCGCAAGGGTTTTCGAGAAAAAAATCGCAGGCGGCAATGTCGTAGATTCAGTGCTTATGGAAAATTATCCTGGAATCCCTTCGATAAGGGGCTTCGACCTAGCGCAAAAAATGCAGGCCCATTTCGAAGGAATCGGCGGAAAAATAGAGGAAGGCACAGGAGTAAAAGCAGCGGAAAAGAAAAACAATTTTTTTGAAATAGAACTGGACAGCGGCGAAAAAATCGAAGCGAAATCAGTGATAATCGCTTCAGGCACAACCCACAAAAAGCTGAAAGCGAAGAACGCCGAAAAATTCGAAGGGAAAGGCATCCATTACTGCGCCACATGCGACGGCCCGCTCTACAAAGGAAAAACAGCCGCGGTCATAGGCGGCGGCAATTCGGGGGTAATGAACGCATTATTCCTTGCGGAAATCTGCAAAAAAGTTTTTTTGCTCGAATACGGAGAAGCGCTCAGGGCAGACAATGTTTATGAAGCGCAATTGAAGAAAGCCGGCGTTGAAATAATACTGAATGCAGAAGCCTTCGAAATAACAGGAAAAGAAAAAGCAGAAGGCCTGAAATACAGGGAACGCAAGACAGGAAAAGAAAAAGAGCTCAAAGTGGACGGCATATTCGTCTATGTCGGCCTTGACCCGAACAGCGCAATCGCAAAACCACTCGGCTGCAAAACAACAGCACGGGGCTTCATTGACACAAGCAGGGAAATGAAAACCAGCATTGACGGGGTGTTTGCGGCAGGCGACATCACAGGCGCATTCGCCCAGGCCATTGTTGCGGCAGGCCAGGGTGCGATTGCCGCAGAAAGCGCCTACGAATTCGTGAAGCGCAGGAAAACAAGCGTGTGAGGCAAAAACAGGGGCAGGAAAGCCTTAAATATTAGTTCAGCCTAATAATATTATATACCATATTCACTTTGTAGAGGGGATAAAATGAATGGTTTTAATAAAATCTTGGCTGCATTGCTCGTAGTGTTGTTCGCAGTGAACGCCTTTGCGCAAGCCGAAGACATGTGCGGGGACGGCATCTGCGGCGACAGCGAAAACACCGACAACTGCCAATTGGATTGCTATGCACAGCCCACAGGCTTTTTTGGATTGGGAGATGCGGGCAACATGGGCGCATTGGCGGCCCTTGCAATAATAGCAATAGGCTTTGCAGTATACATAATCAGGAGAAAATAGCCAGGCTTTGCCGCGCATATAATCAGGAGGAAATAGGCTTTTCAGACCCATTTCCTTTTTCTTTTTTATTCCAGAATTCTTCAACCAGCATCTCAGGGTTCCCTGTGACGATTTTTTCAAAATCCTTCGGAAAGCATTTCCTGTAATTTTCCCAAGTATACCTTTTGTCCAAAAAAACAACAACGCCGCGGTCAGTGCGGTCTCGGATCACCCTGCCTGAAGCCTGTATTGCGCGTGCCACCGCCGGATAAAGATAACCGTAATGCCATCCTGCGCCGAATTTTTTCTGGTAATATTCTATCAGGCATTCTGTTTCAAGGTCCATTTCGTTCAAGGGAATGCCTACAATTACCGCTCCGAGCAATTGCTCGCCGAAATAATCAATGCCTTCTGCGAACGAGCCTGAAGCCACAGCCAACAGCACCGCGCCGAAGCCTGTGCCGTGCTGCCTGAACCGTTTAAGGAGCTCCGCTTTTTCCCGTGAATCCATTTCCCTTTTCTGCTTCAGCACAGGCCTTGAAAGCCTTCCATCCAACAAGCAAGCAATAGAGTCGAGCATCCCGAAGGAAGGGAAGAACACGGCACTGTTCCCTGGCACCTTGTTTACGACACCGCTGACGATTCCTGCAATTTTCTCGAATTCCGCAGGATTGCGCTCCGAATACTTTGTGGTGACAGTCGGCACCACAAGGCTCAACTTGTTTTCTTTCGGGAAAGGCGAAGAGTATTCTTTCATGACCGCCCTTTTTTCTTCAACGCCCAAAAGGTCGGCGTACATTTTTGTCGGCAGGAGAGTGCCGCTCATCAGTACTGCGGAATGCACTTCCCCGAAAATTTCCCCTGAAACAATGCCCGGGTCCAATGCCTTCACCTGCAATGCAACGCCCCTGTCCTTTCTCTTCACAATCCTCACAAGCGAAGGCTCCTTTTCCTGCCAGCGCTCCAAAAAATTAGCGACAGAAATCAGATGCGAACGGCCCTGCGGAAAGGACTGCACGTACTCGACGCCGAACTCCCGCAGCTCGGTTGCAAGCGATTCGCCTTCATCGATTTCCTTCAATTTTTTCGAAAGCGCTTCCTTTGCCACAAGCGCTTCCTGGTTTTGCAAAAGCTTTTCTTTCGCTATCGCCTTCACTGTTTTTTTTATTTCAAGCAAAGACTGCCTTATCCCTTTCTGGTTCAATTTGTCAAGCTCCTCCATCGCCTTCTCAAGGGAATAAACCGACACAGTCGAACCCAAAAGCGCCCTCACCCTTTCAGGCAAATTGTGCGCTTCATCCACAACAATAATCGAATTTTCGAGTTTTTTCTTCGCTTTTTGGAGAATAATCGCCCTGATATGCGGATTGAACAAATGATAATAGTCCGCGATTATGATGTTCGCGTCCTTTGCCAAAAGCATTGCGGCCTCGTAGGCGCAGAAGCCTTTGCCGCCGCACCCGCGCTCGCAGTAATCCTTCATTTCCAAATGCGACCAGATTCCCTTGCATTCTTTTTTCAGTTCGCCCTGGTAAAGCCTTGCTTTTTCCCTCTGCTTTGCATCAAAGCCGATAATGTTCGCAAAAAATTCGCATTCCTCGCTTTCCCTGCGCTTCCTGCACAACTCGTAAAAAGAGCCGGCCTCCGCTTCGGAAAGAAATGGGTCTGAGCACATGAATTTTCTTCCCACCAAATCCACGCCCCTTATTTCAAGGCCGAATTTTTTGTTCAAGTCTTTCACCAATTGCACCGCAATCTCGTGCTGTGAAATTTTTGGCGTGAGGAAAAAAACAGTCTTGCCGTTTTCCAGCGCATAGCTCAGCGCGGGGCAAAGCACTGCAGCGGTTTTCCCGAGGCCTGTCGGCGCATGCGCAAGCATGATTTTTTTGCCTGCGACAGCATTCGCCACATCTTGGAGCAACAGGTCCTGCTGTTCCCTGACCGAATCATAGGGGAAGAACACTTTGGCTTTCCCGGAAGAAGGCATTCAAGAAAGGATTCTGGAAGTATTTAAAAAGTGGCACAGGGCAGGCTTCCCCTGAAGCAGGCAAAGAAAAACAAACTCCCTATTTTTATAAACCTATTCTAGAGATACTATACTAGGGGCATATGGCTTTGGCCGACCGGAAAGCACAAGGGAAACGGCAATCTCATTCTAGGCAAATATTGCAGTTCCGAGGCAATTCTGGCACGGTTTTAAAAGCCTATCCAAGGCAAATCCATACGGCTAATATGATTCTTAACATTACATAGTTAATATTGGTTGGGTGAATTTTGGGGGCGAAATCAAATGAACAAAAATAAGGGCGCATATCTGGCAGGCTTTGCCGGAATTCTTTTAGTTTTAGTGTTGTGTGCGGGAGTTGCTTTTGCAGTGCCGGTTCCACCGGTTCCGACACTCACAGCCGAAAAAAGCGTTAACCCTTCTTCTTTGACCGAGGGCGATATCGCAACAATCTCTTTCACCTTGAACGGCACAGGCACGCCTTCAACCACAAGGCTCCATCTGGACGTGATGCTGCTTTTGGACAAATCCGGAAGCATGGGCTCTGACAACAAGCTCGAGGACGCCCAGGCAGCGGCAAAAACATTCATCGACCAGATGAATGCAGGCTATGACCGCGTAGGCCTTGTCGGATTCTCGTGCGGAAACGACTGCCCGACAAGCACTGCAAAAAACGCAAAATTATATGAAGCGCTCACAACCAATTTCACCCAGGTAAAAAACACAATTGACTCTTTGAACGCAAACGGCGGCACAAACACAAGCGACGCAATAAACAAAGGAAACGCCCAATTGCTCGCCTCAACAAACGTGAAAGTCGAAGTGCTGCTTTCAGACGGAAGGCCGACCTACCCTTACAGCGGCGGCTCATACCCAACCGACCCGAGGGATTACATCCTGGCAGACCAGAACGCGCAAACCGCGGCAAACAACAACATAGTCATTTACACAATAAGCTTAGGGCCTGACGCAAACCAGGAATTCATGCAAAAAATCGCGGACATCACAGGCGGAAAGCACTACTATGCCCCGACCTCAGGCCAGCTTGAAGCTGTCTTCCTTGAAATCGCCGAGGAAACAAACAACCTGGTCGCAAACAGCACAATCATAACCGATGTAATACCGCAGGGCGTGGAAGTCGACCCGCCGGCACTCCCGGCAGGCTGCACAGCCCAGAAAGACCTGCCTTTGCCCGGGCAGGCGACAATCACCTGCAACGCAGGAAACATGAACATCGGCGACAACAAGACAATAGACTTCAACGTAAAAGTCGTCGATTCCGATCTGACACAAGTGAACGAGTCAAGCGGCGTAAGCTACAACGATTACAATGGAATCCCAAGGGCAATAATAATTTCGCCGCAGCCGGCAGTGAACGTTGAAAACACGGCGCCCGTAATCGATGCAATCACAGATAAAACAGTCGATGAGGAAGCGCTGCTCACCTTCACAGTCACAGCGCACGACGCCGGCCTCGACCAGATAACACTGGCGGCGGAAAGCCTGCCGACAGGCGCAGCATTCATCGACAACGGGAACGGGACAGGCACATTCACCTGGACCCCTAACAACTCCCAGGGCGGAACATTTTACACAGTAACATTCAAGGCCACAGACAACGAGGGCGCGGAAAGTGCGCCGGTTAACGCAAAAATCACAGTGAATGACACAGTAAAATGCGTTACGGATTCGGACTGCGATTACATGGACAAGGATTACTGCAGCGGAACAAAAACAGCGCACGACGAAGGAAAATGCATAAGCAAGCAGTGCACAGCGCAAACAACAGAAACAGAATGCGACAACGGCGCTTACTGCGACGGGCAGGAAACATGCAGCGCGGGGACATGCGTTGCAGGCACAGCTGTAAACTGCTCAGCATACAACATTTTAGGGATAGCAGCATGCGACAACGACCCTGACGCAATACAATACACCTGGGACTACAGAATCGCATTCACAAGCACCTGCAATGAATCCACGGATTCCTGCACGACAGGCGACACAACAATAACACACACATGCTCCGAATCCTGCGGGGCACCGTGCGAAAACAACAGCGACTGCACATGCCAGGAAAGCGGCTGCATCGGAGCAGACTATTATGAATACCAGGCCAACAGCACATGCTCTGCAGACTGCACATGCGCAACATGCACCCCAACAATATACACAAACGACCAGAGATGCAACATCGAATGCACTTCAAACGCAGAATGCGACGACGGAGATTACTGCAACGGAACAGAAACCTGCGACGCACAATACAAATGCCAGCCAGGCACCCCGGTCGACTGCTCTTCGCTCGACGACCAGTGCAACACAGGCATTTGCAGCGAAGCAACAGCCCAATGCGCCAAAACACCAAAAACAAACGGAACACTCTGTGAAGACGGAGCATACTGCAACGGAACAGAAACATGCCAAGCAGGAACATGCACCACAGGCACAACAATAGACTGCTCAGGCAACAACATCACAGGAATCGCAGCATGCGGCTGGAACCCGGACGGAATAAACACAACATGGGACTACAGGGCATCCTTCACCAGCACATGCAACGAAAGCACAGGCGGCTATTTCTGCACCCCGGGCAGCGACACAATAACACACACATGCTCAATACAAGACTGCGGAGCAACATGCGAAACAAACACAGACTGCACATGCCAAGCAGACGGATGCATCGGAAAAGACTATTATGAATACCAGGCCAACAGCACATGCTCTGCAGACTGCACATGCGCAACATGCACCCCAACAATATACACAAACGACCAGAGATGCGGAGGCAACGGATGCACAACAGGCGCAGACTGCGACGACGGAGATTACTGCAACGGCATCGAAACCTGCAGCGCAGGCAACACCTGCCAGGCAGGCACAACAGTTGACTGCTCTTCGCTCAGCGATGCATGCAACAACGGAATTTGCAATGAAAGCGCAGACCAGTGCGAAAAAATGCAGAAGCCTAACGACACCTACTGCGACAACGGACTCTACTGCGACGGCATAGCAACATGCCAGCAGGGAACATGCACGGCAGGAACCGCAGTGGACTGCTCTGCAAATGACATTTTCGAAATCGCAACATGCGGCTGGAACCCGGACGGAATAAACACCACCTGGGATTTCAGGAATTCCTTTGACTCGACATGCGTTGAAGGGACAGGCGGATATTCGTGCACGCAGGCCAGCGACACAATAACACACGCATGCGACATACAGGCATGCGGGGCAACATGCGAAACAAACTCGGACTGCACTGCAACAGAATGCGACAACCTGGACCACTGCGACGCAAACGATTTCCTTGACTACGGCGATGCCGCGAACACATGCACAGGCGCATGCTCATGCACCCAAAACAACTGCGGTGCATTCTCAGCATTATTGAACGACTCAAGGTGCGTTGACAGCGACAACGACGGCAACAACGACGCATTCGACAACTGCCCCGGCATTTACAACCCGGACCAGCTTGACACTGACGGTGATGGCATAGGGGACGCATGCGACACAGACGACGACAACGACAGCATCCCAGACACAAACGACAATTGCCTTATCACATACAACCCGAACCAATTAGACACAGACCATGACGGCATAGGGGACGCATGCGACACAACAGTTAACGATTACTGCGGGGACAGCACATGCAACGGCACAGAAACATGCTCGACATGCGCCAATGACTGCGGCGCCTGCCCTACCCCGACACCAACCCCTAATTTGGGCGGCGGAGGTGGAGGTGGAGGAGGCGGCGGAGGCACGCACGCATACTATTGCGGCGACGGCAAATGCCTCTACGGCGAAACATTCTGCTCATGCTCCAATGACTGCAACGGGCCTACATGCGGGGAATGCGAACAGGCAGCCTGCGAAAACGGCACGGCAGCGTGCAAGGCGATAGAAGGCTGCACAATCGCACCGGCACCAACCCCTAACGTTGGCACTGGCGGCGGCACAGGCTTCACAATCTGCGGCGACCTGGCCTGCGAAGGAAATGAAAACTGCGGAACCTGCGCTGCAGACTGCAAGTGCGCAGAAGGCCAAACCTGCTTCAACAACAAATGCAGGACTGCAACATACTGCGGTGACGGCGTATGCCAGCTCGACGAATCCTTTGAAACATGCCCTGCAGACTGCAAGGCACCTGAACTCCCGGCGGAAACAGAAACAACTCCAACCGAAGAAACCGCACTGCCAACAGGCCTGTTCGGGCTCGGATTGTTCGGGGACGCATTGGGCGGATTCCTGCTGTTATTGCTTGCAGCGCTTTTAGTGTACCTTTTCTACGTGAAGAAAATACACAAAAAGCTCAAAGGCAAATAAAAAAAACAGCAATCAAAAACAATGCGGGCAAGCGCCCGCAACACTTTCTTTTTCTGATTCTT
>JAZDDY010000149.1:0-9887 GCA_043809265.1 Candidatus Iainarchaeum sp.
CAGTTTCTTTCTTGCCCCTGCTTTTGGAATTTTTGCCTTTTTTATCTGCCCTTCATAGGTCGGCTCTATGATGAATTTCACTTTTGCACCCGGAAGCAGCTTTCTGATGTCTGCCGTGTCCGAACTCGAAAGTGTTACAATGCTGTCCGCCTTGGAATAGAATTTTTTTGCCAGCCATGTGTGGATGCCTCCGCCTTCATGCGGGAGCGCGCACTGGCTTACGACCGAAATCCGTGCCTTGCCTTTCAGGTTTTTTGCTATGGCCGAATAGCAAAAGGCGTGGAATGTTGTCCACCACTGGAATATGACAACCTCGGGGCCGAAACAGTTTATTTTTTCGGCAACAGCCTGCCAGTTAAGCGGATTTATCGAGTCGATGCAAAAATCCACATTCATTCCTTTTGGCGGCCTTTTGCCGTCCTCTTTCTGGAATTTGCCCCTGTAAAGGAATTTTGGGTAAAGGCGGCTGAAAGAATACGCCCTGACCTCGTGGTTTTTCGCAAGGTTTTCGCAAAGTATTGTGTTCGAATGGGCGATTCCGCCCCTGAATGGCGGGACAGGCCCTATAACCGCGACCTTCATAAAGAAAAGGCGAATCCTGTTTTTATAACCCTTATGGTGCACCTTTAATCCTGCCTGTCTTAAGACCGCCTTATCCGGGTTTTATAATTGTGCCAAAAGGCAGTTTAAAAAGGTTTTTTATTAATTTATTAGCATTCGAGGTGCTTCTATGGATTTTTCAGGTAAAAACGTTTTCGTGACAGGCGGCGCAGGCTTCATAGGAAGCTCCCTTGCAAGGCAGCTTGTCGAAGAGAATGCGAATGTAACAGTATTTGACAATTTCCTAAGCGGGAGCAGGGAAAATCTTAAAGGCATTGAAAAGGAAATCAGGCTTATTGAAGGCGACATAAGGGATGAAAAGCTTGACAGCATCCTTTCCAAGAACAATGCCGAGTATGTTTTCAACCTTGCCGCGATGCCTTATATCCCGGACTGCTATAAAACCCCGAAAGACTTCATGGACATCAATGCGACAGGCGCAATGAACGTCATGTTTGCTGCAAAAAAGGCAGGCGTAAAGCGCTTGATCCAGTATTCGACAAGTGAAACATACGGCACAGCCCAGTATGTGCCGATGGACGAGCACCACCCGCTGAACCCGCATTCCACTTATGCGGTGGCAAAGGTCGCTGCCGACAGGCTCTGCTTTACGCTTTTCCACGAGCAGGGCATTCCGGTCATAATCCTCAGGCAGTTCAACACTTACGGGCCAAGGGAAACCCACCGCTACATTATCCCTGAATTGATTTCCCAGCTTTCAAAAGGGAACACTTTGCATTTGGGTAACATCGAGGCAAAGCGTGATTTCACATATGTCGAGGACGCCGCAAGGGCTTCGATCGAACTCATGAGGCATAAGGAAGCCGAAGGCGAAGTTTTCAATTGCGGCTACGGCAAGTGCTGGAGCGTAAAAGAAATGGCGGAACTCCTTGCGGACATAATGGGTGTCAAAAACCTCAAAATCGTGGTTGAAAAGCAGAGGCTGCGCCCGCTTGACGTTCAGGTGCTTGAAGCCAACTATTTCAAGCTTTTCAGGCTCACAGGCTGGACTCCAAAAATTTCGTTCAGGGAAGGCCTGGAGAGAACGGTTGAGGATTTCAGGCAGCGCGGCAAAAAATGGCCCTGGGACAAATAATGCAAAAGTGGTTTTTATGGAAAGGATTCCTGTATCTTCTGTAGCCCTTGCAGGCAACGAACTGAAATACCTGAAGGAATGCGTCGAAACAAAATGGGTTTCCTCGGAAGGCGAATTTGTAAAAAAATTCGAGCAGGAATTCGCGAAATACTGCGGCACAAGGCACGCTGTCTCAGTTTCGAACGGCACCCACGCCCTGCACTTGGCGCTGCTCTGCCACGGCATTAAAGCAGGTGATGAGGTGATTGTGCCCGACCTGACCTTTGTGGCAACCGCAAACGCCGTCGCTTACATCGGCGCCAAGCCTGTCTGCGCAGACATCGACAGGGAAACATGGAACATCGGTCCTGAAAAAATAAAACCGCTTATTTCAAAGAAAACAAAGGCAATAATCCCTGTGCACTTATACGGCCTGCCCTGCGAAATGGACGAAATAAATGAAATAGCTGAAAAGCAAGGCCTTGCGGTTATAGAGGATTCCGCCGAATCCATAGGTGCGGAATACAAGGGCAAAAAAGCAGGCAATCTCGGGCATTCGGCGATTTTCAGCCTTTACGGCAACAAGGTCATCACCACAGGCGAGGGCGGAATGATTACAACAAACGACGCAGGGATAGCCGAAAAGGCGAATTACCTCAAAAACCATGCCATGAGCAAAGAGCGCAGGTATTTCCACACAGAGCTCGGCTTCAATTACCGCATGACAAATTTGCAGGCAGCCTTTGGCCTAGCCCAACTGGAAGGCCTGGACGGATTTCTTATGGACAGGAAAAAAATAGCGGAGACCTACGGCGAACTTTTCTCCAAAACCAAAGGCATCACGCTACCGCTTGAAAAGCCCTATCTGAAAAACACTTTCTGGACTTACAGCGTCCTAATCGAAAAAGAATTCGGGATTTCCAGCGCGGAACTGCAAAAAAAACTCGGGGAAAAAGGCATCGACACAAGGCCTTTCTTTGCGCCAATAAGCAAAATGCCCTATTTCAAAAGCCTTGGCTTCAAGTGCCCTGTTTCATGCGATGTTTCCGAACGCGGCATTTCCCTTCCGACCTTTTCAGGCCTCACAGGAGAACAGATTGAAAGGGTCATCGCGGAAATAAAAAATAGCGCGAAGTGACTATTTCTTTTCATACAATTGCATAACCCATTTTGACAAAAAGACAGGCCTGCCGATTCTTGTTATCCTTTTTGACCAGTTTTTTGGAAGCGGAACCAATTGGATGCCGTCTTCCCGCACCAGCGCCAAACCCGAATTTTCCATAATGCCCCTTATTTTGAAATAATTTCCAGGATAAACATGGTCCTTCAATCCGACAGCCCAAGACAAAGGGTTAATGGAATTCATAAAGATTACTAGAATCCTTCCCCTTTGCTTTAAGAGCCCTGTAACTTCGCCCAGGATTTTTTCCTGCTCGCGCCATCCCTCCTCCTGCAATACTTCCGCAAGCAGAATGCAGTCAAACTTTTTCTTCGGGGGCTTTTCAAGGATTTCTGAAGCGCACTTTTTTCTTGCAATCTTCAGCATATGCCTGTTTGGCTCAAAGCCCGTGATTTTTGCGCCTTTGGACTCGAAAAACTTCACAAACCGCCCGGTGCCGCAGCCATAATCAAGGATATCCCCCGAAAGGCCAGCGCTCTTGATGAATTCCATTTCTTTCTCGCTGATGCCGTTCAGGCCTCTTATCTCGGAATCATATGATTCGGTATACTTTGCACCTATTTCCCTTGCCTTTTCCTTGCCAGCCGTTTTTTTTGGCAAAGTGAAAAACGCAAGGATAATAAACACAAAAGCATAGTCGATCATCGTTCCAAGGAACGCGGCTCCTACCGCCGCCTCTGCCCCGATTGAAGCCCTCTGCAGGAGCACCGCTATTGCGCCCTCGCGCAGTCCAAGGCCGCTGAAGGTCACAGGCACCATTGAAATTACGGTTGAAGCAGGCACGATCAGGAGGAGCGGCATGAAATCAGTTTGAATGCCTAATCCCAAAATAATGCAGTAAAGGATGCATGCCTGCAATGCAAGCTTAAGCAATGCAAATGCCGCGTTCAAAAGCAAAAGCCCCTTTCTTTTTTGGAGATAGCTGGCAAGCGTCCCAAAGAACTCCTTCAGGCCGCGCTCGAACCTGCCCATAAAAATTTTCGAAACAAGGGCATTGCCCTTTTTTGTAAACAAAAGGAAAAAGAGAATGATAAAGCCGGCGGCAAGGAACAAGGAAACCCTCAGGCCATTGTCAATCCCGAAAAAAATGAAAAGTGCGGCTATGGAAATCGCGGAATAAAGCGACAGCGTGACAATCTTGTCCATCAGGATGATTGCGCTTGACTCGCCAGGCCTGAATTTTTCTTTCAGGAGCACTGAAAGCGAAAAATCCCCGATTTTTCCCGGTGCAATGTAGCCGAAGGCAAAGCTCACACAGTAGTTTTTGAACAATTCAAAAAAGCCTATTTTGCCGAGCGGCGAAAGGAGCCTGTGCAGGTTAAGGGCGCCGACAACCAGGACAAGGATTGTGAGAATTATTATGGGAAACAGGAAAAAAGGATTGAAGGAGGCAATTTTTTCAAGGATGCCGCCGATGCCTGCAAAATAGGCCAGGAAAAAGATTATTGCGATGCCTGCGGCAATCCTCAATGCCAATACTGCCCTGTTGCCCATTTTCTCGCCTTAGCCGTTTAACGGTATTACCAAAAAGAATATCAATACCCGAAGCGCATTTATTTCTGGCTACGGCTATCTGAACAGCCGCATTCTATAAATTGCGGCGCCCAGGTTTTTATTTGTTTTGAGACATGCTTGAATCGGTGCAAAAATGAAACTGGCAATAACAATCCCTGCATTCAACGAGGAAAAGACAATCGCAAAAGTGATTGAAGAAATTCCAAGGCGGATTGAAGGGATAAAGGAAATAAAAATAATCGTGATAGACGACGGCAGCACCGACCATACAGGCAAAATTGCTGCAAAAAGCGGCGCGGTTGTGGTTAGGCATGCCGGGAACCGCGGCCTCGCGAAAGCGTTCAAGACCGGCATTGATGCCGCGCTTGAGGGCGGCGCTGATATTATAGTCAACACCGATGCCGATTTCCAGTACAACCAGAAACAGATCCCGCTCCTTGTAAAGCCTGTCGCCGAAGGAAAGGCGGACATTGTTTTGGGCTCAAGGTTCAAGGGCTGGATAGAGGAAATGCCTTCCAGCAAGCGCTTCGGGAACATCCTTGCCACAAAAGTCGTGAGGTTTGTTTCAGGCTACGATATAAGCGATGCCCAGACAGGCTTCAGGGCTTTTTCGCGCGAGGCCGCCCTGAGGATGAACATATCAAGCAATTTCACTTACACGCAGGAATCGCTGCTAATTGCGGCAGAGCACAAAATGAAAGTAATCGAAATCCCGGTCGATTTCAGGAAGCGCTCTGATTCCTCAAGGCTTTTCGGGAGCGTTTTGGGCTATGCAAAGCGCGCTGGAATGACCCTTCTCGTTAACTACCTCAATTACCATCCGCTGAGAATTTTCTCGGCAATCGGCGGAATTTTCTTTTTGGGCGGAATCCTTGCGGGCTTCAGGGTTTTATCGCACTTTTTTGCAACCGGCGCTGTTGAACCATATTACCCCACAGCAATCCTTTCCGGTATTTTGATGACCATAGGCCTCCAGATAGTGCTCTTCGGCTTTATAGGGGAAATGGTCAAGCGCAACAGGGAAATCCAGGAAGAGGCGCTTTACAGGCTCAAGAAAAAGTGATTTTCAGATGTGGCTGGAAAAATCAAGGGAAAACATTGCGATGCTTGCAGTGCTGGCCCTGTTCGTACTTTCCTATTTCGTATTTTTTCCCCAATTTTATTCCTCTAGCGACGAATGCCACACTCTTGCGAATGCGCTTCAAATCCAAAAAGGCTCCCTGGGTGAGAAAAACCCGGAGAATGTCTGCAATGCCGGCTCATTCACTTCCAATGGCTATGTGTACGGCCAGGGCATAGGGCGCGCCCTGTTCACAATTCCTTTCACATGGTTCGGTTTCGGCGCGGTAATGCTTTCGGGGCTTGTACTGCACCTCCTAAATTTCGGATTGCTTTTCCTGATTTTGAAAAAACTCAAGGCAAGGCAGTCCTTCGCTCTCCTGTACCTTTTCTATCCTGTCATTTTCTGGCAGAGCCGCACGCTTTACGACGGCCCACTTGTCCTGGCGGGTTTTTTTGCCGCGTTTTATTTTTTCCTTTCCGAAAAGCGCAGGGACTGGGTTTTAAGCGGCGCATTTTTCGGCCTTGCAATGCTTGCCCGCAACGATGCCGTGCTCGGCATAAGTGCAATCCTTTTGGCACTGCTTTTCAAGGACAGGAAAAAGTTTTCGCTCACTCTTGCAGGCTTCCTGCCGGTGCTCGCGGCAATGCTGCTCTTCAATTCAATCGCATACGGCGGCGCGCTCAGCACCGGCTACGGCGAATCCGCTTCCGAACAGATAATTTCAACTTTCTTGGGCGCGGAGCCCCTGAGCCTTCTCTTCTATGTGGCGCTCCTCCTTGCGGTTTATCCTCTCATGCTCGCAGCCCCCCATCTCTCCAAAAAATTCCCTTACAAGCTTGAGTTTGCGCTTTTCTCCCTGGTGTACCTTTTCCTTGCGGCAAGATATCCCCCGTTCGCTTTCAACAATTCCATTTTCACAATCCTTCTGAGAATGCGCTATGCCCTGCCGCTTGCAGGCATGCTGCTCATCCCGTACGGCGCATTCCTTCAGGAACTGCTAGAAAAATTCAAATCAAGGGAAAAGCTTTTGCTCGCAGGCTATTGGGCGATAATTGTCGTGCTCTTTGCAGGTTCAATCTATGCCTCTGCAGTGCACTTGGATTTCCTGAACGGCCGCAAGGCGGTTTTCGACCAGATTTATTCGCACACGCCTGAAAACGCCCTGGTTATCGGGGGCAGCGACGACTGCATTTACTTCATGAACGGCATTTTCCCTGCCCGCAGGTATCTCTCGGTGGACTTGAACCAGCAGCTTGCAGGCAACCCTGAAAACCTGAGCCTGGGGGATTTCATCGGCTCCAACACTTATGTGATGGACCTCCAGTACTCCAATCGCATTCAAGGCTCGGGGGGAAGGCAGGACACCACTGACCAGGAAAGGGCAAAAGTGCTCGAATTCATTGAAAAAAACAGGGCAAGCCTTGAACTGGTGTTTGAAACCAATTTGCCGCATTCCCTTAAAATCTACAAATGGGTGCAAACAAAATGAAGCCGAAAATAAGTGTGGTAATCCCGGCGCACAACAGGCCGGATTTCCTTGAGAACACCCTTAAAGCGCTTCTGGCGCAGACAGAAAAGGAATTTGAAGTTCTTGTCGTTGGCTTTAATGGGAACAACACGATCCCTGTTGTGAAAAAAAAAGTCAATGATAAACGGCTCTTCTTCTTCGAAATCGATTCTTCTTTCCCTGACAAAAAAAGGAATTTCGGGATAAAGCAAGCGCAGGCCGATTTTGTTGCCTTCACTGACGACGACTGCCTTCCCGAAAAGGACTGGCTTGAAAGGATTCTTTTCGCATTCGAAAAAGACAAAATCCTTGCGGGAGTTGAGGGCCTTACCTGGAACGACAACAGGGAACTTTATTGCCATGCCACAGAAAACCTTTCCGGAGGCAAATTCCCTGCCTGCAATTACGCTTTCAGGAAAGACTGGCTTGAGAAAGTGAAAGGGTTCGACGAATCCTATAATTTTTTCCGTGAGGACACAGACCTTGCATTCAAGGTGATTGCGGCAGGCGGAAAAATTTCCTTTGATAAAACCGCCAGGGTTTTCCACCCTCCAAGAAAGCTTCCTCTTCATTTCCCCTTAAAGGAACTGAAAATGCTTAAGGGCGACATCCGCCTGTCAAAAAAATTCCCTGCACTTTACCGGACGCATTTCGGTTTCGTGTGCCAGGGCTCGTTCAAGCAGGCAATGGTTTCATGCCTCCTGCTCTGGTTTGCGGCAGGCGGGATTCTTTTGCACCAGGCGCTTCTCGGTTCGGCGGCGGCAATCGCTGGCATTTTCCTGTTCAAGTATCTCGTGGAAATGAAAGGCAAAAAATTCGGAATTCTGCAGGGAATTTCTTTCGTTTTCTTTTCTTTCCTGCGCGATTTGTTTTTCCCGCAGTTTTTCCTCTACTACTGGTTCCAAATATGGCTTTGAGAATCAGCGTTATTTTTTCAGGGCCTGTTCTTCCACAAATCTGTTGGCTTCGGCCAGTTCTTCGATTGTGCCTGCATCCATCCACTGCTTCTGCAATTTGCTTGCCTTGAGCGTGCCGCGCTTCACGTAGGTGTTGTGGATGTCGCTTATTTCGAGTTCGCCGCGCGCGCTCGGCTTTAATCCCTTTATGACTTCAAAAACATGCGGCGTGAACATGTAAACCCCGACAGAAATCCATTCGCTCGGCGGCTCCTTCGGCTTTTCCACAACCTTAACCACCTTATTGCCATCCAATACCGCCACACCGCTCTTTTGGCACTGTTCTTTTGTGCCCTTGTAAATCAATATCCTTGACTCTTCCTTTCCTTTCGCGAACTCTTCCACAAAAGGCTTTATGTTGTCGAACAAAATGTTGTCGCCGTTAATGGAAATAAATTTGTCATTGTCCACGAAATTTTCTGCCAGCGCAATCGCGTGCGGAAGCCCTCCGGCTTCGTCCTGCACCCGGTAAGTGAAGTGCACGCCGAATTTTTTCCCTGACCCGAGCAATGAAAAAATGTCGCCTGCATGCGCTGTGCCTGTTATGACCAAAATGTCTTTTATGCCTGCATCAATCAAGGTCTGCAGTGGATAGTAAATCATCGGCTTATCATATACCGGCAGCAAATGCTTGTTCGTGGCATCAGTGAGCGGCTTTAGCCTTGAGCCTGTGCCGCCTGCCAAAATCACGCCCTTCATTTTTTTGCGCCCCCTGCAACCAGCGGCTTCCACCACCAATCGTTCTCCTTATACCATCTCACTGTGGCCCTGAGCGCTGCTTCGAATTCCCATTTCGGCTTCCAGCCCAAAGCCTCGATTTTGCCTGTGTTAAGCGCATATCTTTTGTCGTGCCCAGGCCTGTCCTTCACGTATTCAATCATTTCCTTTCCTTTCCCCAATTCCTTCAACACAAATTCTGTGATTTCAATGTTTGTTTTCTCGTTGTGCGCCGCAACATTGTACGCTTCGCCCTTCCCGCCTTTTTCCAGCAGCAATTCGACAGCAGCGCAGTTGTCTTCCACATAAAGCCAGTCCCTTTTTTGCAGCCCGTTTCCGTAAACCGGGACTTTTTTTCCGCGCAAGAGGTTGGTGGCAAAAAGCGGGATTAATTTTTCAGGATACCGGAAAGGGCCGAAATTGTTCGAGGCGCGGTGGATTGTGACATTGAGGCCGTAAGTGAAAAAATAAGAGAACGCGAGCCTGTCCGCGGCAGCCTTTGAAGCCGAGTAAGGCGAAGATGGCTTTATCTCCGAATCTTCAGTGCTGAATCCCTGCTCGACAGAGCCGTAGATTTCGTCAGTGCTGATATAAACGAATTTTTCTATATCAAGCTTCCTTGCCTCTTCAAGCATTATCGCAGTGCCCAGCGTGTCTGTTTTCAGGAAAACGAATGGGTCTTTTATCGAGCGGTCGACATGCGATTCTGCGGCAAAGTGCACAACCTTGTCCGCGCCTTTCATCGCCTTTGCAACGCTTTTTGGGTTGCACACGTCGCCTTTCACGAATTCGTAATTTTTGTTTCCCTTCAGTTCTTTGAGGTTTTCCATTCTTCCGGCGTAAGTGAGCTTGTCAAGGTTCACTATTTTGTCCTGCGGGTGCTTTTCCATGTAATATTTTATGAAATTCGAGCCGATAAACCCGCAGCCCCCGGTAACCATCAGCTTCATTTTTTCCCCTATTATCTTCTTTGCGCAGGCTTTAAATCGGATTGGTACAATTCCTGCAATAGGAGATTTCGTACCAAAACAGTTTTTAAAGCGTTTTTGGAAGGTTCTATATAGCCTGGTTTTGTGTTGCTTATGAAGATTTTAATGCATTATAACGGCGCCTATTCCGAGAATGCAGGCGTCAGCAGGGTTGCCCTCGGCTTAGGCAAAGCCCTGCAAAGAAAGGGCGCGGAAGTCGAATTTCTCTATGGTTATGGGCAAGGCAAAGGAATCGGCGCTTACCTTAATTCCATTAAGGGGCCTCTTCACTTCTTGCATCACTCC